>PWFC01000084.1 GCA_003554025.1 Mollicutes bacterium
ACCGGATATGGTCCTTTTTGCGCTATTTTCGGTTTAGACATTGTAATACCCCCTTCAAAAACAAGTATATCATAAAATGGACGAACACGAAACGCCCACTTGATGCCGGCGAAATGTGTTGCGGTTTTGCAGGCTAAACATTAAGGGGCGCGTTCCTTCTTGGCCCTTTCAAGTAAAGAAAGCAACGAAGGGGTGTCGGGATCAACTTGACCGAAACGCACAAATATGACCATCTCTTCTACAATAGCCACGATGTAGATTATGAGGATAGCGGTCACGAAATAGGTGGTGTTAAGGAAATAGGAAGGGGTAATAAGAAAATATACCAAAACACCATTAAGCCGCAACAGGAAAGTATGCATCATAATCGGTTTTCCGCAACGCACAAAGGAAACGATAAACGAAAGCGCAAACAAAGAAAAGAACACGATGAGAAAATAGGAATTCGGCGCCATCAAATATTCAGGATGAAGTTGATAGAAGAACCAAGCGGTGGCAACGTAAAAAAACACATCCACCGTAGAATCCAACATCTTGCCAGTCTCGGTAACCATGTTGAAGCGTCTAGCGACATAACCATCGAAAAAATCGGTGGAACCGACCGCGATAAACAAAAGCAAGAACAATCCATGTTGTCCCAGAAGCACAAGATAAACCAGCAAAGGCAAAAATACGACTCGTGACAAGCTCAATAAGTTGGGCACCGTTAAAAACTGTTTTTTCATAGGCAGTCTCCATTAATCATACTCGATTAAATTATACCACAACGACGCAAAACAACGACAAAATATTGACATTTTAAAAAAGCCTTCCGAAAGACGCCTCCGTCCTTTCTTCAATACAGGCTTCGGTTTCGTTTTTCGATGAATTGACAACCCTCGACACCGGATACCCTCGCATTGAATCATCGGGAAACGGCTTCAATAAGGGGAGAAGTTTTTCGGCGTCTTCAACACTCGCATCCAACCAACGATAAGAGTCGCCCGAATTAAGAATGACAGGCATACGTTCGTGTATTTTCCCGACCACGCCGTTCGCGTCGGTAGTGACTATGGTGCAAGTGTGCAGCTTCGATCCATCCGAACGTTGATACGTACTATAAAGACCGGCCATGGCAAACAACCGCTGTTCTTTCGTGATGAAGCGGTAAGGCTGCTTACCGGAGAGGGACCTCTGCCATTCGTAAAATCCATCCGCCAATATTAGGCAGCGCTTTTTCTTCAACAAAGGCGAAAACGAAGGTTTTTCATGCAACGTTTCGCTTCGGGCGTTGATCATCTTAAAGCCGATGTTCTCGTCTTTGGCATAATGCGGTACCAACCCCCATTTCAAGGCGCCTACGCGATATTGGTTGCCGTCATGGATAATGGCAAGCACATTTTGACCCGGCGCAACATTATAGCGGGGCACTTCAAAATCAAATTGACGCGATTTAACTCCATACTCGGCCTGCAAATAGGCAAACAGCTCTTTTTGACTTACGGCAATTGTAAAACGTCCACACACGCTATGGCCTCCTTCACTAATCAAAGCTATTCATGCTTTTAATCGCGATTGACAAAAGAACCGAATACTTTAACTACAATGTACAACCAACTGAGAATGAACAATATCCACACCACCACAACGAACCGATCGAAAAAGGCTGTAAAATAAACCCCTAAAAGAATCCCTATCGATACTAGGCAAAGTTTCAGGATCCCAATGTCGACAAACCCAAAATGTTCAAGCGTACCATGCACGCGGTCCAAAAAATCTCTCATCGTTTCCCTCCTTAAACTCGCATCACTTACATTATAGCATTTTCAAGCGTTTCTCATATGTCGCAAGAAAAAAACCGTGTTTTCCACGAAAACACGGTTTGGATTGCGGATGGTGACCCGTACGGGATTCGAACCCGTGCATGCCAGCGTGAAAGGCTGGTGAGTTGAACCGCTTCTCCAACGGGCCTGATGGCGGAGTAGGAGGGATTTGAACCCTCGCGCCGGGGAACACCCGACCTATGCCCTTAGCAGGGGCACCTCTTCAGCCAACTTGAGTACTACTCCTAACCGCAAGCTACTATATGATAATACATTTGCGCACAACTGTCAATAAGGGCAAAACAATCTATTTTTCAGGCTTGACCATGCTTAATTGAAGCCGTTTTCGGGGAACATCCACGCCTTCTACATAGACATCGACGACGTCGCCGACTTTCACAACATCAAGAGGATGCTTGACGTAGCCTTTGCGCATCTTCGAGATGTGCACCAATCCGTCTTCCTTCACGCCGCAGTCCACAAAGGCCCCGAAATCGACGACGTTTCTTACCGTCCCTTTGAGCGCCATACCTTCTTTAAGGTCTTCAAGACTCAAGACATCGCTACGCAAAATTGGCGCGGGCGCTTCATCTCGAGGGTCCCACAAAGGCGCTTTGAACGCCGTGAGAATGTCCTCAACGGTAGGCCTCCCTAAGCCGGTCTTACCCATCAAGCTTTCAAGGTCGGCGTTTTCTACGGCCTTAGCCATCTTAAAGCTGCCCAAATCTTCGCTTGAAACCTCAAGAGAATCCAGCATCGCATGCGCTTCTTGATAACTTTCCGGATGAATGGGCGTTTTATCAAGAGGGTTCTCTCCGTTTAAAATCCGCAAAAACCCAACCGATTGTTCATAGCTTTTAGCGCCTAAGTTAGCGACTTTCCGCAATTTATTTCTAGTTCTGAAGGGACCGTTTTCTTCACGGTGCGCCACAATGTTTTTGGCAACGCGAGAGCTAATGCCCGAAACATATTCCAACAAAGAAGGAGAAGCCGTGTTGACATTGACGCCGACTCGGTTCACGACGGTTTCTACCGTGAAATCCAACGCATCCGACAACTTCGACTGTGTGATGTCATGCTGATATTGACCCACGCCAATGGATTTTGGATCAATTTTGACCAATTCGCTCAATGGATCTTGCAGCCGGCGGGCGATGCTGACCGCGCTTCTCTCTTCAACGTGAAGTTCGGGGAATTCCTTCTTGGCAAGTTCACTGGCGCTATAAACCGAAGCGCCGGCTTCGTTGACGATGGTGTAATAAACTTCCCGTTCGGTTTGTTTCAACGCATCGATGATAAACTTTTCGGTCTCCCTTGAGGCGGTGCCATTGCCGATAGCCACAACGTCTATACGGTAAGATTCCAGCATTGATGTAGTTTTTTCAAGAGCCTCATTATGCGATTTCCCACCGGTATGAGGGTAAATGACATCGGTCGTTTCCAATTGGGAATACTCGTCGACAACCGCCAGTTTGCAACCGGTTCGGAAGGCGGGGTCAATGCCGAGAATTCTTTTGTTTCGCAAGGGCGGTTGCAACAACAGGTTGCGCAAGTTTTCGCTAAACACGTGGATGGCTCTTTCTTCCGCTTTCTCTGTGAGCTCGTTGCGAAGCTCTCGTTCGATGGAAGGACGAATCAAACGCTTGTAGGCATCGGCGATGGCTTCTTTGACAAAGGCCAAGGCGGGCGATTCTTGATTTGTGACCAAACGGTTTTCAAGATACTTTAGAATCCGTTCTTCGTCGGGTTCGATTTTTACGCGCAATACCTTCTCTTTTTCTCCACGATTCAAAGCCAGTACGCGAAAAAGCTTCACCGCACGCATCGATTCGCTATAATCGTAATACATTTCATAGACGCCTTGTTCATCGTCTGCGTTTTTCGCTTTCTTTGAGACTATCGTTCCGCTTTTCCTGCTCACTGTGCGTATATGTCGGCGGTAACCGGCGTTGTCGCTAATCCATTCAGACACAATATTCATCGCGCCTTTAAGGGCTTCATCGACACTTTCAACCTTATCTCCAACAAATTCTTCGGCCTCTTTTTCCGGATTGAAATCGCCGGGTTGTGCGTACAATCGTTTCGCCAAAGGTTTTAATCCTTTTTGTTCCGCGACAGTGGCTTTGGTTTTGCGTTTTTCTTTATACGGGCGATACAAGTCCTCAACATCGACAATGCGCTCAGCGTTCAAAATAGAGGCCTTCAAGTCCTCTGTCAGCATGTCTTTTTCTTCAATCAAGCGAATGACGGCCTCTTTGCGCTCAAGCAGCTGTTTTTGATAATCGTATGTCTTCGCGATGCTTCGTAGTTGTTCCTCATCAAGACCTCCGGTCATCTCTTTGCGGTAACGCGCAATAAAAGGAACGGTGTTCTCTTCAAGCAAAGAGAGCACCGTCTCAATGGTCTTATCCGCAATGCCAAGATCTTGATGAAGGTTTTTGATCACATTTTTGTTCATGGGGTTCATCCTCTCGAAGTTTACGGTGCGTACGTTTCGTCTTCCACAGAATCTATAACGTTGCGGACACCCATCACGGAATCAACGTGGTCAACACGTTCTCCATCTTGTATGGCGATCAACGCCGGAACATATCGGCCGGTGTCGATAGGGGCTTCTCCGGAAATTTCGGCTCCATCTATGAAGTACACGGAATAATTCCCTTTGTTCCCAGAAGCGAAGCGAAACACATCGTCCTTGACTTCCCGGCAAGCGGGGCAGCCTTCAAGGTAAATATAGAGGAAAAAGAGCCCTGTTTCTTGTTCCGAGATATCGTCAAATTCGCTCCAGTTGCGAATGTGCTCAAAATCGTCATAATCGTGGCTAGCGCAAGCGGCCAAAGTCAGCGCCATAACCGTTGCAAGGACCAACACAAACAATTTTTTCATTCTCATAAATCTCAAACCTTTCGCCAAATTCTTCACTCAGAATCGGAATCGTTGTTGTTTTTATCTTCGCGTTCAGGCAATTCGTATTCGCCGCTTTCAAGTTGTTCTATGAAGTGCAAAATTTGGGTTGCGCCGGTTTCACGGGCGGTGACTACGCCCTCGTTCACCAAAAGCAGTTGCGGTTGAAAACGGTCGACGCTCAAAGGTCTTTGACCCTGCATTTCACGCGAATTGATAAGAATCATGTTCAACCCCAAATCGTTTTCTTTGCCGAAGCGGAAGACTTCCTCGTTCGCCTCGCGGCTTCCAACGTTGAACGTTCCTTTGAAATCGCGGTTATAGATGTAGACAACCTCGACATAGTCTTCTCCAATCGTTTCGAAATCCTCCCAATGGTTAATGTGTTCGAAGTCGCCGGTCTTGTAGTCGCCGAAATATTGATCCCGGCAACCCGAGAGGATGAAGACAAAAGATAAAGCGACAAACAATATCGCCAATTTTTTCATACAATCACTCCTTGTTTCGTACAATACACATTGCAATCGCGTAACGACGCGAATGCGAAATACTAATCATTACGTCGTCTTCAGGACGATATTTCGAGACGACATAGGGGGCTCCGTCGGCGTCGTTCAACACGCTGACGTCCCGGAAATTAAGCGGTGAGGAAAAGGTTTTATAGGCTTTCGCATACGCCTCTTTGGCCGCAAACCTTCCCGCTAAAAAAGACGTTTTCCGTTTGGCGTTTCCTATTTTATCATAAAGCTGACGTTCTGCAACGGAAAGCACTCGACTTACAAACTTTTCATTCAATCTTTCTTCGATTTCGACAAACTCGACGATGTCTACGCCAATACTATCCTTCTTCATAATACGCCTCCAGCGCCTCCGCGGCTTTTTGAGACACGTTGCGGAAACGGTGATTCAAAGCCGATTTGGAAATCTTTCTTTGGAGATGCTCCTCGCTCAACTCGCTTAATTCGCTGAGAGAAGCTTCCGGAAACTTTTTGCGCAAATACATGGCTTCACGCATACTCTTGGGCAATGTGTCGACATCCAGCAAATTTTCGAGGACGGCGATTTCTTTGAGTTGCCGATCGGCCGCTGCGAAGGTCTTGTTTTGGTTCGCAATCTCCATGTTCATCACACGAGTGATGGAGTTGATGAAATCCCGTTTGATGCGCTCGTCTTCAAAAGAAAAAAGGGCGTTCGAAGCGCCGATAAAACGGAGAAAATCTCCGATTTTCTCGGAATCTTTAATGTACACGATGGCTCGTTGTTTTTTGCGAAGGGTTTTGGCCTTGAAATCAAACTCGTTCATCAAATCGCGCAAGTCCTTGGCGTACGATTCGTGTTCAACGCTGATTTCCAAATGGTAGCTTGAGCTTCGGGGATGGTTGATGGACCCGCTGGCCAAAAACGCTCCGCGCAAATAAGCCCGTTGACAACATTCTTTCATCACGACGGCATCGTCAATGGCTTTGGCGTATCCGCTTTCTTCATCCATAAGACCGAGTTCGCGCACAATACGAGTAACTTTGTCCTTAACGACCATCAAATATTGATTTTGTTTTTTTAATCGTACGCCTTGTTTCGTGATGACCTGAACTTCAACAGGATAGAGGCCTTTCAAGGACTGGATGGTTTTGCGGGCCAAAGGCAGAGAAGAGGTTTGGAAAACCAAGCGCATGCCTTCGCTAGATAGGCTTAGATAACCGTTTATCGCTAGTAAAGCGCTTAGTGAAGCGACTTTGCAACAATCGTTCTCATGCTCGATGTCCATCAGTTCGCGTTTCGTGTCCGATGTAAAGCTCATCGCCGCACCTCCTCAAGCCGATTTTTTGAACATATTCAAGAACAACCCCAACATCACACCGAGCAAAGCGGCGAAGAAGGCCCGGTAGGTCGGCGAAAGCAAAAACGTAATGGTATGTGCCGGCAACCAAAAGAAGGGAATTGTTCGAAAAAGCATGCGTATAAAAGCAGAGTAATCAATTTTTTCAAGAGCTTCTTTAAGCGATTTCCCAGTTTTTTTCACTCTCATTTCAATGAAGGAGTCGCTGATTCGATGCGAAAGCATCATTGCCGGAGCGAAGAAGAGATTCATGAAAAGACTTGTGAAAAAGGCAAAGAAGAAGCGTACTTCACCAAACGGCAAAACGCCTTCCGCTTGCAAAGCGGTAACGCCCGCGGTAAAGATGTGAAAAGCAAATACAACGAAAACGCCGATGACGCCCCAAGCAAAAGCTTTAGCAAGCATGCCCGGAACGCGCCAATCTCCATGGCGCAACCGATGAGAGAGCAAATCGCCAAAAGACGCAAACAAAAAGAATTTGACAAACCCGCCCAATACGTAATGTTCATCGGTGAAGCCAAAAAAAGCATGGTGTGTTGCGGGTATGACCAGCAAAACGACCACGACGGCGGCGACAAGGGTCACATAGACATCGGTTCTTCTCACATAAACACTCCTTTGTATGTATAAAGCGTATCAACGACGACAATCAAGATCAGGGCGATTTTAACGGGTTTGGGAATCAACCTCAAGAAGAGATCAAGATAGGGATGAATCCAGCATACCGTGGCAAACGCCAACAACGCAAACATAGAAGTGGGCACGAAACAAGTATAGGGAGTGAGGCAAAACGGAAAGGTTGAACGGTAATCCCAAAGGACGACACCATAGAAGTGTTCATAAAGCGTGCCCGAGACAAACTCGCTGCCTGCCGTTGCAAGGTAAGCGATAAGAAGCGTCGCCAAATAAAGCGGTTTCCCACGAATTCCTACCCGCTTCAACAAATCAAAACCCAAAAGCGTGAGCGCCACGCCGATTCCATACATGGGCTGCACGGGGGAAATCAACAAAGAATTGTCGTAAAAATGTCCATAGGCGATTAAATTGATGAACCGCTCAAGCAAATATCCGAAAAAGCCGTACACCACGATGTAAAACGCATACGCCACCGCCCACCACCTCTTCCTATCACCCCACCATTATACCGTAAAACAAAAGAAAAAACGATGGGGAGCCATCGTTTTTTTACGAGTCGGACTGTAAATTCTCAATATATTTCGCGCAGGATTGCGAGGCAACCGCTCCGTCACTCGTAGCGGTAACGATTTGGCGGAGTTCTTTCTCCAAGACATCGCCGATGGCGAAAACTCCCGGTACAGCGGTTTCCATACGTTCGTTCGCAACGATATAGCCTCTTTCGTTGGTGATGCCCAAATCTTTGACAAAACCGGAATTCGGAATCTGGCCGATAAAGACGAAAACGCCCGGAACCTCTTTGACCGTTTTTTCATCGGTTTTCACGTTTTTCAAAGTGACCCGTTCGAGTTTGTTCTCGCCTTCGAACTTCACCACCTCATGCCCAAGCAAGAACTTGATGCGGGGGTTTTGTTTGGCTTTTTCCACCGTTCCCTTGTCGGCTTGCAAAGAATCCAAGATGTTGACCACGGTGACATCAATGTCCATAGAAGTTAAATAAATCGCTTCATCAAGAGCGCTGTTGCCGCCTCCGAGAACGAGGACTTCTTTGCCTTTGAAAAACGCTCCATCGCAAACGGCGCAAAAGCTGATGCCTTTGCTCAAGAACTTCTCTTCGCCTTCAGCGCCAACTTTTCGGGGCACCGTGCCGCTGCCAATGATGACGGACTTTGTTTTGTAGACGTTGCCGTCTTGCGTGTGAACTTCTTTGTACGTGTCCTTGTCGACGATTTTGCTGACATCGCCGTATTGGTACTTGACACCGAGTTCTTGTGTGTGGTTGAACATCTTTTCGCTCAGTTCAAACCCGGAAACCTTCCCTACCCCGGGATAGTTTTCAATTTCAAATGTGTTGACCATGTAGCCCCCGGGCGC
>PWFC01000025.1 GCA_003554025.1 Mollicutes bacterium
AATGGCGTTCCGGGAGGGATTCGAACCCCCGACCGATGGCTTAGAAGGCCATTGCTCTGTCCCCTGAGCTACCGGAACAATTTGAAACGCCGAGAGTATTATATAACAGCGTGCTGAAAAAGTAAAGCGTGCGCCATACTCTATCACAAATGAACACCGCACCCCTTTTGGTCTATAAGGGGTGCGGTCGTTCAGGAGTAGAATGATGGTTTCGTTACATGCACTTTGGCATGGGATTACTTGTTGAGTTTTTCTTTGATGTCCTGGTCAGGACGGAAATAGATGTAAAGACCGTATGCGATGGTGAGCAATGTACCGATGATGAGCGTCAAGTAGTAAATGAGGCTTCCTTCGGTGAAAAGCAGGATGATGGCGCCAAGGATGAAGATCTCGCCCAAGAGGGCGCAAATCCACATGCCGGCTTTGCCTCCGGGAACCTTGTAGGGACGCTCGGTGTCTTTATCCGTAAAGCGCAGTTTGACATACGCCGGGAAGAGCCACAAATACGGCAGCAAGAACACCACGAAGCTGAAGGAAAGCACCGTCCAGAACACATCGGTCGCTTCTTCGCCGAGGCCGAAGTTGAACACTAGCAATAACGTCGCAAGCACGCCCATGGTGATGTAGGAATAGTCGTAGGTGTCAAAGCGCTTATGCTTGTGGGCGAGCAGTTTCGATTGCTTGTCAAGGTCGGCCGCGCCCAAGACTTCCGTGCCGCCAAGGGCCCATGAGATCATGTTCGACATCAGCGTGAAAAGCGCGAACGCCATGAGGACCTTGAAGATGCCCGGTCCGGCGGAGCCGAAGACGGTGGTGAGTTCTTGCAGGGAATAGAAGAAACCATCTAGAGGGTCGACATCGGCCGCAGGAAGAGCGGAGAGGATGCCGAACGTGCCGAATACATAAACAAACGTGATCATAACGCCGGCCATGATGGTCATCTTCGGAATGTTTTTCGAAGGGTCTTTGATTTTGCTAGCGATGGAGCTGATCAACTCAAAACCCAAGAGGTTGTAAACGATCGCCGGTGCGAACACCAAGGTTTCGCTCCATTCCGGGCGGAACGCGGAGAGGGAAAAATCGTTGGCGAATCCGTTTTGGACGCCATAGACGATCCCGAGAATCCCGAAAATGACGAGGATCGCAACCTTGACGACCGCGGCGATGCTAGTGACTAAGACGCTTAGGTGCACGCCGCGGATGCCGATGAACACGACAACCCAGCAAAGCGCAATCGCCAGTGCGGCGCCCCAAAACACGGGCATGTTGGGGAAGTAGGCAAGTTGGAACCACCAAGAAAGCGCCACGAACACGGCGGGCATCCAAAACGCTACGTTGACCCAGTAAAACCATCCGACCATGGTGCCGTTTAAGCGTCCGAAAGCACGCTTGACCCAGTCGAAGATGCCGCCGTCTTCACGGTAGGTAGAGCCGAGTTCGGCGGTGATGAGCCCATAAGGGATGAAGAATAAAACTGCGGTAAGAAGCCAAATCGTAATCGAGCTGACGCCGATGGTGGCCGGGGCTACGAACGTGTCCAAGACGACAATTCCGCAGACGGTGAAGAGCACCATCTTGAATAGACTTACTTTTTTGTGCTTGATTTTCGCTTCTACATTGTCCATAATAATCTCCTTTTTATTTTTTGCCTAACGGCTGTTGTTGGGTGATGCAGTGGATGTTCCCGCCGCCTAAAATAATTTCGCGGGCGTAGACGCCGACGACGTCGCGGTCGGGGAACACCTTTTGGAGCACTTCTTTCGCTTTTTGATCGTATGTTTCATCGCCGAACGTAGGGTAAATCACGGCGTCGTTGCAAATGTAATAATTGGCGTAAGAGGCCGCTTGGCGGTCGCCTTCTTCTCTTGGCAGGGTGCCTTCGACCGCATCGACGCCTTTGCTTTCCTCTTCGGTGATTTCCACTGTCGAAGGAATGTGGAGCTTGTGGATTTCTAGCTTCCGCCCTTTGGCGTCGGTGGTGTTTGCAAGCACTTCATACGCCGCTTTGGAAAGCGGGTATTGCGGGTCGTTTTCATCGTCGGTCCAGGCCAGGGTCACCACGCCGGGCGCGGCGTAATGGACGATGTTGTCGACGTGTTCGTTGGTTTCGTCGAGATAGATGCCGTTTTTGAGCCAGATGATCTTTTCGACGCCGAGATAGTCCCTAAGCATCTCCTCTATGGCTTCTTTCGACATGTGCGGGTTGCGCCCTTCGCTCAACAGGCAGGCTTCGGTGACAATCAACGTGCCTTCGCCGTCGGTGTGGATGCTTCCGCCTTCTAAGACGAAGCCTTCGGTGCGGTAGGAATCAATCTCTTCGATCTCGCACATCTTTTGCGCCACTTTGTCGTCTTGGTCCCAGGGGAAATACAGTCCGTCGACCAAGCCGCCCCAGGCGTTGAACTCCCAGTCCACGCCGCGAACGCCGCCTTTGTCGTTGACAACGAAGGTCGCGCCGGTGTCGCGCATCCAGGCGTCGTCGTTGCTCATCTCGACCACACGGACGTCGTCGGGCAAAAGATGGCGAGCGTTTTCATATTGCGCCGCCGAGACGACGACGGTGACTTTTTCGTAGTGGCTGATGGCTTGGGCCACTTCCACAAACGCCTTTTGCGCGGGTTTCGCGCCCAATCGCCAATTGTCGGTCCGCTCCGGCCAAACCATCCAGGTTTGCTTGTGGGGCTCGAATTCGCCGGGCATGCGGTAGCCGTCATGCTTCGGTTTCGTGTTCAAACGTTTCGCCATGGTTTCTCTCCTCTCTTAAAGCTTTTTCAAAAAGCTTTTCGCTTTGTTCTCAAAATGGTCCAAAGTTTCTCTGTCCGGTTCTTTGATGTATTTGTGGGTGAAATACACAAGAATCGCCATTTGCGCCGTCAGGCGGTTTTCCGCCTCGTCAAACGCCACACTGTAAGGCCCTTCCAACGCTTCCCGCGTCACTTCTTCTTGGTCGTTCGCCGGCAGGCAGTGCAGCAAAAGCGCACCCGGCTTCGCCTTTTTCATGAGTTCGTCGGTGATGACGTAATCCGGCATGAACGCGGCCAAACGTTCGTCTTTCTCTTCGAGTTGGGTCGTCCAATAGAAGCTGTCGCCATAAACGACGTCGCATTCTTTCACTTGTTCGACGTCGTCGGTGATTTCATAAGACCCGCCGGTCTCTTCGCAAATTTCATCGGCGATGTCGAGCCATTCTTGTTCCATATGGTATTTTTGGGGGCCGATTTGCTTGAACTTCATACCATATTTCGTGCACGTCAACAGCAGCGAACGGCAAACATCCGTCGCATCGCCCATGAAGGCGAGCGTCAAATCCTGCAAGTTTTTCCCGGCAGGCATGTGTTCTTTGATGGTGTAGAGGTCCGCAAGCATCTGCGTCGGATGATAGCGTGTATCGAGCCCGTTGATGACGGGAACCGTTGCGTGTTTTGTCAGTTCGTCGATGGTTTCGGGGTTGTTGGTGCGGGCCATGATGATGTCCGTCATGCGCGAGAGCACGCGGGCGGTGTCTTCGATCGATTCTTTCGCGCCGAGATGGATGTCGCGCGGGCTTAAAAACTGCGCATGGCCGCCGAGCAAGGTGGCCGCGGCTTCAAAAGAAACGCGCGTGCGCGTCGACCCCGCCTCAAAAATCATGGCGACGGTCTTGTTTTTGAAAAGCTGCGGAACCGCGTTTTCCCTTCTTGCGTCTTTCAAGATGTCCATCAGTTCGAACATCTCGTCGGTTTCTTCTTTGGTGAAGTCTTTCATCGAGACCATATGTTTCAAATCTTTTTTCTTTAATTCTGTCGCGCTTGAACTTGGCTGTTTCATAATGTCCTCCTCAGTTTTCGATGATGGTGCCCGTATTTTGTCGCAAAGCGTCGACCGCGTTTTCCAAAGAGGCGATAATGCCCTTGCGATTTTTTTCGCCTTCGACGAAGCGCAGCGCCGCTTCGACTTTCGGAAGCATGCTGCCTTTGGCGAAATGCCCTTCGTCGATCAAGGCTTTCAGTTCGGATACGCGGATGTCTTTCAAGTCGGTTTGTTGCGGCGTGTTGAAATGCAAGGATACATAATCGACGGCGGTCAAAATGCAAAGCACGTCGGCGTTTAGGATATCGGCGATTTTGCTCGAGGCGAAGTCCTTGTCGATGACGGCGGGAACGCCCGTGTAGCCTTCCTCTTTGTCAACGACCGGAATGCCGCCTCCGCCGCCGGCGATGATCACATGGCCGGCGTCGACCATCTCTTTGATGGCTTCTTTTTCGACGATGTCTTGAGGTTTCGGACTCGCCACCACACGTCGATAGCCGCGGCCGCTGTCTTCCACAAAGGTATGACCTTTTCGCTTGGCCAAATAGTCGGCCGTCGCTTGATCCATGAACGAACCAATCGGCTTGGTGGGGTTTTCAAACGCCGGGTCTTCTTTGTCGACCACGACTTGCGTGACGATCGAAACGACCGTGCGCTTGATTCCTCTTAAACGGAACTCGTTTTGCATCGCGTTTTGCAGATGAAAGCCGATGTATCCCTGGCTCATCGCACCGCATTCGGGAAACGGCATGTTTTCTTGTTCCATTGCGCTATGAATCATACCCACCTGCGGTCCGTTTCCGTGAGAAATCAGCACTTCATGGCCTTCTTCGACCACATCGGCGATGGCGCTCGCCGTTTTTTTAACCAGTTCTCTTTGTTCTTCTGCGTTACTGCCGAGCGCGTTTCCGCCCAGCGCAATCACTACTCTCATAGAACCTCCTTGAAACTTTTTTGCGCGCGCTGATTTTATTATAGCAAAGCCGTTTCAAGATAAGTAAATATCATTTAAACGTTGCTGTTGGTGTTGCAAAAAGCAACTTCTTTTAAAGCAAATTGTTGATTTTGCAAAGTACATATCGCCTCTTTAGAACGAAGTTGTGTTACAATTATAAAGGGATGCACGCGGAGAGGAAAATGCTTATGCACAGTATTCCAACCGAACTGGTGAACCTTTGGGACATCGCTTGTCCGAATTGTCAGTCCGAGCTCTTAAACAAGAACGGCAAGTACAAAAACCGTCAACGATTCCTTTGCCTTGAATGCGGCAAAACGTTCACTTCCTACTCGAAATCCTTGCTCAACGCCTCAAAGATCAAGCGCAACCAATGGAACGACGTCGTCGCCATGATTTTAAAAGGATACTCCCTCAAGGAAATCGAAGAAGTTTCGGACATATCCTACGTTTCTTTGAGCAAAATCCGGCTCAAAATCTTGCAAGTCTTCGACACGCTGAACAGTTTTCATATACTTCTCAACCAGAACAAAGCGAAAAACGTCTTTCTTCAACCCTTCCAGAAAAACCGCCACATCCTCACCCTGCAAGACAACAAAGGGCGTTGTTTCAGCCGCTGCTACGACGAAAGCGAACTCGACAAACTCAAAAAACGTGCAACCGAATTGAACCTTCGTTTCGTCGAAGACGCAGACATCGACGACATGGACATCACCAATTACCACGACAGCCTCTTGCACCATCTTTCAATGTTCCGGGGCATCAAGCACAAATACATCAACTATTACATCACCTTCCACGCCGTCCGCTATTACCTTTCCATCACCGAAGCGTTGAACTACTTAACCACCCACATGGCGGTATGCTTGAGCAGTTCGCACTTGGAAAAAATCAAAAAACAGGCCGTCAGCGCCGCATAAGACTTTCAAAAAGGCATCGCCCTCATCAGGCGATGCCTTTTTTCATCAATCGTACAGTCTTTCAAGAGGTGTCGCTTGGTCTTTGTGGCGCGTCAAATGACTGACCAATAGCAAGACCACAAGGTTCGTAAGCGCGGGCACAAGCGTGAAAAACTCCCAAGGTTCGGGCACCACGGTTCGTTGGGCGATGGCGCCGATCAAGTTGACCAAGAACCCGACGCTCATCCCCGCCATCACGCCGTAAGAGTTGACACGTTTGGATTTGAGCGCAAAGATGAACGGGAAAAACAAGATGCCAAACAGCAACGTGAACGCAAACACCGTCAAATCGTAAAGATTGTCGCTGATTAGGCCGATCAGGACGGCAAGCACGCCCACGAGCACGACGCTAAGCCGCGTCGCAAGGACGAGTTTGCGGTCTGTAATCTTTTTCGAAAGCGGTTTGTAGATGTCGTTTGAAACAATGACCGCCGTCGCAAACAAAGACGTCGACGCGCTCGATAAGACGGCCGCTGTCAAACTGCCCGCAAAAATGCCCAGCGCGACCGGTCCAAACAGCTTTTGCGCCATCAAAGGCACTAGCAGTTCACTGTCTTGGGCGATGTCGTTGACAAACGCTTCGGAAATCGCACCGGTTTCCATCATGGTGATGCCAATCAGCGCCAAGACGATGGGAATGAAGCCTACAGTCCAATACATGAGACCCGCAGTAATCATGCCGCGTTGCGCGGTCTTTTCATCTTTCGCCACAAACGCCCTTTGCGCGATGTCCGGCGAAGGAATGTTTCCTAAAGCCATGCCCACCCACATCGCAATATAGGCAAGCCAGGAGACCTGGTTCGTCTCATTGGGCACAAAGCTCCAATACGAATCGGGGGTGTGTTCACTGATTACCGAGAATCCACCCACAAAACGCACGCCTACGACGATCAACATCGCAAGACCCGCCAAGATGATGATCATTTGGATGGTGTCCGTCCACACAACGGCAAGGATGCCGCCCAAAAACGTGTACGTCACGACAATGCCGGTGGCCACCAAAAAGGCCAATGTAAAATTCACATCGAAAAGCACGTTGGCAATCTTGCCCATAGCCAAAAGTTGAACCGCCGTCCAAATCAAATACGTGGGCACCATAAACGCGCTAGCGGCGTAAGATACGTTCTTTGAAAACCTTTTTTTGTACAACTCGCCAATCGAGTTCAACTTTAGTCTTCGCAAAGTTTTCACAAAGAACACGCCGACCAAAATTAGCGCAAGCCCGGCGGCGAAAGGATCTTCAATAACACCCATGACGCCGTCGTGAAAAGCCGAACCGCTCGCTCCAAGAACAGTCCCGGCGCCCCAGAAGGTCGCAAAGAGTGTACCAACAATCAAAATGAAACCCGAGTTCCGGTTGCCGACAAGCTGTCCTTCGCTGTCTTTCGTGCGGCGACTGGCAAGGGCGCCAACCACAATCATTCCAAGCATGAATAAGATTACGATGATTAAGGGAAGGTTCGATTCCATGTCTACACTCCTCATTATAGTATCTAGTTGTTTGTGGTCCCCGATCCACAGCCATCCCTCACAAAAACGATTATAGCACCTAGTAAAAAGCAACCCATACGCTCATTTAAACCTATTTGTGGGTTGTTGGTGCGACACTATTGAAATGGCCACAAACCTCTCCCCATCGCATTCAATCGAGTAAGCCCATAAAAAAAGCCCCGCAGGGCTTTATTTGTTGTTGCCGAGTTTTTGGATGAAACACGCGTCGGTGCTTTTGCAGTTTTCCGTATCGTAATGCCGGCACGTGCCCTCGACGATGATTTGCAACTTCGTGATGTCGAAATTGCGGAAAATCTCGTGGTTTTTCAAATAGTCGAAGATGTCGGAATCGTTGATTTCGATGATGTTGTTGTTGACTTTGCACGTGACGTGGATGTGGGAATCGGCGCTGTGCGAAGCCTCGTCGATGGTGAGGTCGTAATGTTTCTTCCCATTTATAAAAATTTGCGTGACGATTTTATGATCGATCAAAAAGTCGATGTTGTTGTAGACGGTCCCCAGATTGTGAAATCCCTTCTTCTTGAGTTCTTGGTGGATTTCCTGAATCGTGAGGTGCTTTCCTTCTAACACATCGATGATCGCACGCCGTTGTTTTGTGATGCGCACATTCTGCTTGCGCAACTCATTGAAGATGCGTTCTTTGATATCCATATCCATCACCTGCGAATATATTAACATTTTTCTAAATAAAAGAACAGCGGAACACATAAAAAAACGCTGCGTGGTTTCCCACGCAGCGTAT
>PWFC01000055.1 GCA_003554025.1 Mollicutes bacterium
GGCGTGAACCAACTGGTCGAGGAAGGCGTCGTCTACAAAAAACGCGGCGTGGGCATGTTCGTGAGTGAAAACGCCAAGGAAACGCTGCTCACAAGGCGGCGGAATCGTTTGAAAGACCGTTTCATTAAGCCGTTGCTGAGCGAAGCTCAAAAACTCGAGGTCGACGTTGAGGAGATAATACGTATGATTCACACCACCAAGGAGGAAAAAAATGAAGATTGAAACCACGTTTGAAGACATTGTTTTGGATTATGGAGACTTAAGAGCGCTTTCCAAAGTGTCCTTTTCCATGGAAGAAGGCAAGACGTATGGGCTCATCGGCCGTAACGGCGCCGGCAAAACCACCTTGCTTTCGCTGCTGGCCTCTTATCAAAGACCAAGCGGAGGCAGCGTCAAGGTTTATGGAGAAAATCCGTTTGAAAACGCGGCAATCATGAAGGATGTGCAATTTCTTTACACAAGAAATTTGGCCGACGAAGACGAAACCATCGCCAAATACCTCAAAGAATGCGAATCCTTTCGGGAAAATTTCGATATGGAGTATGCGCATACGCTGATGGAGCGTTTCGGACTAAAGAAAGACCAGAAGTTGAGCAAGCTCTCAACAGGGATGCAATCGGCCCTTTTAGTGGTTGAAGGCCTTGCCGCAAACTCGCCGATCACCATTTTCGATGAAATCCATCACGGCATGGACGCCCCTTCTAGGAACATCTATTACGAAGCGATTTTGGAAAGCCAAGCGAAGAATCCCCGCATCGTCATCCTTTCGACGCATCTTGTCTCGGAGATGGCGTACCTATTCGACCATGTGCTCATATTGGATCGAGGCAAGCTGTTGATCGACGAGCCCTACGACGACGTCGTGGAACGCGGCGTGACTTTGACGGGGGACGCCGACAAAGTCGACGCCTTTGTCACAGGACGGACCGTCATCGATGAAAAAACGCTCGGAAAAACCAAAGCGGCGATGCTTTATGAAACTTTTGCCGATAGCGATCGGAAGCAAGCGAAAGAAGAGGGGCTTCAGGTTTCGACGGTCTCGCTTCAAGAACTGTTCATCCATCTTACAAAGGAGGATAACCATGAAAAAACCGGGTAACCACCCCGCCTTCAAAGTTTTTCAAAGCGTCTATATCCTGCAAATGCTTTGGGCGTTCATCGTTTTGGGCGCCATCGTCTTGCTCCATTTTGTGCTCGCTTTGGTCATTGGCGATTTGCAGTGGATCGACCGTACCGCCCTAAGTGCGCTATCAAATCCGATGCAAGTCTACATGTTTGTGATGGGCATCATCGCCGGGGCGTATTTCTTAAAACATTTCATCCGGCACGGCGTCACGAGAAAACATACGTTCGCCGGTTCCCTTGCGGCGGGATTCGCCGTGGTTGTGAGCTTGCAGGTTGTGGCGCTTGCGCTGACGTTTTTGTCCTATGGTTTTGAAGCCATCACCCCTTATGAGGCCGGGCGCGAAACGATTGCCTATTTGGGCGAAGAACGCGGGTATATTTTGAGCATGACCATCAACGCGGCCTTGACGCTTGTGTATTACTTGTTCGGTTGGTTGATCGGCATAGGCTTTTACCGCTTCAAGGTGCTGCGCGGCTTCGGGTTCATCGTATTGGCCATTTTCGCCATCGGCATCACGAGCACGATGTGGCTGCCCGGAAGCGAAATGAACGTCATGGGCATTCCGCTTCACATCATTGAAACAAAAAGCCTTTGGGTCGCCTTTATCATCACCGACACCGTCTTGCTCTTCGGCGTTGTGCTTCTGTACACGATTCACAGAAACGCTCCCGTTAAACCCAATTGATATTGTGGCCGTTTTCGGAAAAAACGGCCTTTTTGATTTTTTATAATTCTTTTGGATATGGTACAATAATCATTGTCTTATATGAATAAATAAAGACTACAGTTCATGCGGGAGGGTTCACAATGAAATCAATGATTGTCTCCTTTAGCGCTCGCAAAGGAGGGAATTGTGAAGCGCTTGCAGAAGAAATCCAATCGCGAATCCCCGGAAGCGACACCCTTTGGTTTGCGGATTTAAACGTTCAATTGTGTGCGCGCTGCGCCTATGAATGCATTTATAAAGGAGTATGCAAGTATAGGGACGACGATCTGTACGATTTTTATGAGAAAACAAGGGCTTACGACAAAGTCTTTTATATCGTCCCAATGTATTCCGGCAACCCTTCCTCGCTATTTTTCCTATCGCAAGAACGTGGACAAGGTTACTGGTCGGAAAACGAAGAATATTATCCCGAATTTACGCGAAAACTATACATTGTCGGCATCGGGAACACCAACGAACAAACATCTTTTTCATATCCCTTTTTGAATCTACTCGAACATTCAAAGGGCAAAATGCTGATTTTAGAGCCGCACCGCTATGGACTAGGTTCATTGGATACGCCATTGCTAAAAAAACGAGCCGTCTATGACGATTTGCATCGTTTTTTGGATGTTTGTCTCCAACATTAGATTCGATTTCTCACCGCAAGCATGTTTCATTTGCAAAACAATCGAGGTGATAGTATGTTTCCCACTCCCTTGCAAAAACTGAACCTGAACCTCCAAGAAAACGACTTTTACATGAAGCGCGACGATTTGATCGGCTTATCCTTCGGCGGCAACAAATACCGCAAGGCCGTCTATTATTTCACCGAGATTGAAAACGGCGGCTACGACGCCGTGGTGACTTCGGGCAGCCACCATTCGAACCATTGCAGGATTGTTGCGAACATGGCCGCGCAAAAAGGGATTCCCTGTTATCTCGTTTCGCCCGCGGGCGAAGACGAACAGGCGATGAACAGCGTCATCACCGACACTTTGGGCGCCATCCGCATCGTCGCCGAACATAGCGTCAAAGAAAGCGTCGAAGACATTCTCGAAAATTTGAAAAACGAAGGGCGAAACCCTTACTACATCAAAAACGGCGGCCACGGCATTTTAGGCACCATGGCCTACAAGGAAGCCTACGACGAAATCCGCGCGTTCGAACGCGACACCAACATCCACTTCGACTACATCTTTTTCGCCGATGGGACCGGCACCACCCACGCCGGGCTGCTTTCCGGCAAGATTCTAGCCGGCGACCAAAAAGAAATCGTCGGCATAAGCGTCTCCCGCGACTATGACGACGGCGCAAACACCGTCAAAGAAAGCGTCAACGCCTACATGGAAGACCTCGGGAAACCGCCCATAAGCCTTCGGGCCATCCACTACTGCACGGACTATCTTCTCGGTGGGTATTCCAAGTACGGAGACGAAGTGCTTGAGACCATTCAGGATACGATGCGAGATGAAGGGATTCCTTTAGACCCGGTCTACACCGGCAAAGCGTTTTACGGGATGAAAGAATTCGTCAAAAAAGATAACATCCGGCAAAAAAACATCCTGTTCATCCATACCGGAGGCGCCCCGATTTATTTCGATGCGCTCCGCAAAATCCGCCGCTAAAACCCCCTTCGCATTCCTTGGGGTTCGTTGTACAATGAGAATGGAAGTTTCAGGAAACGACCTTGCCTGGACGAAAGACAAAATCCAAGCAGGCGGTCGATATTCCTCGCACGCCGTGCGGTGTTTAATCATGATAAAAGGAAGGGATACCATGAACGATTCGCTTTACAAAATCGGCATCATCGGCGGAATGGGCAGCGAAGCCACCAAGCACCTTTTTGAGCTTGTCGTTGCGAAAACCGCCGCCAAAACCGACAAAGAACACGTGCCGCTCATGATTTTAAACGACCCCATGATTCCCGATCGCACCCGCTACGTTTTCGGCGAAGGCGAGTCCCCTTTGCCAAGAATCCAGAAAAACCTGGAAATCCTCAAACAGCACAACGTCCAAGCTTTCGCGATACCTTGCGTGACGGCCCATCTTTTCAGCGTCACGCTGAAAGAACAAGGCCTTTTGTTTTTGGACGCCGTCGATGAAACCCTCAAACGTTTGAACCATCGCATCAAGGACACCTTCATCCTCTTGTCGACCAAAGGCACCACCGAAGCCGACGTGTTCAAACGCGACGTCTTGGACTGGGAAAAGACCGTCCAGTATCCGGACGCGGACCTCCAAGACTTTGTGAACGAGGCCATCTACGCCATCAAAAGCGGCGACGACAAAGAAGGGATCGCGCGAAAATTGCGCGAACGGCTGCAAAAGGAATACCCTGAAGAAACGTCTTTCATTTTAGGGTGCAGCGAACTGTCCATGTTGAAAGAGAGCCTCAAAGACTTTGACACCATCAGCGTCTTAGACGTCCTAGCCGAAACCATCGTCGCCTACCATCAAGAGATAAAAGGGATACAAGCATGAAAGGAAAAGCCAATCCCAAACAACGCAAAAACGCCCTTTTGACCCTTCTTGACGATGCCTACAGCCTGCAAAACCAACCCGATGTCCTTTCCTTTTTGGATTGTTACATCGACTGTGAAGCCACCGCTAGAAAAATGGTCAAGTTCTACAAAAAAGACCGCTACAACAAAACCACCGACCAAGAACGCATCAACGTCCGCGAAATCGCAAACGCCGCAAAGCGCTTCAACTTCTCAATCAGCCGTAACGACATCTACGCCCTCTTTCGAGGCGGAAGAGGCATTCGCGGCAAAAAAACGCCCCGCCAGCTTCGTAACGCCTACGTTCACGCCAAAACGAAAACCGACGTTTCGGAAATTGTCAAAAAGCAAGCCAAACACCATGCCTTGATGGAACGTTGGCTAAAAAGCGTGAACGACTACATCCACGCCCAAAAAGAGGCGCTCGCGTGAGCCCTCTTTTTTGACCGGGAGGTCCCTATGATTGTCAGTGTCTCAAGAAGAACCGACATTCCCGCCCTTTACGCCGATTGGTTTTTCCACCGTTTGTCGGCGAAAACGGTTTGTACGAAAAACCCCTTCAACCGCAAACAGGTGCGCAAAGTTTCACTAGCCGAAGAAGACGTCACCGGCTTCGTTTTTTGGACGCGAAATCCGGAGCCTTTCTTAAATAAGATTCACCGTTTAAAAGGCTACGCCTATTATTTTCACGTGACGCTCACTCCCTATGGAAGCGACCTTGAGCCCGCCTTCAAAGACAAGGAAAGAATTTTGGCAAGCGTCAAGAAGCTTGCGGGGTTGATCGGCAAGGAACGCATTGTCTGGCGTTACGACCCCGTTCTCCTCTCTAAGCAATATCGAGAAAGCGATTACTACGCCCACTTTGAAGAGTGCGCGAAACGCCTTTCGGGAAGCGTCAACGAGGTCACGGTGAGCTTTGTGAACGCCTACCGAAAAAACGCCAAAGCGCTTGAAAAAGCGGGCATCGAGACTTTAAGCGATGCGAAAAAACGCAAGATGGCCAAGCGGTTTATGGACATTGCCTATAAATACGGCATAACGCTTTCGTTTTGCGCGGAACCCGCGCTTCAAGAAGCGCGTTTTCCCGCCGCAAAATGCGTCGACGAACAAAAATTCGCTAGGCTCAAAGGAAAATCCATTCCCTACGAAAAGGACCCCAACCAACGCGGCGCCTGCGGCTGCGCAAAAAGCGTCGACATCGGCGCTTACGATACGTGCACGTTTGGCTGCGGGTATTGTTACGCGACGAACCGCCGCGAAAAAGCCTTGCAAAACAAAGAACGCCACCATCAAACCTCGCCCTTTTTGCTCGGGGACTTTATGGGCGATGAAACCATCACGCATCTTCCCGGCAAAAGGAAAAGTTGCGACAAAAACTTGTTCACAACGTGAAAAATCTTTTCTTTCCACAAACGATGGGGTACAATGAAAGTAAGAAAACCTCTTGTCCGGCGTAGCGCATGCCGAAAGGATTACGGCGATGAAAATCCGCGACATTGCCTTGATACGACATATCCGTAACGGAAGGCGAAAAAGGGAATGAGCATACGAGGAACCACACCATACTTTTTCGTATGGTGTTTTCTGACTTCAAGATGGATTGATAAAAATAAAAGGGAGGGATTTTGTGGACAAAAAGGACGTTTTAAAACGGATCAGCGCCGACAAAACTTCTTTGGACGTATTTTCCGAATTTAACGACGACGACAAAGTGGTCGAAGCCGCCGTGAAAAACGAAGGGGCACAATTGCAGCATGCAAGCGACCGTCTGCGGAACAAAAAAGACATCGTTTTGCTTGCGATGCGCCAGGACCCACACGCTTTAGAACACGCCGGAGAAGAAATCCGCAACCATCGCGATTTCATGTTTAAGCTCATCAAAAAAAACAAAGAGCTCGTGCAATACTTAGGCGAAGACTTGCGCGTATCCGAAGACTATCATCTGTTGCTTGTTGAGAAACTCGGAGAAGACGTTTTGGAACACGCTTCCAAAGAAATCAAAGACGACAAGGACTTCATCATCGCCGCCCTCAAAATCGACAAAAACATCATCCACCGTGCCAGCAAGCGTCTCAGGGGTGATGAGGACGTCGTCATCGCTTCTCTGCGCTGGGGAGGCACTGAAGACGCGATGGGCGAAAGCTTGAAAAACGACCGCGCCTTCATCGAAACGCTGATGGACAAAAACCTTCTCACCAGGGAAAGCCCCTTTGATTGGCTCGGCCCATCTTTAAAACAAGACAAAGAATTTATTTGGGACCACGCCGAGCAATACCCGAAACTGATCGAAGCCGCTTCCGACAAACTCAAAGCCACCAAAAGCTTTTTCCTGAAATTCCCGCCGCCCGTTCTCTCGCAAGTTTTCAACCATGCCCACGAGGAACTCAAAGAAGACATCAATTTCTTGCTTGAGGCCTTGCACATCGACCCTGGCGTCAAGGAATTGATTCCGAAAAAACTCCGCAAAGAAGTCAAGAAAGCAAAAACCAAATAACATACCCTTCAAAGGAGTGAGACTGTGCGCACCATAATCTCTGTCGTCGGCGACGGCGAAGTCCGCAAGGAAAGCGACAAGTACAACCTGGCTTACGATGTCGGCAAGGCGTTAGTCGACGCCGGTTACCGCGTCCAAACCGGAGGACGCGGCGGCATCATGCAAGCCGCGCTTGAAGGGGCGAAAGCCTCAAAACACTACAAAGAAGGAGACACCATCGCCATCTTGCCCTCTTTTGAGGCGAGCGACGCCAACCCTTACGCCGACGTAGTTGTGCCGACGGGGCTTGGCGTTTATCGGAACGCAATCACCGCGAACGCCGAAGCGGTTATCGCCATCGGCGGGGGCAGCGGCACGTTATCGGAGATGGCCATCGCCTGGACGCTTGGCCGGATGGTTGTCGCTTTTGATTGTGTTGAGGGTTGGAGCCGTTATCTCGCCGGCAAGCCGCTTGACGACAAAGTCCGCTACGAAGATTTTGACGACATCGTTTGGGCGGCAAGCAGCGTCGAAGCGCTGATGCGGCTGCTTCATGAAAAACTGAAGCTCTACAGCGGTTAAAACACCCCGGACGGGGTGTTTTTCATAAAAAAAGCCGGCGTATGCCGACTTAGTGGATCAGCGGTACGAAACGCACAGGGCCGAGGTTTTTTTTGACGTAGGTGTCTTCGCGCTTTTTGATGGCGAAGAGGCTTTGCATGAAGGCGCCGCCAAGCGGGATGACGAGGCGTCCGCCCACTTTGAGCTGTTCAAGCAGTTGTTCGGGAAGTTTTTTGGAAGCCGCCGTGACCAAAATCGCGTCATAAGGCGCGCCCTCTTCATACCCTTCGTACCCGTCGCCAATGGCGAAGGTAATGTTTTCGTATCCGAGGTCTTTTAAAACGGGCTTCGCCTTTTCTTGCAGGCGTGCAATTCTTTCGACGGTGAAAACCTCACGGGCGAGTTCGGCGAGGATGGCCGTCTGATACCCCGAGCCGGTGCCGATTTCTAAGACCTTGTCGCCTTCGGAGAGTTCGAGCGCTTCGCTCATCAAAGCGACGATATAAGGCTGTGAGATGGTTTGTTCGTCGCCGATGGGCAAGGGGTGGTCGTCGTAGGCGTAGGGGCGTTCACTCCAATTCACAAAACGGTGTCTGGGCACCTTGCGAAACGCCGCAAGCACACGCTCATCGCGGATGTCGCGGTATTCAAGCTGGGTTGTGACCATGCGTTTGCGCATGAGATCGTAGTCGCGTTCATCCATGGTTTTCCCTCCTTGCATATATTATACCACGACTTGCAAAAGACGCTAAAACGATTGGATCAGATGTTGCGATTAGCGTTCTTTGTCCCTCCACTTGCAAAAGCATTCTGTAACGATTAAAATAAAGAAGAGAATGAACGGGAGAGCGACTTATGAAAAAAGCTTTGCCTTTTGAGATCCGCATCGAAGAAGAACGCGGACCATATAAAAAAACCATCACCCGCAACGCCGTGCGGGCGATTGTTTGTCATGAGGGAAAATACCTCATGATCCACAATCGCCGCGGCGATTACAAATTTCCGGGCGGAGGCATGGAAGAGACCGAAAACGCTCTTGAAGCGTTGCGGCGCGAAGTGCGGGAAGAAACCGGATACGCCATTACGCCGCATGGCGTCATCGGCGAAGCAACCGAACGGCGCGACGACTTGTTTGAAGACGACGCGCGCTTTGTGATGAAATCAAAATACTATCTCGGCACACTCGCCTCCAAAAAACACCCGCAACAGCTCGACGACTACGAAAAGGAACTGCGTTTCACCCCGGTCTTCATCGACCTCGAATCCGCCATCGAAAAAACCCGCGATGTTTTGGCAAACGGACGCCCAATAAACCATTGGGTCAAGCGCGAACTCCAAGTCATGGAAACCATCAAGCGCAACGAAACGCAACTATACACAATTTTGAAAAACAGAAAGGGGATTGTATGAAAGTACGCAAAGCCGTCATACCGGCGGCCGGATTGGGCACTCGTTTTTTGCCGGCGACAAAAGCAATGCCTAAGGAGATGCTGCCGATTGTCGACAAGCCGACGCTGCAATACATCGTCGAAGAGTGCGTCGCATCGGGCATCACCGACATTCTCATCGTCACGGGACGGGGAAAAACCGCCATCGAGGACCATTTTGACAAAGCCTACGAACTCGAAAACGAACTGGAGAAAAAAGGCAAAAACGATTTGCTTGAAGAAAGCCGCGCGATTTGGAACATGGTCACCATCCACACCGTCCGCCAAAAAGAACCCAAAGGCCTAGGCCATGCCATCGCCTGCGCAGAGTCGTTTGTCGGAGAGGAACCGTTTGCGGTTCTTTTGGGCGACGACATCGTGCATAACGAAGGAAAACCATGCATCAAACAAATGATCGATGTTTTTGAAGAGAAGCGGTCTTCGATTTTGGGCGTGCAAACCGTCAAAAAAGAAGACGTCGTCAAATACGGCATCGTGGATTCAAAAAAGGCCGGAGAGCGTTTGCACAAAGTGCACGGCCTCATCGAAAAGCCGGCCGTTAAAGAAGCGCCTTCGACCTTGGCTGTCTTGGGCCGCTACATCATCACGCCCGCGATTTTCGATGTCCTCAAGAAAACGAAACCGGGCAAAGGCAACGAAATCCAAATCACCGACGCGCTCTTGACGCTTTCGAAACTAGAAGACGTCTACGCCTACGATTTTGAAGGCCGGCGCTACGACGTCGGCGACAAGCAAGGGTTTTTGGAGGCGACCGTCGAATACGCGCTTCGACGCGACGATTTGGGCCCCGCTTTCAAAGAGTATCTCAAACGCATCCTATCCGAATGAAAAAGACACCCGCGGGTGTCTTTCTCTTTATTTCTGGCTTTTGATGGCTTTTTTCAAGTCCATGGTCGGATGGTTTTCGCATTGCAAGACCTCGCCTTCCCAAGTACGGATTGTGAAAGTGTTTTTGCCTCTTGAGACGAGATATTCGGGAAGTATCGGGGTTTTGCCTTTTCCGCCCGGGGCGTTGACGATATAGGTTGGAATCGCCATGCCGGATGTGTAGCCGCGGAGGTATTCCATGATTTCGATGCCGTCGTCGATCGAGGTGTTGAAATGCCTTGTGCCTTTGACGGCTTTCGCATGGAAAAGGTAATAGGGTTTGACGCGGATTTTCAAGAGTTCGTGGTTCAAACTCCGCATGACGTACTTGTCGTTGTTGACACCGTTTAAAAGCACGGCCTGATTGCCTAAGGGGACGCCGGCGTTTGCGAGTTTCTCGCAAGCTTCTTTGCTTTCTGCGGTGATTTCCATCGGATGGTTGAAATGCGTGTTCACAAACACCGGATGGTATTTTTTGAGGATGTCGACCAGTTCGTCGGTGATTCGCTGCGGCATGGTCACGGGCGTTCTTGAACCCAAGCGAACGTATTCGACGTGTTCAATCGCGTAAAGTTCGCTAAGAATCCATTCGAGCTTTCTATCCGAAAGCGTCAAAGGATCGCCTCCGGTCACGAGGACATCGCGGATTTCGGGGTTTTCTTTGATGTAATCGATCGATTGTTGGATTTCGTTTTTGGGCGTGTGCTCGTCTTTTTGCCCGATGTTGCGGCGGCGCTGACAGAAGCGGCAATACATCGCGCATTCGTTGGTGACGTTGATAATGAGCCGATCGGGATAGCGTCTGGTGATGGTCCCGGCGGGGTTGGTGTATTCTTCGCCCATCGGGTCCAATTCTTCATACGTGTCTTCGACTTCCAAAAACGTGGGCATGGCCATCAGCTTAATGGGGTCATAGACTTCATCGGGGTCGATCAGCGAGAGGTAATAGGGCGAGATGGCCCATCGGAAAAGTTTGTCGACTTTGCGAATGGCGTCGATTTCATCGTTTCTGAGATGGATGACCTTTCGCAAGAAATCGACATCGTGAATGCGGTTTTTCAGCTGCCACTTATGGTCGTTCCAGTCGCTTTCACTGCCGCCGAGCAGTTTTAGGATGCGTTCCTTGCGTTCTTTGATTTCTTTGGCCTTTTCCCGGCCTTTTGGAATCGCGGGGCGCGCTTTTAGATAATCGTCGATTCTCGATTTTAGGGTCTTCGCTCGTTTAAGCGCTATTGCACGTTTGTCTTCCGGCATGAAAATCGCTCCTTATCCATTAAGGATGGTTTACTGCATTATAATACATTCTCCGGTTTCCTTCAACTTTGAGGGCCTTTTTGCGCAATAGTGTGTTTTCAAACGATAAAAATTCGTATATAATGAGTTTGTGCGCATCAAACGAAAAAGGAGACTGTCTATGACACGCATTCGCAAAACCGGCACCATTCTCACGGCGATATTGCTTGGCTACATTGCCTTTACCTATTTGGCGGTACTCGCGGTGGATTTTTTGAATCTTTTTGACATTCAGGGCCTGCTTTTGGATAGGAACGTCAAAGTCCCTTTGCTTTGGTACTTGCTTTTCGCCGAAGAAGGGCCTACGGAGATTTTCCAGTATTTGTCGAACATCGCTTCCGTATTCGTACTGGGCATTTTGGCCGGAGCGATGCTTGTCAAAAAAAGCCCTTTGACAAAGTATTTTTTGATTTTCGGCGTCGCCATGGGATTATTGTTGCTTGAAGACACCGGCAATCTTCGCCATATGATTCGCAGTACCATCACACACCTTTTGGGAATGGAAGAAGGCTTTAGAAGTTTGCTTGGCATCGGTGTTGAAGTCGCCATTTACGGATTGTTCGGTTTTTTGATGCTGTTTTCCCTTTACAAGATTCGCCATGTCGTTTTGGCTTTTCCCCGTGTTCTCAAGTTCTTGCTTGTAGGGTATGCGTTTTACGCGCTTGCGGCCATGCTGTCCGCTTCGCGCAACTTCATGAACTGGTACAGCAACCTGGGCGAAGCCATCATTGAACGCTTGAACTTGCGGGCGATGGACGCTTGGGTAGTCGGTGGCGATGCGTTGATGGATGAGTTTGGCCGGCGTCTTGGATTTTTTCTGATCGACACGCTGTTTGAAGAAGCCCTCGAACTAATAGGTGCCGGTCTTATTTTCATCGGACTTCTTACGCTCTTGCTTTCTTTGAAAGAAAACGGGTTTCGCCATAAATAGGCTTTGCCCGTCTTGCGCATAGAAAAAATGTGCATCTTCGCAAAGATAGTGGTATAATGACAATATCATAAAGATGGGGGAGATTGCATGGCGCAACGTGAAGAAGAAACATTGATGGTTGTGAGGCTTTCTATGTGGAAAGCGCTCGGTTTCTTGTTTTCTAAGATTATGATTACATTCTTGGCGGTTCTTTTGGTTGTGGGCTATTACGCCTTTTTTGTGGCCGAAGACCCGATGCTGCATTATTTTACCTATTTTCTTTTCGGACTATACCTCATCGTCTATTTGACCTATGTTTTTCGTGTCCGCAAACGTCGCATCGAATTGACGACCAAACGCATCATCCACAAACAAGGCCGTTCAATCAAGAAATTTACCTTCATCCCGCTTCGCCAAATTGCGGCCATCGACGTTCAAACCTCCCGCATGGGACGTCGTTTCAACTACGGACACATCATATTTAAGACGACCGGCATGACCGAACTGTCGTTTTACTATGTGACAAGGCCCTACGAGGTCGTCGACGAGATTTTCAACCTCTACGATTAGGTCGATTCCATGGACAAAAAATGCAAAAAACGCATTCAAAAACTGATCAAACTCTCGCGGAAAATGCGTCAAAGCGAAAAAGCCGCAGAGGAAGAGACCGGTATGCGCCACGTCCCCAACGAAACTTTTTTCAAATACAAGCGCAAACGCCTTAAAACCCTCAAGAGCATGCAGGATGAGGACTTGATTCTTGCCTATTCGATGCGGGAATTAATGGGAAAACACGCGTTCATGGCGCCTTCTAAAGAAGCGGTGAGCGTCTTTAAAGGCTTGCGCAGGAAAGTCGAAGAAACCTACCACCGCGAAGGCACCATCGATGAACTACAATCGGCCGAGTATTTGGACGAGGACTTGGAAACCGCCCTTTATGTCTTGCAAGGTGTGAACGATTGATCCGTAACCCATGGTTGCGGTTTTTCTTTGGACTATGCCGTTTGCGGGATTTGCTTGACAAAGCCGTGCAAATGTCGCATATTAGAGTGTGGAGCCAAACACGGATGACGCGAAATCCGTCATGCGAAGTTGAATAAACAAGGAGGAACTCACATGAAAATTGTAGTAGCTTTAGGCGGAAACGCCTTAGGAAACACCCCCGAAGAACAAAAAGAACTCGTCAAAAACACGAGCGAAAGCATCGCCGACTTGGTTGAACAAAAACACGAAGTCGTCGTTGTCCACGGCAACGGCCCGCAGGTCGGCATGATTCAAAGCGCCTTTGAAGACGCCAATCAAGGAAACGGAAAGACCCCCTTGATGCCGCTTCCCGAATGCGGCGCCATGAGCCAAGGATATATCGGCTACCATCTTCAAAACGGCATCAAAAACGCGCTGTTGAAACGAAACATTTACCGGGACGTCGCCACCGTCGTCACCCAGACCGTCGTCGATGGAAACGACAAAGCTTTTGAAAATCCGACCAAGCCCATCGGTTCGTTTATGGAAAAAGAAGAGGCGGAAACTCTCCAAAAAAAGACCGGCCTTCCCATTGTCGAAGACAGCGGACGCGGATACAGATTCGTCGTCGCGAGCCCCAAACCCGTTGACATCCTAGAAAAAAACAGCATCCGCAACCTGCTTGAAAACGACACCGTCGTTGTCGCCGCCGGCGGCGGAGGCATTCCCGTCATTCATAAGGACGCAGGTTACAAAGGCGTCCCCGCCGTCATCGACAAAGATTCCTCAAGCGCGACCCTCGCGCAACTTTTGGGCGCGGATGTGTTCGTCATCCTGACCGCGGTCGAACGCGTCGCGATCAATTTCGGAAAAAGCAACCAAAAAGACCTTGAGAAAATGTCCACTACCGAAGCGAAAGAATACATTGAAGAAGGACAGTTCGCCCCCGGAAGCATGCTGCCGAAAGTCGAGGCGGCCATCGACTTCGTCAGCGGAAAAGACGACGCACAAGCAATCATCGCGTCTCTTGAAGACGCCGCGCACGCCATCAAAGGCGAAAAGGGCACCGTCGTATATTATGGATGAAACGCTTCCCGTCGGAAGCGTTTTTTTCTTCGCATTTTCGGAAAAATCATGTATCATGAAAGTACCACGATAAAAGGGGGGGAATCCATGTACTTAATCGACTCCGCCAATTTCGAGGCCATCGACAAATTGTGGGATGCCTATGTTTTTGAAGGCGTGACGACCAACCCCACCTTAATGGCCCGTGAAGACGTTCGATATTATTTCAAACATTTGAACGCGATTGCCGCACGCATAGCCCCCAAACTGCTTTACATTCAAGTCGTAAGCCAAACGGAAGCGGAGATGAAAAAAGAGGTCGCTTCGCTCAAAAAGAACATGAAGCACCCCTTTTCGCTCAAAATCCCCGCAACTCCTGAAGGGTACAAACTGATGCAATCCGTTAGCGACGACATTCCCGTCACGGCAACCGCAATCACAACGTTCCATCAAGCGCTTATGAGCGTCAAATGCGGCGCAAAGGCGGTTGTGGTCTATGTGCAGCGGATGTTCAAAGCGGGGTTAGCGCCCATCGCTTTGATCGAAACATTGCGTCACAAATTCGACGCCGAAGCGATGAACACCACCATCATCGCCGCTTCTTTCGACGGGGCTTCTCTCATCGAGAGAGCGCTGCTTTATGGCGCCCATAAAGCGACCGTGAAGCCCAAACTGCTTGAAAAGATGTTTCAATCGACCGTGACCGAACAAAGCGTCAAAAAGTTTGCCAAGGATTTTACCGGACAACGCTCCATCCCCAAGGGTGATGACGATGGGTGAACAACAAAAACTCTTTATTGTAAGCGACATTCACGGTCATTACAAAGAACTGAAAAAAGCTTTGAACGAAGCGGGGTTCGATGAGAATCGCGACGACCACCATCTGCTTGGTCTTGGCGATTATTTCGACCGAGGCACCGAAAACAAAGAAGTCTACGAATACGCCCATGGCCTTGATAAAAAGGGAAAAGGCACCTTTTTGATCGGCAACCACGATTTGTTCTTGCTTGAGTTCTTCGAAGAACAAGACGACCGCGTCCTGTTCAACATTGATTACAACGGCTTTCAAACGACCCTTGAGAGCTTTTCGGGGATTCCCTACGAAGGGCCCGAGAGCCTGCCGCTGATGCGCAAGCTCATTAATGAAGCCTACCCGAAACTGCAAACGTGGCTTGAAAGCCTGCCTTCGTTCATTGAACGGGGCCCATATATTTTCGTCCACGGGGGCATTGATGGGGCCAACCCGTATTGGCGGCAGCAAAATCGTCGCGACTACGCTTGGAATTACCAATCGCAACTTCCGGGCGTCAAAGGAAAAACGGTCGTGGCCGGCCATGAACGGACTCCTTTCATACGCTTGCGTGAAGATCGGACCCAGACATTTGACGAACAAGAACTCTCCGGCATTCTCAAAAAGGATGGCAAAATCTTCATCGACGGTTACGTCGAACAGACCGGCCGCATCAATGTCTACACCGTCACAATTGAAGATCCTTTATAGTAAGAGTCGTGCAAAATGAAAACGCCGTTTTGAACCGGTACGATGTTCACTGCGGCGTTTTTTTTTATGGAGAAAGTTTTGCGCATCATATCTTTACTTTATGCCTAATGCAAACTATAATATAAGTGATATCGAAATCACACAAAATAAGGGAGGTCGTTTATGAAGAAATTGTCTTTTTTTGCACTTGCTTTGCTTTTTGTTTTCACTTTGTCCGGTTGTCGAGGAACTTATGAGATCGCAATGATTACAGACGCCGGCGACATCGACGATGAATCGTTCAACCAAGGAACTTGGGAAGGCATCAAAGAATACGCGGAGGCCAACGATAAGTCGTACCGTTATTATCGGCCGTCAGAAATTTCCGACGACGCATACATCGAAGCCATCAACCTAGCCGTACGCGGCGGTGCGGAAATCATCATCACCCCAGGATTTTTGTTCGAGCAAGCCATTTATGTGGCCCAAGACGAACACCCCGATGTGAAGTTCGTTTTGATTGACGGAGAGCCGCATGCCGGCGATTGGGTGCCATCGGTTGGCGACAATACGCTCTCGATTTATTTTGCGGAAGAGGAAAGCGGATTCTTAGCGGGATACGCCGCGGTCAAAGAGGGATTTGAAGATCTCGGTTACATGGGCGGTATGCCCGTACCGGCGGTAGTGCGCTTTGGTGTAGGATTCATCGCCGGTGCGTATTATGCCGCAAACGAGATGGAAAAGGAAATCAATTTCCCCAACGACCGTTACGCTTATCTTGACAGCTTCGACCCCGACCCCGATCACGTCAGTCAAGCTTCCGGATGGTATCAGGGCGGAACGGACATCATCTTTGCGGCCGCGGGCGGCGCAGGACTCAGTGTGATGGAAGCCGCCGAAGCGCAAGACGCTTGGATGATTGGCGTTGACGTCGACCAGTCTCATCATAGCGACACCGTTTTGACAAGCGCCATGAAAGCCTTGGCCGTCGCGGCGCAAGACGCGTTGGATTTGTTCTACGCCGATGATTTCCCGGGCGGAGTCACATGGAACCTGACCGCAACCGAAGATGGAGTCGGCTTGCCGCTTGAAAACAGCCGTTTCGAGACTTTCACCGAAAGTGATTACGACAACATTTTCGCTCTTATCGCCGATGGCGACATCGTTGTCCCCAAAAGCTACACCGATTTGATCGCATTCTTGGATGAACACGACCTCGGAGAAATCGACATTGAGGCAGAAACGGTCAACTAGCGACGCGATTGACGAAAAAGGGAAAAGGGATGCCCTTTTCCCTTTTTTTCTCTAAGTCCGCAACCATGCGAGGTGAAAACATGGAAATCGTCGTAAACATGCAAGGCATCACCAAAGAGTTTCCGGGCGTCATCGCCAACGACAAAGTGGATTTTGACTTGAGACAAGGAGAAATCCACGCTTTGTTGGGGGAAAACGGCGCCGGAAAATCCACGCTCATGAGCGTGTTGTTCGGACTCTTTCATCCGGATGAAGGGAGCATTTCCATTCGGGGAGAAGAAGTTCGGATTAACAGTCCGCGCGACGCCACCAAACTGGGCATCGGCATGGTGCATCAACATTTTAAGCTGGTGCACAATTTCACCGTGGCCCAAAACATCATTCTCGGTGAAGAAGACACCAAAAACGGATTGCTGACGATGGAAAAGTCGATCGATAAAATACGAAAACTCAGTGAACTCTATAAGCTCAAAGTCGACCCATACGCCAAAATCGAAGACATCTCCGTTGGACAGCAACAGCGGGTTGAGATATTGAAGATGCTTTACCGCGAAGCCGACATCTTGATTTTGGATGAACCCACAGCGGTGTTGACGCCTCAAGAAATCGACGAACTGATCAAGATTTTGAAATCGTTGGCCCAAGAAGGCAAATCCATCATTTTGATCACCCACAAACTAAAAGAAATCAAAATGGCCGCCGACCGTTGCACGGTGCTTCGCTTGGGCAAAAAAATCGGTACGGTCAATGTGAAAAAGACCACAAACGAAGAACTTGCCGAAATGATGGTCGGTCGCGAAATCTCTTTTACCATCGACAAGAAAAAGGCGGAGGCCGGAGAAGTGGTTTTGAAGGTCGAACGTCTTTGTGTCCATAGCGACAGGTCCAAAAGGGACGTTGTCAAGGAAATGGGCTTTGAAGTGCGCAAAGGCGAAATCCTCTGCATTGCCGGCATTGAAGGAAACGGCCAGACCGAACTGGTTGAAGCCCTCACCGGATTGCGTCCGATCTCCGGCGGCAGCGTCGTTCTCAATGGGAAAGACATCACGCACGCTTCCATTCGAGAAAGAAGCCTCGCCGGCATGGCCCACGTTCCTGAAGACAGACAGCGACACGGGTTGGTTCTCGATTATCCCTTAGAATACAACTTGATTTTGCAGCAGTACTTTGCGCCGCCTTTTCAAAAAAAGGGCTTTTTACAGTTTGCGCCGATCCGAAGTTATGCGGAAAAACTCATCGACGCTTTCGACATCCGCACCGGCAAAGGCGCTATCGCCTTGGCTCGGAACATGAGCGGCGGCAACCAGCAAAAAGCGATCATCGCTCGGGAAATGAGCCGGCATACCGATCTTTTGATTGCCGTTCAGCCCACAAGAGGTCTTGATGTCGGCGCGATCGAATACATTCACGACTTGCTCGTTTCTCAGCGCGACGAAGGAAAAGCGGTGTTGCTCATATCGTTGGATTTGTACGAAGTCATGTCGCTTTCCGACCGTATTGTTGTCATCTATGAAGGAGAAAACGTCGGAGAGTTCGACCCCGCTAGCGTCACCGAGCGCGAATTGGGTCTTTATATGAGCGGTTCGAAAAGGAGGGAAGCCTCATGAAAGACTTATGGACGAAGACGCTTGAGAGAATCGGACGTTCTCCGACGCGCATAGAGGCGACCTCTAGCGTCATGGCGATCGTATGCGGGTTGCTCTTCGGGTTGGCGTTGATGCTTATCGTCAATCCGTTGGAAGCGTTCCCGGGATTTTTCACCGTCATTACCGGACCCTTTCAGGAAGGACTGCGAAGCCTCGGCAACATGTTTTATTTCGGCGTCCCCATCATTTTGACGGGGCTGAGCGTCGCTTTTGCCTTCAGAACGGGCCTTTTCAACATCGGCGCCACCGGTCAGCTGACCATGGGAGCGCTGACCGCCGTATACATTGGGGTGAACTGGGGCTTTTTGGGTCCCTTCCATTGGGTGGTCGCCGTGCTTGGCGCAATGCTTGCCGGTGCCCTTTGGGGCGCCATACCCGGGTTGTTAAAAGCGTTCCGCAACGTTCACGAAGTCGTCACTTCGATCATGCTCAATTACGTCGCCATGTACTTCAACACGATGATCATCATGAATTTCCTTTACGACTTTCAAGCCAGCCGCACCGCGCATCCGCTTCCAAGCGCAAGACTGCCGGTTTTGTTTTTGCAAAACATTTTCCCCGGTTCAAGAATAAACATCGGCATTTTCATCGCCGTCTTCTTTGTTGCCATCACCCACATTTTGCTCAAAAAGACGACCTTCGGTTACGAACTCAAAGCCACGGGGTTTTCCCGGGACGCTTCCCGTTACGCCGGTATGAACGAAAAGCGGAACATCGTGCTTGCGATGGTGATCGCCGGCGCAATTTCCGGCGTCGCCGGGGCGATGATGTATTTGATACCGGGCAGGCATCTTCCTTACGAAACCATCTTGATTACCGAAGGGTTCACAGGCATCGCCATCGCCTTGTTGGGACTTTCCGCGCCGATTGGCGTCATGCTTGCCGGTCTGTTTTACGGCGCCTTGCATCAAGGCGGAACCTACTTGCAACTCTACGATTTCCGTCCCGAGATTATCGACATCATCATTGCAGTGATCATATACTTCAGCGCCCTTAGTCTCTTTTTGCAAAAAATTGTCAAGACGTTCATCGACAAGCGAACGAAAGCGTCGATGGGTTTGAGCGAGGAGGTTGAAACGCGATGAATGAATTTGCGAGTTTTATGTATTACATTCTGCCAATCATCTTAATGAATATGGCGCCGCTCGCCCTTGTGGCGCTTGGCGGTCTTTACACCGAAAAAAGCGGTGTCATCAACATCGCTCTTGAGGGCATCATGGTCATGGGGGCCTTCACCTCGGTTTACGCCGCCACACTCTTTACAGGGTGGTTCGCCGGGATGTCGATCCAAATCGTTGTGTTAATCGGTCTTCTGATCGGCGCGCTTTTGGGAACGATTTTCTCTTTGACCCACGCCTTCGCTTCGATTCACATGAAATCGAATCAAATCATCAGCGCCACGGCGCTCAATCTCTTTGCCGTCGCTTTCGCCGTTTTCACCGCCCGCACCATTTACGGCCACCGCAGGCTTCCGTTCACAGAAACCACCATGATTCGTGAAGTGCCCTTCCTATCGAGCGTTCCAATCATCGGGCCCGTCTTTTTCACCAACGCCTATTTGTCGACTTACATCATCGTACTCATTTTTGCGGCGTCGATGGTCATCCTCTACAAAACCAAACTTGGGCTGCGCCTCCGCAGTTGCGGCGAACATCCGCAAGCCGCAGAATCGCTCGGCGTCAACGTCTATAAGATTCGCTACATCGGCGTCCTAGCTTCCGGCGCTTTGGCCGGCATGGGCGGCGCCGCCTACGCGTTCACTTTCCAACGTCAGTTTGGCGGCGAAGTGTTCGGTTTCGGTTTCCTCGCTCTCGCCGTTATGATTTCCGGACAGTGGCGGCCTATGCGCATTCTTCTCGTTGCGCTCTTCTTTTCGTTCATGCGCCTTTTGGCCACGCAAAGCGACAGTTTTCCCGGGTTGAACCAGTTGAACCTGCCGAGCCAACTATACCGGATGCTTCCCTACGTTGCCACCTTGGTCGTGCTCGCCTTCACTTCGAAGAAGTCGCAAGCCCCTCGAGCCGCGGGTGAGCCTTACGACAGTGGAAAACGTTAAAAAAGACCTTCCAATGTGAAGGTCTTTTTCATGTGGGTTGTCTTAGAGTTCTTCCAAAGCTTTGACACGGCGGTCGATAGGCGGATGCGAATAGTGCAAAAAGACGTATACGGGATGCGGGGTCAGATTGGAATAATTCGCCCGGGCAAGAACTTTGAGCGCGCTTTGCATGGGTTCTTTTCCGACTCGTTTTGCGGCGAATGCGTCCGCTTTGTATTCCGCTTTTCTTGAAACGGCGTTTTCAAAGACGCTGATTGAAAGCGCCACCGGATGGACCACGATGAAAAACAGCAACACCCCGAAAGCGAAACTTTCCTCTTCCAGTCCGAAGGCCCGATAAAGAGCGCCCCAACTCAAAAAGAGATACAGCAACAGCAACATGATCGCAAGCGTCCCCGCGGAGAAGAACAATCGCTTGAGCACGTCTTTGTGTTTTGAGTGCGCGATTTCATGCGCCAAGACGGCCAAAATTTCGTCGTCGTTCATCTTATCGAACAAGGTGTCGAAGAGCACGACGTTTTTGAAGCGCGAGAAGCCCGAGAAAAACGCGTTCAACTTGCTTGAACGTTTCGAAGCGTCCATGACCGAAATTTTTTTGATTTCGTAGTTTTCCGCTTCGGCGAGTTGTTCGATGCGACTGCGCAGTTCGCCTTCTTCAAGCGGGGTCAGCTTGTTGAAAAGGGGCAAGAAAAGCTTGACGCCAAAGAGGTTCAAAAACGCGAAAACCGCCAAAACGGCAACGAAAGCAACGAAGAAGAATTCCGCGTCGAAACGCACGTAAATGCTTTGAACCAAAAGCAAAAGGCCGCCGCCCAAAACAGACCCCAAGAAAAGGCTCATCAGACGGTCGCGGAAAAAAATCTTTTTCGTCGAACGGTTGAACCCGTAGCGTTCTTCAATTGAAAAGGTTTTGTAGTAGCGGAAGAAAAAGGACACTACGCCACTAGCCAGCGCTAAAACGCCGAAGAAAATCAGCGTTTCTAGATAGACCGAATCGGTAAGGTCTTTAGCGAATTCGGCCAAACGGGCGAAAACGCCGCCGACAAGAAGCGCCAAGACGAGCGCAAACGAAACGCCCATGCGCAGGAATCCGATTCGTTCGTGTTCGGCCGAATAGGATTGCCAGTTTTCATACGATGCTTCGTCGTAAACGTCGCGAACGTTTTCCGGCACCGGTTGTTTTTTCGCTTTAAGGTTCAAGATTCGGGTAAAAACGTCAAAGGCGTTCATCAAAACAAAAACTGCGACGACGCCCACAAAAATGAAAGTCTCCATGTCATCACTCCTTAAAAGACATTATAACACTTTTTTGGCAAAGCGTAGAAAAAAACCGCTTTTCCAAGCGGTTTAATAATCGTAAAAATCTTTGTCGTATTTTGAGAACGGATCGTCATCGTCGTCATCGTCGACTTCCTCGACGTCGTCGAGTTCGTCAAGCGAGGCGGGGTCGATGTAGGGGTCCCCGTAAGGGTCGCCGAAGCCTTTTTTTCTTCTCCTGTCTTGGCCAATCGGCAAGATTGCGGCGAGCAAATACCCCGCAATCAAACCGCCGAAATGTCCGGGGGCGCTGATGCCGGGGGCGAGGGAAAAGATGACGTTGATGAAAATGAGGCCCTTGATGCCGCTGATGTCGCTTTCTGTGAACCAATGAGAACGTCGGAGAATCAAGTACAAAAACGCGCCCAGTACGCCAAAGACGGCGCCGCTGATGCCAACGGTCGGGACGGGGGAATCCTGGATGTAGTCCAACACGACGATCGCGAAGCTCGCAAAGAGGCCCGAGGCGAAAAAGACAACGGCGTATTTTTTCCAGCCGAGGATGCGCTCAAGCGCGGCTCCGAAAATAAAGATGCCGAAGAAGACGTTCCCCAAAAGATGCAACAAGTTGCCATGCACGAACCATACGCTCACAACCCGCCAATATTCGCCGTTGTCGATGACGCGCAAACCGTTTAAAGCAAACAAATAAAACAAATCGTCGTTGATGGACGTCAAAAAGTAGGCGAAGATGACGCTTACCATCAAAAACGTGGAGATCGGATTGGTGTGGGCAAAGGATTTAGACGGATCGGCTCGGAAAATGGACATGTTATCCGTCCTTTCTATCGAAATAAATTAGCGGAACTTCCATTTCGCCCCGGGTGTAGCCGGCGTGATGGCCAAGATGAATCTTCTCGTCGCTCAAACGGAAGAAAAAGCGGTCTTTGGCCACCGCGATGAAATCGCCGAGGCAATAATCGACAAGCGGATGTTTCTCGCCGTTGCCGAGAAGTTTGCTGGTCAGAAGCTCTTCTTTGGTGAATAAGTCGAAATATTGACTGAAATGCTCGTTGAAGAAATTGATGAAATGCTCTTTCATGCCCTTTTTGATGAAGAAGTTGGTCATGCGGGGTTCGTTGGCGGGCAGGTGTTCGAAGGTGCAGGTCAAATCGTGGTAGTCGAAAAGGGCGATGTCGGTGACGTCGACTAGGCCGTGGTCGGCGGTGACGACGACCAAGGTGTCGCGGCCGATTTGTTCGCGGAACGTTTCGACATGTTCGTTGAGCGTTTGAACCATCGTTTTGGTCGGCGCGCCAGTCATGCCCGTATGATGTTCGGTCTTGTCGGGTTCGACGCTGTATAGATAAGTGAGCGTGCGGTCGTGTTTCTTTTGGAAGTCCAAACACCTTTTGAAACCTTCTTCGTAAGTTCTGTAGCCGTTTTCTTCGACGATTTCGGGGAAAACGCCCTTCGTTTTAAGCGATTTGTCGGCTCGGTGAAGGAGGTCCAAAACCGTTTCTCGTTTGAAGTGCTTATCGTAAAATCCATTGGGGATTTCTTTTTCTTCGTCGTAAAAGTCTTTGTTGGTGAAGATTTCGTAGTGGATGTCTTCGTCCTTGAAATATTGAAACCAACCCAAAAACCCGGTTTCATAAGGGGTTTTGCCGGTCAAGATGGCGGTCGTCGCCGCAGTGGGGGTTGCCGGAAACACCGAGGTGAGCGTGTCCTTTTGATGACGGCGTAAAAAGGAATCTTCGCTGAGATGTTCTCTCATGGCGTTTACACCGAGCCCATCAAGCACAAGCAAGACCACATGCTTATACCCCTCACTCAGTTTGGCGTCTAGTTTCGGCAAAGTGGGATGGAACGGTGTTAGGCCGTAATGCTTCATCAAAGAAGCGGTGATGTTCACAATTGAACGTTCGTAGTCGGGCCGCATGGCATTCCTCGCTTTTGTATTTTATACGTATAGTGTATAAGAGAACCGCTTTCTTTGCAAGTTATATAAACTCAAACAAAAAAAAGCGCCGAAGCGCTTTTTTTATTCGATAAGCGGGTCGATGATTTCTTCCGTTTCCGCCGCGGCTTTTTGCATCACGTCGTTGATGACGCCGCCGAATGTGCGTGCCATGAGCGAAGAGTTCATGCGGGAGATGTACACCGAACCGTCGCTGGTTTCATAAACCGAGATTCGGCAGGGCATCAAGGGCGAAACGACGCGTTCATCGTCAAGCTTCAAAATTTCTGCGGAATATTCCGAGGAACAAAGCTCAAACGTTTCGACCCTGTCGACGTCGTAACCGTGCCCGTCTAGGACCGCCTGCATGTCGTGGGTGTTGACGATGCTCCATCCGGCTTCGTCGACTTTGGTTTCAAAGCGGGAAACGGTTTCCTCGAAACCATAACGGGATTCGTCCTCCATCATCATAAGCGCCGGCGCGCTGAAAAAAGCGATGAGCGCCATCGCCAACGCGCCGAGGACGAACATGGCGCTTCCTGTGATTAGACCGACTTTGGTTGTTTTTTGCATTGCAATCACCTTTCTTTTGGATTTCAACGCCATTGTCTCATAAAAAAACCCCGCGGACTGTGAGACATCTCACAAAGTCGGGAGTTTTTTCAAAAGGCGGATTCTTCCGCGGAAGAGTTTCACATACCCTTCTTGTTCAAGGGCTTTTAAGTTGCGCGAGACCACTTCCCGAGTAGCGCCGATTTCCGAGGCGATTTCTTGGTGGGTCGCATACACCGTTTTGATTTTTTCGTGCTTGCTTTTTTCGTGGAGGTAAAGGATGATGCGGTTTTTGACGGGGGCGAAACTGATGGTTTCGTAATGCCACATCAGCGTGTCGATTTTATCAAGCGTCGTGCGCATGGTGTATTCGACAAAGGCGGGTTCGTGAAGCAGCGTGTTTTTGACGGTAGAGGCGGGGACGCTTAAAAGCCTGGAATCCTCTTTGGCCACGGCGCGGACCTCGTAGGGCTTGTCCTCGAACATGCACCGCAAGTTGGCGAGGCAAGCTTCTTGGTCGACGACGTCATAAAGCGTGACCTCTTCGCCGTTTTCTCCGGTTTTAAACACACGAATGCGCCCTTCGTCGACAAAAAAGGCGTCTTCGCAAAGGCCTTCGCCATAAGACGTGACCTCTTCGCCGGCTTCAAGATGCATCGTTTGCGCCGTGGTTTTCAGCGTTTCCTTCGCGCCGTCGCTCAACTCTTCAAAAAAGGGGATGGACTGCAAGATATTCATAAAATCCTCCATGTTAACAAAGCTTTATTATGAAAGAGTAGCACGCCCCCTTATGCTTGTCAACCGTTACGACCGGTCAAAACGGTTTCTAAGGGGGAAAAACCATGCTATACTAACGGTGAGGAAAGAAAGTCAAAGGAGTGTCTGTATGGAAAATTTCGTCTACGAAAGCCCCACCAAAATCGTGTTCGGCAAGAACCAGATCGAAACGCTCAAAACCCTTTTGCAAGAGAAAAACGTGAAACGGATGCTTTTGGTCTACGGCCGGAAGTCCATCAAGAAACTCGGCATTTACGACGCAATTCAAGACATCGTCTCCACGCTCGATATCCGATTGTTCGAAGAAGCCAACGTGCGTCCGAACCCGGAACTCAAAAGCGTCAAAAGCGGCCGAAAAAAGGCGATCGATTCCGGCGTGGATTTCATCCTCGCCGTAGGCGGGGGCAGCGTCATCGACTGCGCCAAAGCGATCGCGTTTTCCGTTTTCAAAAAAGAGGAAAAAATCTGGGACGTTTTCTTGAAAAACGACGTGGTGAGCCGCGCCATTCCCTTAGGCGTCGTCGTCACGCTGGCCGCAACGGGCAGCGAAACCAACGGAAACACCGTCATCAGCAACGACGAACTGCGTGAAAAACGCAGCATCAAAAACGACCACTTGATTCCCGAGTTCGCCATCATCGACCCCTCCTATACGCTTAATGTGTCCAAAGAGCAAACCATCGCCGGCAGCATCGACATCATGATGCATGTCTTCGAACAATATTTTTCGCCGACAAAACGCACCGAAACGAGCGACTACATGTCGATCGGCGTTTTGCAAAGCGTAATAGAGAATACCGAACGGTACTTAAAAGGGCAAAACGACTACGACACCCGGGCCAACTTGTCCTGGGCCTCGACCATCGCCTTGAACTGGATTCTCCAACAAGGGAAAACCGGCGATTGGGCCTCCCACCGCCTATCCTACCCGCCCACAAGCGAACACGGGCTTACCCACGGCTACGCGCTCTCCGCCATTTATCCGACTTGGTTGAAGATGGCCCTTGAGCGTAACGAAGAAGCGATGCGTCCGCGTCTAAAGACGCTCGGACGAACGCTCTTTGGCGAAGACGACGCGGAAAAAACCATCGAAGCCATCGGCGGTCGCTTCAAAGCCTGGGGCGCGCCGACTTCTTTGTCCGAATACGGTGTCAATCTGCATCAAGACCAAATCCACCGTTACGCAAAGCAGGTCACGCGGCTCGGGTCCATCGGCAACGTCTTCAAAATCGACCGCAAGCTCGCCGAAACCTTCTATGAACGCGCCTGAAAGCGAAAGAGCGCCTCTTTCGCTTTTTTCGTTGTCCAAACGGCGGGGGTGTGCTACACTGTGAATGTCAAAGAAGTGAAGTGAGGGATAATTGTGGATTACGAACAAAAATATTTGAAGCTTTTGAGCACGCATTACCCGAACGTGCAGACGGCTTCGACGAAACTGATCAACCTAAGCGCCATCTTGAATTTGCCCAAAGCGACCGAACACTACATCGCCGACATCCACGGCGAATACGAAGCGTTCAACCATTTTCTCAAAAACGCTTCCGGCATCCTAAAAGAGAAAATCAACACCCGTTTTTCCGATTTGCCGAAGGAAAAACGCCGCCGGCTCGCCTTTTTTATCTATTATCCGACGGACATGCTTGATAAGTACCAAAACAGGATGAAAGAAGAAGAATTCGTCAAGCTTTTGCGCACCACGCTTCTACAGATGGTGCGTCTAGCCCGCACCATCGTCACCAAATACACCAAGCAATACGTCCGCTCGATGATTCCGGACGAATTTTCGACACTCATTCAAGAACTGCTCTACGAATCCGAGGACCACAAAGACAAAATGCACTACTACGAAGCCATCATCGATGCCGTCTTTCGCACCGAGCGCGAACGAAAGCTTCTCGTTGAACTCTCCCGTTTCATCCGCTATCTTGCCGTCGACCGTTTGCACGTGGTCGGCGACATCTTCGACCGCGGCCCGAAGCCGCACATGGTCATGGAACGTTTGATGCGCCACCGCCACGTCGACATCCAATGGGGCAACCACGACATCATCTGGATGGGGGCCGCAAGCGGGTGCCAGGTCTGCATCGCCAACGTCATCCGCATCGCCGCCCGCTACAACAACCTAGACTGTCTAGAAGATGGCTACGGCATCAATTTGCGCTTGCTTGCGGCGTTTGCCAACAAAGTCTACAAAAACGACCCCTGCACCCCTTTTTACCCCAAACAGGAGGGGAAAATCACCTTAGACGAAGCCGACAGCAAATTCACCGCCCGCATGCAAAAAGCGATCGCCATCATCCAGTTTAAACTTGAAGCGTCGGTCATCCGCAAAAACCCCGATTTCAATTTGGACGACCGCCTGATTTTGGACAAAATCGACCCCAAAAACAAAACCGTGACCTTAGAGGGAACAACCTACACGCTTGAAAACGCCCACTTCCCAACCGTCGATTTCGACAACGACCCCTACGCTTTGAGCGCCGAAGAACAGCGCATCATCGACCACCTCACCCATTTGTTTTTGCACAATGAGATGCTCCAAAAGCACGTCCGCTTCCTCTTTCGCAAAGGAAGCATCGTTTACCGCGCCAACAACGTCCTATTGTTCCATGCGGGCATCCCCTTAAACGAAGACGGCACCTTCATGGCCCAGCGCATCGACGGCGAAGACCTCTATGGGGCCCGACTCACCGACGCCTACGAACAAAAAATCCGCAACGCCTATTTGAACCGCTACAAAAAAGACAACCGCGAACGCGACTATTTCGTCATGCTTTGGCAAGGAAAAACAAGCCCGCTTTTCGCCAAAAGCGCGATGAAAACCTTCGAACGCTATTTCATCAAGGCCAAGCAAAGCCACAAAGAGACCATGAATCCCTATTTCACCATTCGTGAGCGCCACGAAGTTTTAGACCGCATCTTCGAAGCGTACGGCGTCGACAAAACCCGCGGCAAAATCATAAACGGCCACGTCCCCCTAGACGTCACCCGCGGGCACAACGTCGTCTTAGCCGACAAGCGCATTTATCTAATCGATGGCGGCATGAGCAAGCAATACGCCAAAACCACATCCATCGGCGGCTACACCCTCATCAGCGACTCCTACGCCTTCTACCTTGTCTACCACAGTCGCTTTTCTTCCCATGAAGAGCTTATTGAAAAAGAAAAGGACATCGTTTCCGTCATCCACAGCGAAGACATCAACCACCGGCGCACCTACATCTACGACACCGACCAAGGCAAAGAACTCCGCGCCGAAATCGAAGACCTCGCAAAACTCATCGACAGCTACCGAAAAGGCGTCATCAAAGAACAGGAAAGCAACTAA
>PWFC01000049.1 GCA_003554025.1 Mollicutes bacterium
CACATTTTTTATGCTTTTCAACCTTTCGGTTGATGGTAAAACCGAAACCTTATTCTATAATGGCGTTTGAAAGGAGAGGATTAGTATGAAAAAAGTATTGTCCATACGAAACCTGCAAAAAAGCTACAAAGAGAAAAAAGCGGTCAAAGGCATCAGCTTTGACGTATTCGAGGAAGAGGTGCTATGTTTTCTAGGCCCCAACGGCGCCGGGAAAACAACGACCATCAACATCCTCGCGGGCATCTTGAACGAGGACCACGGAGAAATCTCTTATCGAGGCGAGCCTTTTAAAAACGTCTTGCGCAAGTATAAGAGCGAACTGGGCATCGTCCCCCAGGACATGGCGATTTACGAAGAGATCAGCGCTTTGAACAACGTGAAATTCTTCGCTTCGTTATACGGTTTGAAAGGTGAAGCGCTCGAAACCGCCGCATTGGATGCGCTAAAACGCGTCGGTCTCTATAACGTCAGGAAAGACAAGCCCAAAACATTTTCAGGCGGCATGAAACGCCGTTTGAACATCGCTTGCGGCGTCGCGCACAAGCCTAGCCTCGTCATCTTCGACGAACCGACCGTAGGCATCGACCCACAATCGCGCAACCACATTCTTTCCTACATCAAGAGTTTGAAAGAAGAAGGCGTAACCGTTGTCTACACTTCGCATTACATGGAAGAAGTCGAAGAGATTTCCACACGCATCATCATTATCGACTACGGCGAAATCATCGCAATCGGAACGAAAGAGGAACTCAAAGAGACTTTGGGCGACACCGACCGCTACACCATCGACGTCGACAACGGCCGTATCGACACGGAGAAGTTCTACGCCATCGACGGCATCAAAGATGTCGCGTACAAAGACGGCAAGCTGTCCATGGATGTCATCCGCGGGGTTGACAGCTTGGACAAAGTCGTCGCCGAACTCATCGACCAAGACATCAAGCTCAACAGCTTGAACAAAGAAAGCGATACGCTCGAGCGGGTCTTCTTGAACCTGACCGGCCATTCGCTTAGGGCGTGAAACCATGCTCAGTATAATCAAACGCGATTTGATCAACGTTTGCCTAAACCCCGCACTCTTGCTTTACCAGACGCTCTTTCCCTTGCTCATGGTGTTGGTTTTGGGGCTTATGAACCGCAATCTCTACGACAGCGACCTGCTAAGCGTCCACGACTATTATGGCATCGGCATCATCATCTACATGGCCGTCAACATCGCCATTATCGCCACGAACAGCTTCATGGAAGTGAGCATTAAAAACGCCAACCTCCGCATCGGTTATGCGCCGGTTGCTACGTACAAGATTTATCTTTCGAAGATTCTCGCAACGTTTGTGTTTTGCATGCTCAGCCTCTTTGCACTGAGTGGAATCTTCCACCTGCTTTGGGGGGTTAACTTCGGCGACTCCTTCCTCCTCTTCATGTTGCTGATTGCCTCCCTGGCACTGTTCTCATGTTCGCTGGGTGTCATGTTTTGCTGCCTGCTCAAAAGCGAAGAGACCGCCAACAAGATTCTCGGGCTTCTCATTTTGTTTTTGTCGCTCCTTGGCGGTGTGTTCTTCCATCCTCGCGCACTTGGCGACGGATTCGCACAGTTTAGTGCGCTATCCCCTGTGCGTTGGACCATGGAGGGTGCGCTCCGCTTGATCTATGACAGCGATGCGGCGTACATCGCTCCGGCCATTGCCATTTTGAGCGTTTTGACCTTGGCGGCCATTCTCGTTTGTCAAAAAACCTTCAAATTGGAGGACTATCTATGATTGCATTTTTCAAAGGATTCTTGGCCCGCATTGCGGCCAAGACGTATTATATCGGTTTTTCGATTTTCCTGACCGCCTTTTTCATCTTTTTGGCGATGCTGATCACCACAGGAGCGGAAGCTTCGATTCTTGTTGCGTATGTCGGAGAAGAAATGCCCGAAACCGAATCGGAGTTTGTCCGGTTTGAACACTTAAAAGAAGCGCCTTCCATGGCAGAAATGGTGCTTGGCGAATACGACGTTTTGGTCGAAGACGGCGCGGAAAGGCGTATCGAGAGCTTGAAAAACGTCGAGTACGAGAGCATTGTCGCCGCTTTGCTGGCGGGAGAGAGTGTCGATGAGCATTTCGAGGATGATGGAAATCCCGCACCGCGCATCATCGGCTTCGCGCTTGTTGTGATTTTGTTGCAGTCGTTTTTCTACTTAGACTTGTTCATCGAAGACAAGAAGAACGGCGCACTATCACGGATGCTTTCTTCGCCGAAGAGGTTAGGCGGGTACTTGAATGTCGTCTATCTATATGGAGCCGTCATCATCTTCGTCGTTACGATGCTCGTCCTTGCCCTGCTACGCTTCGGCCTTGGCGAAACAATCGGCTTGAACTTCGGCTATTATGCGCTCTTGGTAGGGTTGTCTACGTTGCTCGGTTCGGCGATGGCGTTTGCGATTACGGCGGTGATTGAAGTCCGTGACAACGCGGGAGGACTGTATGTCGTGTTGGTGCTTCTCACTTCCATTTTATCGGGAAGCTTCGGGGCGTTGAACCTCGATGGAGGATTTGCAGAACGAGTGTCCCGCGCGATGCCGCAATATCACATCATCGAGTTGGCGCACGGCTTCGTCGACGGAAGTTTCTCCATCACGCATCTTCTTTATGTGATTGCTTTCATTGGCGCACTGCTGGCGCTGTCTTACACCGTCGTATCCCGCAAAGCGCGCACCGGAATGTATTGAGTTTTCTTTTCAAGCGCAGTACAATGGAAGCAAGGCGGTGAGATTATGGTGGATCGAATCATTCGCACAAAATGCGTAACACCTACGTTGAAAGAACCCCTACCTTCCCCTGAAAGACGCTTGAAAGAAGAAGAACTGTCCAAAAAAATGTTGCATGTCACAGGAGGTCCTGGTACCGGTAAAACCACACTAGCGGCCTCCTCTTTGCATGTTCAAAATAAGCGCGTCAAATGGTTGACGCTGGATGCTCACGACAACGCCTTGACCACTTTTTGGCATTACATGATGTACTTGTTCGAGGATGATTTGGACACGCATTCTTTGGAAGATTTGCGCAACGCCTTGAACACGGTCGCAACGTATGAAGACTTTCAAAAAATCGTGCCGGCCTTTATCAACCAACTGATGAATGTACCCTTGAGCTGGGTCGTCCTCGACGACTTTCACCATCTTAATGACAAGCGTCTGTTGGAAAGTTTTGAGACGTTTTTGCGCCATGCGCCCGCTACGCTGCATTTTGTAACCCTCTCAAGGGAGAAGTCGCCTCTTTCGCTTCACGATATGCTGATGAAGGGCGACGCGCTTGTTTTAGGAAAAAATCGCCTTTCTTTCGACGACCATGAGGCCCATCGCTTTTTGACGCACGTCCTTCAAAAGGACCCCGGGTTTAAAACCGCCAAAAGGTGGAACGCCTTATGCGAAGGCTGGCCCGGCGGTTTGCAGCTTTTGGCGCTCGGAGGCCGTCTTGAAAAAACAAACGTTTCGTTGAATCAAGAAACCATCGATTATTTGCGCCGCGAGGTCTTTGACACCATGACCGAAGCTGAACAAGATTTGTTGGTTTCGGCGGCACCGCTCGATTATATCCAAAGTGAAATCGCCAATGTACTACTTGAAATCGACGAGGCGGAAACGCTCCTTGAGACCTTGGCAAAACGCTATATGTTCATTTCCACGGATGTGGCGACGGAAAAGGCTTATCGCGTACACTCGTTGTTTCGTTCGTATATGCGTACGCTATTCGAACAATTGCCAAGTGAACGTCAAAGTGTCTTAAGACGACGCATAGCGGAGTATTATCTGAAACGCGGCGAAACCAAGCGCGCCTTTGAACAACTCCTGATTCTTGAAGACTATAAGCGCGCGCTTTCCCTTCTACGAGAAGAAGAAAGCCTCTATGTTTATGAGATGCTGCAACAAGTGCCCGTCGAAGAAGTGTTGGAAGATATACCCATCGCTTTTGAACTCGCCTTTTACAGCATGCTCAACCATGACATTCAAAAAGCCGAGCGCATCATGAAAGTGCTTGAAAAACATAGCGATCCCGATGTGGTCGAACTTGCCGGATTGTTTAACGTCGTCAAAAGCCAGGAAAACCTTTCCCAACTAAGGGTTTACGAAAAAGACGGAAAAACCGCCCAACGTTTGATGGCGCTCGTTGAAAAGATGAATTTCAGCGACGTTGCGAAGATTGTTTTGCAAATCAACACCGCGGTTCCGCTTTTTTACGCCGATAGGTTCTTGGACGCTATCGAACTTCTGGAACAATCAAAAACCTTGGCCGAAGCGAGAAACAACCCTCACATGATCTATTTCACCAAACTGTTCGAAGCGCAGATTCACGAACACCTAGGGCATTTAAAGCTTTCCTCACAGCGATACACAGAGTTGCACGACCTTTTGGACAAGCATCCCTACCTTGCTCCGGCAAGGGCGAACCTCATGCTTGGCGAAGCGGGCGTGGATTTCAAGCGCTTGGATTTGAAAAGCGCGGAAGAACGTATTGAAAAAGCGGCCGAACTTCGCCCGGACGAGCCTTTCGAGCTTTTTGACATGGCGCTATTGCTGCACCGGATGGAATTGAGCGCCTTGCGGGGGAACACCGAGGACGCCCGCGCCCACCTTGACAACATTCTCAAAGCCGTCGCGCTTTCCGATTCTCCCTTTTTAGGCCAGAGCATGCGCTATATCCTTTTGTTGGATTTCGACAAGGAGAAGCACATCGAAGACTTTTTGAACGTATACAAAACGCGGTGCGAACTCGGGATACAAAGAGTCGAAGACGACTTGGCGAATGTGGAAGTGCACATTGTTAAAGGCGAAAGCGAAAGGGTTGAAGAAACATTGAAAAAGACCCTTGAAACAATGCGACGTGAGAAAAAGCTATTGTATTTGACGGATGGGCTTTTGCTGAAAGCGGCCATTGCATCGCGAAAGAGCGATATGAAAACTTTCGACAATACGATGCTGGAGGCGCTTTATTACGCACATTCGCAGGACATTCAAAAACCGTTTATTTTTCGGAAAGCAGAATTGCGCAAGCACCTTCCCGCCTTTGAAAGACGTAAGGGCGGTGCGCTTTCTCCAGAAGAAAAGCGTTTTGTGAAAAAGGTCTCCGATAAGATTGGGTTAACCTCCCACAATCTTTCTCCGAGGGAACTCGACGTGCTCAAAGTTCTTGCCACCGGCGCCAGCAACAAAGAAATCGCCGAGACGCTTCACGTATCGCTTGCAACGGTGAAAACCCATATCAACAACATCTACGCCAAACTTTCCGTACGCAACCGTGTGCAAGCCATAGAGAAAGCAAAAAACTCGTTTTTAACCGAATGAAAAAGCTGTATGCGTGCATATGCTTGATATGACTCAAGCAAAAAGACCGCGTCTATGATAAGTGGACACGGTCTTATTTTATGCAGTGAGGATGTTTAGGATTGTTCATGATTAGGTAAAGGGTTTTTAAAAGCATGCGTTTTCAAAAGTTGATACAAAAGGACGGCGCCAATGGCCAAACATGCCGCGCCAAGGAGTTCTAGCGTCTCTTCCACCAAATAGTCCATGAAGTAATACCCTAAGTTTTTCCCTCGAGCTTCGATGGTTTCGTTCGCAATGCGCCATGTCTCGATGGTGTCGAAGCCCAATCGACCAATCAGGGCGTCTCCGAAACGCATGTACCAGTTGTTCAAGTGCCTTGTCGCCGAGAAAAAGGCGGCGACGCCATAAAATCCATACCCGGCAACCAAGAGGAGCAACGCCTTCTTGCAGCGGAAAAACAAAGGCAACAACCGCACAAAGCTTATAACCATCAACGTTGCCATGATGGCATAAGTGGAGACTTCAACGGCGATCGCCGCGGGTGATTCTAGAGGATCGTTAAAATCAAGAACCAGGGCGAAAAACCTTCGCAGCCAATGCCTCGTGTTGAGCGTATCCTCAAGAAACAGTAAAAACGCCGCGATTGTCCAAAGGCGGAATGCACGAAAGAGATGGATTTCGCCGGAGGCTTTGAGCGATTTTGTGATGGTGAACAGCGTTGCGACAACGAAAAAGAGGTACAGCCATTGGACGTTTTCGGTAAAGCTTCCTTGTGTAGAGATGAAATACCAAAAAAGTGGCACTTCAAAACGCTTGATGTCGAACATGCCCTCAATGGATTTCATGATGGCCTGTGAGCCAAACAAGTTCAAAATGTCCACAGTCAGAATGATGGTGCCCGTCACAAGCAGATACACCAGCAACAACCGTACCATCCATGTGGTGGAGAAGAATTTTGTCATAAACATCGTCCTATGGGTTAATCTGTTTTCCATTATACTAGAAAAAGCCCCTTTTCCGACAAGCTTCTTCAAATAAATCAAACTTTTTCTTTTGAATAGGACGAATTGTGTAGGGATTTAGAGACGTGAGGGGTATAATATAATAAAGAAAAGCAATTTTAGAAGGGAGATTTTGATTGTGAATGTAAGTGGAAAAGTTGTCGTGGTTACAGGTGGTGGAAACGGCATCGGACGCGAGTTGGTTTTACAGTTGCTTCGCGAGGGCGCTTCGGTCGCGGCGGTTGATATCGACGAGAAAGGTCTTAAAGAAACTGAAAAACATTCAGGGGAATTCAGCGGGAACCTTTCGATCCATAAAGTGGATCTATCTGACCAAGAAGCCGTTCATGCGCTTTCAAACAAGGTGCAAGAGATTCATAAACATGTCGATGCCATCATCAACAACGCCGGCATCATCCAACCGTTCGTGCATGTGAACGATTTGGACTACGACCGCATCAATTTGGTGATGGATGTCAATTTCTACGGCACGCTTTACATGGTCAAAGCGTTTTTGCCTTATTTGCTAAAGCGCCCAGAAGCGCACATTACCAACGTCTCTAGCATGGGGGCATACGTTCCTGTGCCGGGACAATCCATTTATGGAGCCTCGAAAGCCGCGGTCAAACTTATGACTGAAGGCCTCCACTCAGAACTGAAAAACACCAACGTCGGTGTGACCATCGTGTTTCCTGGCGCCGTAGGTACCGACATCATGAAGCATTCGGGCGCTGAGGGGTCACGCACGCCGAAAGAAGGCGAGAAAGAATACAAAGTGTTGTCGGCCGACAAAGCTGCGTCCCTGATATTAAAGGCAATGAGAAAGAAAAAATATCGTGCGACTGTCGGCGGAGACGCTAGATTTATGGACATCCTTTCACGCCTTAGTCCCAAAAGGGCCGCAAAAATTATTGCCAACAAACTCGGATAGTTTTGTGTTTTCTTAATTGAAACTACAAAAAATAGACACTGCGAATTATAAAGCGCCAGTGTCTATTTTGTAATGATTAGTATGGTGTGTTATGAAAGCTGTTGAGTTTTCAACATCTTATCCCCTTGGTTTGTAGGAGGGCG
>PWFC01000073.1 GCA_003554025.1 Mollicutes bacterium
ACATGTTGAACGCGTCGCTCAAATTCTCGATTCGCTCGATGATGCGGTAGGCTTTGATCAGTTCGTTTTGTTGGTCGTTTTCAATGTAGTATTTGTATAGTTCTTTCAAAGGAGCGTTCGAAGAGAAAAACGTCGGTTTCTCATCGAGGAGGCGATGCTGCAAGACGGGGCCTAAAATTTCATCACGCACCCAAGCGCTGAACGCTTCTCCTCCGATGTCGTCAAACAGAAGAATGTCAACGGTTTTCAATTCGTCGATACGGCTTTCAAGCGTGCCGGTTTTGATCGAAGATTTAAGTTCGCGCACCAAGTCAGGATAATAGGCGATCAACACTACATGGCCGAGTTCGGAAAAACGGTTGGCGATGGCGCCCAAAGTGTAGGTTTTTCCGACCTGATAGCGTCCGTGCAAATAAAGCCCCTTGATGGTTTCCCCTCGATGGAAGCGGTTGGTGAGTGCAACGATTTGTTGGTAGAGTTTGGTTCTTGTCTCGCTGTCCATGCGGAAATCCTCAAGCGTCGCCTTCTGAATCATCTTCGGCATGTAAAGCGAACGCATACGGTCCTTGACCGCCTTTTCCTCGCGGTAGGCACGAAGATAATCGCACGGATGGTATTCGAGGACAATCTTGCCGCGCACCATAGTAAGCTGCGGCTGCATGCCCGTTGTAACCTGTTTGCATTCGCTCAAGCTTTTGCACTCTTCACAATGGGTGAATTCGCTTTGAAACGTCAAAAGATCTGGAAGCGCGTTTTCGATCGCTTCGGCGCTGACGTCGTGCTCGATGAAAAATTCTTTGAGTCGTTCGTCTTGACTCAACTCTTCGGTGATTTTGTCAACGAGGTCGGGGTTTTCTTTGAAATTGTACGATCGCATCTTCATTCCTCCCGGTCTTTGAGATAGTCCTTGAACCAATCGATGTCGGTATCGACAGGCTTTTCTCTACCACGTTTCTTGTACGGTTTGGCTTGTTTGGCTTGTTTGCGTTTTTGGATTTTCTTTTCTATATGCGCGATGGCGTCGTCGGCCGTTTCAATGTTGGCCCGTTTCCATTCGGCGACAATCTTTTCAAAATAATTGTAGACCGGGAACTGATTGTCGAGTTCCTTCAGCACATAGGCGATGAGGACGTTCAACACCTCCAAGGGGAGTCCGCTTTCGGTAATCAGCGTTTCGACCACCTTCAAATCCGCCGCCGGAACTTTCATGCCGGTCGTCTCTTCAAGCATCGTCTTCGGATGAACGCTTTTGAAGTAATCGAGACTGTAGGCGTCCGCTTTTTTTTGGATGCGTCTTGGGCTTTGGTGCTGGTATTCTTTTTGCGCAAGCGTGCGGAAACGCGTGAAATCGACGCTTTTTTCTTTGGTGAGGCTTTGTCGGATTAAATCGCGCAAAGATTCTTCTCCAAGTTGGTAGACATACGCCATCTCCCGAAGCTTTTCTTTGAAACGCTTCGTGCGGCAAGAAGCCGCGAGAAGCGTATCGGGAATGGCCTCTAAGACGAGGTCGATGTCGGTGGCGTGTTTGACTTCGGTTTTTTTGCTGCGGGCTTGTACGTAGGCGGCTTTGGTTTTCACGGGATTCCGCATCGGCGGAAAAACTTCGTCGAAGCTTACGGAAACGGCTTCGTACCGTTTCTTTTGCGTGCGTGTGATTTTGAAATGGGCGATCAAATCCTCAAAACGCTCTTCGCCGATTTCATGCTTGAGATAGGGGCCGAAGGGAGAGTCTTTGATGAACGATTCCGGCGATAAAGGGAGAAAAAGCTCCATATAGTACTCTTCTTTCCCTTTGAACGTCTCAAGCAAGCCGCTTGCCTCAAGCGTTTGACGCGCTTTCAAATAGGTTTGTTGCGGCATGTTGAGCATGTCGAAAAGAAAGGCGTGCGGATAGGTCGGCGATTTGAGTCGGGACCGGTCGGTGAGCGAATAAAGCGCCATGTAAAGACTGTAGGCCTCTGAACCTATGACCGGCAAATAAAGCAGGCTCAACGCATGAAGTTGATCCTGCGAAAGGCTGGCGTGCGCGGTGATTTTGAGCCGCGTGTTCGCATCGAGTGTTGTCATCCGCTTCCTCCCTTCTCGTTAAGTATAGAACCAAACGCGCATTTATTCAACCGAGCGTTGAATCTTTTTGAAAACCCTGAGGAACGATTTGTGGGTTTCCATGATGTTTTTGGAATTGTCGATGGTGTAATCGGCCAGCTCTCGCTTCTTCGATAGCGGCAGCTGCGCCTTGATTTTCTGTCTGGCGTACTCTTCGTCGATGTTTTCTCTAGCCACGAGACGTTCAATCTGGTCTTTTTTGCGAGCGTAGACAAGAACGGTGATGTCGACAAGCTTGTGAAAGTCCGTCTCGAAAAGAAGCGGAACGACCAAAAGAACGAGAGGCTTTTCCAACTCTTCAAGGTGTTTGATTTCGGTTTTCACAATGTCTTTGACTTTCGGGTGCACGATGTCGTTTACTTTTTGGCGCGTCGTCTTGTCGGAAAAAATCTTTTTCGCAAGTTTGTTTCTATTGATCTCGCCATCGGGAGTCAAAATGTCCTCGCCGCAAAGAGCGAGGATTTCACGGTAGGCCGGTTTGCCTTTTTGAAGTTGGTCTTTGGCGATAAGGTCGGTGTCGATGACAGGGACGCCCTCTTTTTCAAACATTTTGCTGACGGTGGATTTGCCCGTGGCGATGCCACCGGTAAGACCGATAATCTTAGCCACGATAACCCTTCTTTCTTAGCGTTTTTGGCAGTGCGGACAATAATAGGTGCCGCGGTTGCCGACTTTTGTTTTGACGATTGTATGACTGCACGCCCGACAAGGTTCGCCTTCGCGGGTGTGCACGTTAAGGTTGAGTTGAAAGCGTCCGCTTTCGCCCAAAGTGTTTTTGTAGGAACGGATGCTCGCACCTCCGTCGCGGACCGCTTTGATTAGGATATCGCAAACGCAACGCACTAGCGTATCGGCATCGCGTACCGATTTGGCTTTTGTTTTCGGATGCACCCCGGCGCAATAAAGGATTTCATCGGCGTATATGTTGCCGATACCGGCCACCGTACGCTGGTCTAGCAACACAGTTTTAATAGAACGCTCGCCCTTTAAGTAAGGACGGAGCGCATCCGGGGTGAACGCCTCGGACAATGGTTCCGGCCCCAATTTGTCAAGCGGGGGTGTCGCAAAAAGCGTTTCGGTTTCTCGCAGGACGAACGTTCCGAATTTGCGAACGTCGTGGTAGTGGAGGCTTTCTCCGTCGTCGAAGACGAAAACCACATGTTCGTGTTTATCTTTTTGCGCATCAACGTCTTTCAAGTAATATTTTCCTTCCATGCGCAAATGCGATACAAGCGTCGTATCTCCGAGATGCCAAAGGAGATATTTGCCTCTTCGCGAAACGCTTTGGACGGTTTTTCCCTTCAACGCGTTTTGAAAATCCCAAATAGAGCCCTCAACCATCGGAGAATAATAAACACGAACTTCACGGATTGTTTTTCCCGAAACGAGCGTGTTGAGCGAAGTCTTGACGGTTTCGACTTCGGGGAGTTCGGGCACTATTCAATCACCTGAACACGCGCGGGGTCGTAGCGATATGTGACGTGCTGGTTTTTCGATTCGGGGAACCCTACAGCGACTAGGGAAAATGGCTGGTCGTCCTTATCAAGTCCCACGATTTCCTTAACTTTTTCCATTCGGTCCTCAAGAGGATAAACGCCGATCCAAACGGCTCCGAGACCTTGGTGCGTAGCCTCTAGAAGGATGTTTTGCGTCGATGCGGCCAAATCCTGCGGACACATCGCTTCGCGGCCGCCTTCTGGAAGATCAATCATGGTCAAAATGCCTAGGGGGGCTTCTTTGAGCGGCCAAGCCCCTTTGGAGATTCCACCAAGTTTTTCCAGCAGTTCGGGGTTTTTGATAACGATGAAACGCCAAGGTTGCTGGTTGCGGGCGCTAGGCGCCTGCATAGCGCTCATCATCAACCTTTCAATCATGTCGTCCGACACTTTGGAATCGAGAAATTTTCTTACGCTTTTTCTTCGCAAACAAAGACTCATTCTTACACCTCCGGATTTACATGGACTATAATGTGTTTTATGCGGTCGATCTTTTCCAAACGATTCCTTACATCGTGGGCGATGTCATGGCCCTCTTTGACGCTTAAATCGCCGTCAACGCGAATGTCGACCATCAATTGGTAATAATGGCCGTAAACAATCATGGTGAGTCGGTCGACGGTACGGACGCCATCCACTTCCTCGATGATGTCCTTCGTCGATTGCAAAACTTCTTTTGACGCGCTTTTTCCAAGGATGGAGCGAACGGACGACGAAAGGATGGAGACCGCCACTTTTACAATGAAGATTACAATGAAGATGGCGGCAAGAGCGTCGGCGTAAAGCAAGAAGCCAATGCCGTAACGGTCGCCGATTGTGGCAAGAACAATCCCCACAAGCACCACGCACGAACCAAGCATATCGGTGAATGATTCTTGTCCGCTTGCATGGAGCACTTGCGAATCCAGTATGTTCGCCCGACTCAAAATATAGCGGGCCAAAATGAATTTCGACACGATGACGGCGCCAATCACAAACACCCCATAAAAACTGGGCGCTTGTGGCGTGTCGCCAAGTGTTGTGATAACCGATACCAATAGTTCATAAGCGATGAACAAAACGCCCATCCCCAAAAAGAGACTGAGAACGTATTCGACTTTGCCGTGGCCAATGGGATGTTCTTTGTCGGGCGGCTTGTGGCTTTGCCGCAAACCGACAATCACAAGAATGTCGCTCAGCGTGTCTGTGAGCGAATGCACACCGTCGGCCACCATCGCCGCCGAGCGGGCCAAAAAGCCTCCGATGAATTTGGCGGCGATTAAGCTCACGTTTACCGCTAGGCTCCGTTTCATCACCCGGGTGCGGCTCAGCTTATTTGGCTTCATCGAGATTGCCTCCATACGCAACATCTACGGTCAGAGGAACGCGCAGGTCCGCAGCGCTTTCCATCGTTTTTCGAACTAGGTCTTTCATGGCGGACAGTTCGTCTTTGCGGACGTTGAACACAAGTTCGTCGTGTATTTGAAGAATCATAGTGCTTTTTAGGTTGTTCTTTCGCAGCGTCTTGTCGGTTTCGACCATGGCAATTTTGATGATGTCGGCCGCGCTGCCTTGCAGCGGAGCGTTCATGGCCGTTCTTTTGCCAAGTTCGCGTTGGGCGTAGATTTTGCTTTTGATTTCAGGGATGTAGCGTCTTCTTTTGAACAGTGTTTCAACATAGCCTTGTTCTTCAGCGCTTTCAATGACGCCATCCATAAACGCTTTGATGCCCGGGAAGCGTTCGTAGTAACGTTTGATGAACTCACCGGCCTCGCTCCGTGAAACGCCGAGTTCTTCGGAAAGCCCCCAAGCGCTTTGTCCGTAAATGATTCCGAAATTCACGGCTTTGGCGAGTCGGCGTTCGTCGGCGGCAAGGTCGTCTTTGCCCAAAATCTCCTTGCCTGTGGTGGCGTGAATGTCATCGCCTTGCTCAAACGCTTCGATGAGTTGTTTTTCCTCGGCCATGTGCGCCAAAAGACGCAATTCAATCTGCGAATAGTCGGCCGCAAGCAGCACATGGTCTTCATCGGGGATGAATACTTTGCGCAAAGCCCGCCCCGTTTCGGTACGAATCGGGATGGTCTGCAAGTTGGGCTCTATGGAAGATAGCCTTCCGGTTTGGGTAAAGGCTTGTTTGTAGATGGTATGGATTTTGCCGTCGCTGTGCACGCTTTCAAAAAGACTTTGAACGTAGGCGGTTTTCAGTTTGTTGAGAGTACGGTGCCTCATGATTTTGTCGATGATCGGGTGTTTCCCCTGAAGTTTTTTCAAAACATCGATGGATGTGGAGTACCCGGTTTTCGAACGTTTTTGCACGGGAAGGCCGATTTTCTCAAACAAGACTTCCCCGAGTTGCTTGGGCGAAGCGATGTTAAACGGTTCGCCCGCCATGTCATGAATCTCTGCGGTCAAAGTTTCAAGTTCGTCTTCAAGTTCTTTTTCAAAGGATTTCAGTGCTTCTTGGTCGATGCGGACGCCGGTATGTTCCATCGCCGCCAATATTTTGGTAAGCGGCATTTCGACCTCTTGCAAAAGATGCTGTTGATCGCGTTTTTCGAGTTCTTCGTTCAATGTGTCTTCAAGGGTTTCAATGGCGCGGGCTTTGCGTATCGCGTAATCGGCGTAGATTTTTTCCTCGGGAACCGCACGCTTAGCGCCTTTCCCGTACACATCTTCTTCGTAAGGGACGTCGTCGTAGCCGAAGTTTGAAACCACAACCCGGAAATCCTCTTTGGTGTTCAGCGGATTCAACACATAGGCCGCCAGCAACAAATCAAACACCACGCCGTCCACATCGAGGTCGTCCTGCTTAAGGCAGACGAGCAATTTTTTATAATCGAAAGTGGATTTTTTGCGGGAAGGATCTCGCAAAAAATCTTGCATCGCTTTGGAGGCGACGGCCGTCTCATAAGGCACAAAAAAGTGCCCGGCGTCGCTGATTATAGCAAAACCCAGTTTCTTGGCGTTATGGTAGTTGCTGCCGAAGGTTTCTAAGGCTAAAAAGACGTGGCCCCGCAAAAGTTCGCCGACAGATTTGCTTTTGCGGACGATTTTCAAAGGCGGAACGTCTTGCTTTTTCGTTTCAAAACGCTGAATCAGACTGTGAAATTCCATGCGTTCGAGAAATTCGATGAGCGCGGCTTGGTCGGGAGATTTTTGCTCCAAATCGGATAGAGAAAGGTCCAGTTCCGCATCGGTCTTGATTTCGGCGAGCTCCCTCCATCTCAGCGCTTCTTTTCCGTGTTTCTCCAGACGTTCTTTGAGTTTCCCTTTGAGTTCGTTCAGATTTTTGAGAATGGATTCGATGTCGCCAAACTCGTGCAAAAGCTTAAGGGCGGTCTTCTCCCCAACGCCGGGTATCCCCGGAATGTTGTCGGAAGCATCCCCCATCAATCCTTTGAAATCGGGAATTTGCGAAGGCTTCAGCTTAAAGTCTTCATACAGGGTTTCTTCGGTGTAGGTTTGGTCAATGTTGAACCCTTTTTTTGATATCCGCATGGTGACTTTATGGTTTAACAGTTGATAGAGATCGCGGTCGTTCGAAACAATTTCTATGGCGTCGAAGTCGTCGTAATATTTGCTTGCGAGCGAGCCGATGATGTCGTCCGCTTCAAGTTCTTCGGTTTCATAAACGCTCATCCCCAGTTTTTTTGGTACTTCTTTTATATGGGGAAGTTGCGATTTAAACTCCTCGGGCAT
>PWFC01000083.1 GCA_003554025.1 Mollicutes bacterium
CTACAAAAAATAGACACTGCGAATTATAAAGCGCCAGTGTCTATTTTGTAATGATTAGTATGGTGTGTTATGAAAGCTGTTGAGTTTTCAACATCTTATCCCCTTGGTTTGTAGGAGGGCGTTTTGATGTTCAAAAACGTTAAACGTTCGCTTTTGGCCGATACGGACATGCTAGTGTTTTTGGGGCAAGTGACTATTGAATATGGTTTCACGTCGTAAGAAGAGTCGCCGATAGTGATTGATCCTTGGCCTTCAAGAACAAAGAATGTGACATCCACGGGGACTTGATGCGGAGGGACGGTTTGCCCTGCATGCAAGATAAGTTGCTTCATCAATGCATTTTCGTGATCAACGAGAACTCTAGAGTCGATGCCGCGGACGTTTTTTTCTACGGGGATCTCAAGCATATGTTTATAGACCATGATGCACCTCCATTTTCTCAATATATAAGGGTTTTTATTGTATCGTACCGACTATATTATTGTACCAAACTTTGTTTTGTGTAAGAGAGTAAGACGCATTTATTGTTAATAGCACTAGTGGTTGCATATCTCCATTGTCATCGCTGAGTGTTGATGGAAATGCTTGATTTTGAGGATTGATAACGTATAGCGTCAACTGGACAAACACGGGAACAATTATGACAAACCAAGCACTCATCGATGTGAATGTGATGGGCGTGCTTCAGCTTTTCAATCGCTTCGGTAGGACACGATTTTTTGCATAGTCCGCAATTTGTGCAGGTTTCTTCATCGATAATCATGGCGCGCTTGGATTTCTTGGACAAAGCTTTTAGAAGAGTTCCGTAAGGACAAAGGTAACGGTGAAACAGCATATCTTCAAAGAGCAGTGTGACGAGGGCGCCCAAAATCAGCAATCCCGGCAACACAGGTATTTGACGCCCGGTGACGATAACAAACAAGAAGGCGACAACAAATACCCCTAAAAAGCTGTATCTAATGGAGTTGCGCTTTAAGAAATTCGGTGTTGAAAACCTAGGAATTCGGAAAGTCTTTCGAAGATATTCCACGGCTTTCATAATCGTGTTGATCGGGCATAACCAGCCACAGTAGAATCTGCTGAACAACAAGGCCGACAAAAGCGCTAACGCAAACACGCCTAACCACATTTGCATCAGGTCAAGGGCAATTAAAGCTATGAACAAAGCCAAAAAAACAATTTGCACAAGTGTTTGTATGATTTTATGCATAAGAAATCCCTCCTGATGACAGTATAGTTGCTATTCTCTCATAAATCCGTTACCATGGTAACAGAAGGAATGATTGTATGATTCATGAAGATTGTCTTTCAATGCTCATTAGGCTTGAACCTTTTAAACGGCTTACGTCGGACGTGCTTAAAAAGATTTGCAAAGCCTCCGATTTGCGTCGTTATGATTCGCAGGAAGTTGTGTATTTCCCCGATACCGACTGTGAAACGTTGGACGTGATTGTTGATGGGGAAGTTGCCGTCAAACATGTGTCCAAGCACGGTCACGTGCTAATCATCGAAAGTTTCACGGCGCCTGCTTTGGTTGGTTTGAATTGCCTTTTCTCTGAGCAGTCAATGCGTACCATGCTGGTTCAAGCGCAATCATCGACGAAAATTCTTAAAGTATCGAAAAATACGTTGTTGGAATTGTTGAAAGAACATGAAGCATTCATGATTTCAACAATGCGAGAACTTTCCAAAAGGACACATATATTGGCCACAAAACTTTCGAAACTGACACTACTAAGTTTGCGCGAACGCATCGTTTTGTATTTAAAAGAAGCTTCAAGCGCACAAGGTTCTTGGAACGTGGCCCTCTCTTCTAGCAAGGCTGAGCTTGCGGAAACACTTGGTACAAGACGTTCGTCTTTGAGCCGGGAGCTTATAAAAATGAGAGAAGAAGGCTTGTTGACGTTTGACCGCCACTCGATACAAATCAAAGACTCCGCTCTTTTCGAAGAGATTGACGGATAAGCTTCTCGACTGTCCAGCGATTATCATAATAAAAGTCGTTTCAACCATATGGTATGAGGTCGAAACGACTTTTTTGTCGTGGCGATAGTAGAGTAAGACGTTATTGCAACGCTGCAATAATCGCTTTTAAAAACGCCGGCAAATCGTTGGGAGTCCTTGAGGTGATGAGATTGTCGTCGACGACGACTTCTTCGTCCAAATAGGTGGCGCCTGCGTTTTCGATGTCTTTGCGTACGGTGGGGAAGCCGGTCATCTTGCGGTTGTGCAAGTCGGTGGCGGAAATCACGACCCATGGTGCATGGCAAATCGCCGCAATGGGTTTTCGGAGATTATTCATGGCTTTGACGAAATCAATCGTCGCTTGTGTGCGCCGCATGTAATCAGGAGAAAAACCTCCGGGAATAACGACGGCTTCGTACTCTTCGGCTTTTACATCCGAAGACGCTCGATCGCTTTTCATAGGCATGCCGTGTTTGCTTTTGTATATTGTGTCTTGTTTTGCACCGATCAAATCAACAGCGAAACCTTCTTCTTGCAATCGGTAATATGGATAAATCAGCTCTCTATCGTCGAATTGGTTTTCTAGAAGCATTGCGATTTTTCTCATGGTATAACGCCCTCCTAACGGACAAGTTTTTGGATGGTAAAGTCCATGACAATTTCATTGTAATCAATGAAAGAGCGAATGTAAAAGGATGTGCCGTCTTGAATTCTGGTCAAGAAGCATCACACATCGTAGACATGTTTTATTGTTAAGGTGTTGTCCTGAGGATGTGTGTGTGCTATATTTACCATGTGATTTAAATTGACAAGTCTTGTTATGGCGTTTTAGCTTGAGTTTGAATCGACAGGATGATGGGGTGTGTTTATGAACAAAGACACGTTGAACATTCGAAAAGCGTATCCGAAAGACCGCGAATTAATCAAAGAGTTATGGCGAAGGGTAATCCAAGACGCATTCAAAAACGAAAACTTCGGAAAACATCTTACTCCGGAAAAAGAGCTTGCTTTTAAGATGCGCCAAGTCGACGAAGCGTTCAAGCAAAACTCAACCACTATTTTTTTGGCTTTTGAAAAGGATGATTTGGTGGGCACCATCGCTTATGGCACTCCTCCGAACAAAGGCATTTTGAAACAGACCGGCGATGAATTGATCGACACCATAGAGCTTGGGTCTTTATACATTGATCCTTCCAAGCAAAAAAGAGGGTATGGAATGCGGTTGTTGATGACTGCGCTTGAAGACCTCAAAAGGCGTGGTGTTAAAACCGTATGTTTCGATTCTATTTACGAAACGTCTAAAAAGATTTGGCGACGCATGTTTGGCGAACCGACATACAATAAAAAAGCTCCGAACCATGATTTCTATCATATGATTTGGGTGGTGGATGTCGAGGACTCTATTGAGCGTTTGAAACGTTACAAGCGTTGAAAGCGCGCAGCGCTAAAGATATGGATGCGCCTTTCGGCGCTTTTTTTATGCAACTTTGATGTTGTGGGGACCGTTGCACTGTGTTGGGGTTTGTTTTATAATGAGATTGACACGCTGTGAAAGGGTGAAAGCTATGCAAAAAGAAAAGGAACGTCAACAACAATACACAGAGCGTCAAATCGAGATGGAGAACAAGCTTTACAGTAGAAATTTCACAAAGTGCGGGTTTGACTTGAATCCTTTTGTGTCCTTTACAACGGGCATTTTGGTGTTGGTTTTCATTGTGTACGCGGTGGTCGCAAACGCCGGCTTATTCGGTCTTGCACCTGCCGATGAAACCTTGCAAAACATGAGACAGTGGGTTGTTTCGAACACGGATTGGGTGTTTGTTTTCGCGGTGAACTTCTTCATCGCGCTGTCTGTGTTCTTAGCGTTTTCCAAACTCGGCCGCGTGCGACTGGGCGGCATGAAGGCGAAGCCGGAGTTCTCGAACTTCGCTTGGTATTCCATGTTGATCAGCGCCGGCATGGGCATCGGGCTTATGTTTTGGGCGGTCGGCGAACCGCTTACGCACGCTCAAGAAGGGACGCCTATTTTCGGGGGTGTGGATTCCTATGTTTCCGCGCTTGCGTCAACCTTTTTGCATTGGGGGTTTCACGCTTGGGCGATTTATGCCATCATGGCGCTTTCTTTAGCCCATTTCGCTTACAACAAGAAACTCCCGCTTTCTTTGCGGTCAATATTTTACCCGATATTCAAAGAACGGGTTTTCGGCAGGCTCGGAGACATCATAGATTTAGTGGCCGTGCTTGCGACGCTTTTCGGCCTTGCGACCTCGTTGGGGCTCGGCGTGCAGCAAATAAACAGCGGCCTTGGTCATTTGACCGGCATCACGGTATCGCCTCTTATGCAAGTTGTGCTGATTATCGTCATCACCGCCGTTGCGGCAATCTCCATCATATCGGGCATCGATAAAGGCGTCAAAAAGCTTTCGAAGACCAATATGAAACTCGCGTTTGGGTTCATGCTGGCCATCTTGATTCTTGGTCCGACGCTTTTCATTTTCCGTCTTTTCGCCAGTTCGTTCGGCACGTATTTGGCGGACTTGCCGGCGGCCTCGTTCTTCTTGTCGCTTGCCGAAGGCTCAGAGCGGGATTGGCAGGGCGCATGGACCATCTTCTATCTCGCATGGTGGATATCATGGAGCCCTTTTGTGGGGATGTTTATCGCAAGAGTGTCCAAAGGGCGTACCATCCGTGAATTCATCATTGCGTCCTTGTTTATCCCTTCGCTTCTTTCCTTTGTTTGGTTGAGCGTATTCGCGGGCGCCGCTTTTGAAATCGATGCGGGCAATGGTGGGTTGTACGCGCTTGTTGGCGACAATTTGCCGGGTGCGCTTTTTGAACTTTTAAACATGCTTGACGTTGCGCTTTTCCAAGGAGTCGTCTCCGTCTTGCTTACATTGCTCGCTACGGGCATCATCATCTTTTTCTTCATCACCTCAAGCGATTCGGGGTCGATTGTGGTTAACGCCATCACCTCGGGCGGCAAGACTTCCACAAAATCCCGTCAACGCGTGTTTTGGGCGGTCATCGAAGGCGCGATCGCTTCGGTGCTGATCATCATCGGAGGACAGCGCGCGCTTGAAACGCTTCAAGACGCGGTCATTTTAACGGGGCTTCCGTTTGCGCTTGTGCTTATGGCGATGAGCGTCTTATTGCTTCGGAGTTTGCAAAAGACCTACCGACGACAGAAGAGTTTGAAAGAAGAGCGAAAATTCCAAAGCCTCTTTGAAGCGACAGACGTTACCCATTGCCACGATTGACCTTATGCTAGATAGATACTTGAATTATGAAGCGATGGCCAAGAAACGTTTGGCCATCGCTTTTTTGTGGAATGATCAAGATAAAATATCGTTTTGTCGTTCTTTATGGTACATTATAGAAGAGCGATGCGCATGCCCTAGACAAAATTAAGAACGCAAAGAGGTGTGACATGATAGAATGTCGTATAGATAAGAATTCTGCGTACAGTGAAAAAATCAAGAAGATGTTGCGCGCGCACAATGTGCGATTCACCGGGCCGGTCTCATTGGAAGAACGTCATTTCTATATAGAGGAAAAAGGCGAGCTTCTCGGCGCTTTGAAAGTACGTTGCTTTTGGGATTGGGCGACAATCGGAGAAGTGTATTATGAGAACTTGTCGATTTTAAGTGCGTTGGTTTGGGAGGCTTGGAGGCATTTTGGTCAAAAAGCTGTGGGGATGAAATTTTTCACGCCCGTTAAATCACGCTTTGAGGATTTTCTTGAAGTCGGTTTTTCTACCGTTGCAACGGTGCAAAATGTCGGAGGATTCGATTACTACTACGCCGACTTGTGCAACAAAAACGTCGTCGAAACACATTCTTTTCCTATCCGCAACGTTTCCGAACTCCCGCAAAAATATCGCAAGCGATTGGCGAAGCACACCCGTTCATTCAACGAACGCCACGGCATAGAAGGCCTCTTTGACACAGTGCAAATCGTCGCGCTTGAAAAAGAAACGTTCCTTGGCGGCGTGCAATGCGAGGTGTATAGCAACACAATGCACATAACACGCTTGGTCGTTGATGCGAACTACCGCAACCGCGCGATTGGAAAAACGTTGATAGATAGGGTGCTTGAGGAGGCTTTGAAGCGGAAGGTCGGTGCGGTCGAACTCGGGACCACCGATTTCCAAGGTCGAGCCTTTTATGAAAAACAAGGCTTCGAAGTGGTCCATACTAGAAAAGACAATCCGAAAGGATTTGACAGTCACACGATGATAAAAAGACTGTGAAAGCGATTCTAAGATAGGATTGATTGCAAAGGCGTCGCTTGTATGGTGGCGCTTTTTTCATGAAAAAATCCCCTTAAAACGGGTCGCATTCAAGCGCACCCGCTGCAAGGGGATAGGTCGTTATGTAATGCGCGCCTACTCGGTGTCGAAGGCGATGACGATGTCCTCATCGAGGCACCGGAAGGTGAAACTGTTCATGATGAAAAGGCGTATGGTTTCTGCGTTGTGCTGTTCATAACCGATGCTGTAGTCTTGTCCGATGGTCATTTCTAAATCCTCGTGGTCGCGTGGGATTAAAAACGCTCCTTTTAAGACTCTTGAGCGGATAACTTCGCCGCCGATAATCGCTTCGGCGCTGTGGCGAACAAGACCGCCTTCATGCATTTGGTTCAGTATTGTCAAGAGTTCATCGGATACGATCAAATCGTAAGGCGGTTCGGTGTATGCGTCTTTCAATTTGTATACGGCTTCTGAAAGCGCGCCTAGTATTTCGTTGGGGTTTTGGCTGAGTTTGAGACGGTGGCCGGCAACATCGTTCAAACCTTTGATGTTTGCGTTTTTGTTGCCGTTATAAAGCGTGTCTTCTTCATAAAGCGCCAATTTTTCCGCCGCTTTTTCTAAGGGGTCTAGTTCGGCGTCTTTTTCGCCGCGCAAGATGTTGTCGAGTTCCCAACGGGAAAGATCGAAAGAAATGCGTGTTTCGATCAACGGTTTCACATCGTATAGACCGGTGTTGACTTCGCCTTTTTTGCCTTCTTTGATTGAGGTCAACCGGCCATGGCCGACGCTATTTTTTTCTAGTCCGTGAGGGCCGTCGACATGCAAGACATGACGGGCGCTCAATTGCGATTGGATGACTTCTTTGGCACGGTCGTTGATCTCTTCCCAAGCTTCGCTCGGGATGGGTGCCAGGTTTTGTTTTAACAAATCCATACAACGCCTCCTAACGTTTCAATTTGCCGATATTGAGACTTTTGTTGCCTTCGTCGTCTTCGCCCTCGTCATCGTGGTGACCGATGGGGCCTTCTTTGAAGAGGTTTTCTCTAAGTTCTTCATCGAGTTCCGGGAGTTGGCGCCGCAACCATTCGATGCCCATAGCTGCATGCTCCAATTCTTCGTCACGGTTGTGTTTCAAAATGTCGTAGACTTCTTTGTCTTTGGTGGCGCTCATGCGTTGATTGTACCAATCAACGGCTTCAAATTCTTCCATGACGCTTTTGATTACCCGGGTGATGTCTCGGGTTTTTTCATCAAGCAGTTCGATTGGTTCATGATATTGATCCGTTGCCATAAAATCCCTCCAACTCATAAAATGGTGACATCAATGTGTCTTATACTCAGTATAACATGGAATTGAGGGCGTCTCAAAGCATTATGATGCGTTGGTCATGAAGTCTTTTGCGTTTCGCACGTTTGGAGGGGTTATGTTTGAAGTCTTTCATGCGAGCGCATCAAGTCCGGTCCATAAAAATCATTCATCAATTTTTTAAAGGCGTTGACATGCATAGATGGATGTGATACTTTAAAAGTGTAAATGGTATTAAAGTGGTATTAATCAAACGACAGAAAGATGTAGAGGTATGGTAGTATGACAACCATCGACAAATCCAGCCGCCTTCCGCTTTATTATCAACTCGTTGAGATCTTGGTCAAAGAAATACAAGAAGGCAATTACCTTGAAAACGAAAAGATTCCCTCCGAACGAGCACTTTGCGATATTTATGGCGTAAGTCGTGTGACGGTTCGCCATGCGGTTGAAGAGCTCGTCGATATGGGCTTGCTTGAAAAGCGTCATGGCGATGGAACGTATGTTTCATCGAAAATGAACCAGGATTTGTTGTCGTTTTACAGTTTTACCGAGGAAATGAAAAAAATCGGTCGAAACCCATGGTCAAAAGTTCTCGGCTTCGAATACATAAAAGCCGATGAAAAAATCTCCAGGAAGCACGGGTGCGCTCTCCATGACCCCGTTATCCAGATTATACGTCTTCGCATGGCAGACGATACGCCCATGATGTATGAACGCACCTACCTTCCCAAGAATCGTTTTCCTTCGTTGCACCGGGACGATATCGAGAACAATCCCATGTACGATGTTTTTCGGGATAAGTTCGATGTCAGCTTTTCCAGAGCGGAAGAGGTATTGAAACCGGTCACGACCCGCGATTATGAAGCGGAATTGTTGGAAATCAACCAAGCGGTTCCTAGTATGATGATCGAACGCTCCACCTACGAAGGAGAAACCATCATCGAATACACCATCAGCATAGCCCGCGGAGATCAGTTCAATTATAGAGTGGTTCTTGAATAACGTTTGCATAGACTATGTTTTTTTGGACAAATTGGGTATAACGTCCTAACCACAAGACGCTATAATAAATGCAGAAAGGGGATAACATATGGTATCGTACGAAGAGCACACAACCTATCGGGAAATCCAGCAACAACCTAGATTATGGCGAGAAACATTGGAAATTATCGACAAGAACCGTGGAGAGATAGAAGATTTTATGAAACGAGCGTTGAATAGCGATTCGCTTCGAGTGATTCTCTCAGGCGCCGGCAGTTCCGCTTACATCGGTGAAACGGTCGCCCCTCATATCAATCGCTCGACCCGTTTTGATGTTGAAGCGGTTGCGACGACGGACATAGTCGCCGCGCCGGAATCGTATTTGCGGAAAAAGAAGCCCACTTTGTTGGTGTCTTACGCTCGTTCCGGAAACAGCCCCGAAAGCGAAGGGACCTTCGATCTTGTCAACGAAATCGTGGACGAAACCTACCACATTGTGTTGACTTGCAATCGTGAAGGACGTTTGGCGAAAAAAGGCGAAGCCAATCAAAACGCTTTGGTTCTATATATGCCTGAGGACGCCAACGACCAAGGACTCGCCATGACCGGCAGTTTTTCGACCATGGCGCTTGCTTCGCTTTTGATGTTCGATTTGGACGATTTCTCAAAGCACCGCTCAATCGTGGAAAACATTGCCCGATTCGGCGAAGACATGATGCGTTCAAAGCAGTTAGAAGAAGTCGCCGAACTTGGCTTTGAAAAGGCGGTGTATCTCGGGTCCTCCCATTTCAAGGGATTGGCGAAAGAAGCGGAGTTGAAGATGCTTGAATTGACGGCCGGCCGGATTGCGACACGTTCCGACACGCCTCTTGGTTTCCGCCACGGACCGAAATCGTTCATTGATGATAAAACTATGGTTTTGCTGTTCCTCTCGGGCGAAACTTACACGCAGCGATACGAAAAAGATTTGCTTGATGAACTCGAACAAGACGGAATGACGACGGATATTGTCATTGGACGAGATGAGAATCGTGAAAACGTTTTGGCTGATGTTTACATCGGCCTTTCCGGTGAAACAAAAACCATTCCGGATGCGTTTTTGTCGCTTCCCTATTTGATAGCCGCTCAGCGACTTGCGTTTTTGAGGTCTTACAAGCAAGGCGTCGATCCGGACAACCCCAGTCCCGATGGCGTAATCAATCGCGTTGTAAAAGGCGTAACACTATATCCCTACGAGAAAGAAGGTTCGTGACATGTCTGAAATCGTTAAAAAACATATGATTCAAACGCATGTTGAACCGAAAGACTGGAAAGAAGCCGCAAAATTGTCGGGAAAACTGCTTTTGGACAATGGTTACATCGAAGAGGGGTATATAAACAAGATGATCGAGACTGTTGAAAGTTATGGTATGTACATTTTAGTGGCTCCGGGCGTTGCGTTTTTCCACGCACGGCCCGAACATGGCGCCAAAAAGACGGGGCTCAGTCTGATTACCTCATATAAGGGCGTTGAATTCGGGGTAGAAGACAAAGATCCGGTGAAACTCATGTTTGCGATGTCGGCCACCGACAAGAACTCCCATCTCGATCTTCTATCCGGCTTGAGCAAAGTTTTGCAGGATTCTGAAACCATAGACCGGCTCGCAGAAGCTAAAACGCCGGAAGCGGTTCAAGAAATTTTAAAATCCAAAAGGCAGGAGTGAGAGAATGTTGTATAAGGACTACATGAGCAAAGTAAAGGAAATTTTTGAAGATGTCGAAAAAACACAAGCAAAAAACATTGAGAAAGCGGCGGACATAGTCGCCGAATCGATTCGAAACGATGGCGTCTTGCACGTCTTCGGTTGCGGCCATTCTCAGATGTATGCGATGGAAGTGTTTTACCGCGCGGGTGGATTGGTTCCGGTAAACGCCATTTTGAATCCGGCAATGGCGCTTGCGCCAAAAGCCCCATTGAGCACACATGGCGAACGCCAAGAAGGCATGGCCAAGGCCATTTTGGACAACGAGACCGTACATGAACAAGACGTCATGCTCGTTGCCTCGACTTCCGCGCGAAACCCGGCGCCAATCGAGATGGCGAAGGAAGCCAAGGAGCGAGGCTTGAAAGTCATCACGTTGCTCTCTGAAGATTTTGCCCGTTCTGTAGAAAGCCGCCATCCTTCCGGTAAGAAGACCTACGATTTCGCCGATGTCGTGTTGGACAACCGCGGCGTTTCGGGCGATGCCGTGATGGAAATTGACGAACTCAAGACCAAGTTCGGACCGACGTCCTCCATCATCGGCTTTACCATCATTCAATCCATCGTGGTTGAAACCATTGACAAGTTGGCCAAGTCCGGGTATGAACCACCGATTTGGGTCAGTTCGAACCTTGACGAAGGCGACGCCATCAACAAGAAACACATTAAAAAATATAGAAAACGAATCAGCTGTCTCTGATGAAAGGCATGTCCTATAGAAAGGGGGAACATAGATGAAAATAGTCGCAGTTTGCGGACTCGGCATGGGCTCGAGCATGATGCTCAAAATGTCCATTGAAGACGCATTGAACAAAGCGAACATCAAAGCCGATCTTGAAAGCGCGGATCTTGGTTCTGCGAAAAGCATGAACGCCGACATTTACGTGCTTTCTGCCGACCTTTCAAAGAATGTTGAGGAGTTCAGCGGAGAAGTCATCATCATCAAGAATCTCTCCGATTCTGAGGAAGTCAAGGATAAGCTGCTCAAGGCTTTGGAAAAAATGGAATCATAAAAAAATAAATAAATAGGAGGAGTTTCACGTATGTATGATTTCCTGACTGAATTTTTCACCACGCCTGCGATTTTGCTTGGTGTGGTCGCACTCATCGGACTCATTGTTCAGCGGAAAAGAGTAGAAAACATTGTCGCAGGGACTTTCAAGACCATCTTGGGTTTCTTGATTCTTTCCGCCGGTGTCGATCTCATTGTTCAAAACCTGGCACCATTCGCGGACATCTTCGTTGAAGGTTTTGGCATTTCCGGCGTAGTTCCCTTCGACGAGGCGGTTGTCGGCGCGCTTTCCGATAGCGTCGCGCAAATTGCCCGCACCACGGCCCTCATTCTTGGCTTTGGTTTCTTGGTGAATGTTCTTATCGCGCGCATCACGCCGTTTAAGTACATTTTCCTAACCGGCCATATGATGTGGATTCTTGCCGGTGGTCTTGCGTGGGCATTCTACGACCTCGGCGTTAGTGAAACCAACACCGTCATCTTCGGTTCATTGCTCCAAGGTGCAATTCTTACGCTCTTGCCGGCCATCGCGCAACCGTTTATGCGGAAAATCACCGGCGAAGACAAAATCGCCTATGGCCACCTGACCACTTTGGGTGTTGTTATTTCCGCGCTTGTCGGTAAGCAGTTCGGCAACACGGAAAAGGACAGCGAAGAAGTCAACGTACCTGAAAGACTAGGCTTCTTGAAAGACACCGCCATTTCTGTTTCCATCGTTATGGTTTTGGTGTATTTGATCACCGTTATTGCCGCAGGACCCGCTTTTGTGGCAGACTTTGCAGGAGAACAGCATTACTTGCTTTTTGCCATTCTTAGAGGTCTTGGTTTCGCGGCAGGCGTACTCGTCTTGCTCTATGGTGTCCGCATGTTCCTTGCGGAAATCATTCCAGCATTCCGCGGTATCGCGCTTAAGATTGTACCAGGCGCACGCCCCGCGCTTGACGTACCCGTACTGTTCAACTATGCGCCCAAAGCCCTTATGATCGGCTTTATCGCCGCATTCTTCGGAACGCTCGCCGGCCTTGCCCTGTCCATTCCGATTGGCACGGTCATCCCCGTTCCTTCCATCATCGGCGCGTTCTTTACAGGCGGCGCAGCAGGCATCTTCGGCAACGCAGTCGGCGGACGTCGCGGCGCAGCCATTTCCGGTTTTGTTTACGGCATCTTGTTGGCCGTTCCCGTTGCGCTATTCTATCCGCTTTATGAGCTCGTCGGTTACGGCGTTGAAGGACTTGCCTATCTAGTCAGCGACGGCATTACCGCACTCAGCTTAATCAAGCTCTTCTTCGTACTCGGTGTGCCTGTCATTGGTCTGATTCTCTTCATCGGCGGCATCATCGCACTTAGCGTTCGCTTCCGCGGTGCGAAAAAAGGCGACTTGCTCGAAGAAGCAAAAGAAGAGTAACACGCCTGTTAGTAGCCCGCCTGCGTCTGCGTGGCGGGCTACTTTTTTTGCGATTCAAACTTAGGAGTGAAAACATGCTAAAAACGACGAAAGAACTGCTGCGGGATGCGCAGGAAAAAGGATACGCGGTACCGCAGTTCAACGTATACAATCTGGAAACCGTTCTCGCTGTTATGGAGGCGGCCGAAGAGGAAAGAAGCCCTGTGATTTTGGCCGCGACTCCCGGTACAAGGCGGAACGCGGGCGATGCGTTTTTTTACGCTCTCGCAGACACAGCGACGCAAACATTTTCCGTTCCGGTTGCCTACCACTTGGATCACCACACTTCTTTAGAAGCGGTGCTCCCATCTTTGAAGCTAGGGGCGAAGTCGATTATGATCGACGCTTCGATGGAAACGTTCAAAACCAATGTAAGCATTGTGAAAGAAGCCGTGAACGTCGCACATGCTTACGGCGCTTCCGTAGAAGGCGAACTGGGAAAACTCATCGGTTCTGAAGACGATGTAACCGTCAAAGAGGGTGAAGACGCTTTGACGGACCCCGAACGCGCGCGTGAGTTTGTCGAAAGGACGAACGTCGATACCCTCGCCGTGGCGATCGGCACGGCGCACGGTCTATACGCAAGCGAACCCAATCTGGATTTCGAACGGTTGAAGAAAATTCGCGAAACCATCGACATACCCCTTGTTTTGCACGGCGCTTCCGGAGTTTCCAAAGAGGATGTGCGCAAATGCATCGAATACGGCATTTCCAAAGTCAATTTTGCGACCGAATTGAAAATTCCTTTCGCCGAGGCTATTCGGGACTATTTCAAAGCCCATCCGGACGCGGTGGACCCGAGGAAGTATTTCGCACCCGCCAAAAAGGCCTTGAAAGAAGTCGCCGTCAAAAAAATCCGCATGTGCAAAAGCGACGGGATGGCGCCATGATTTTGACGGTGACGCCCAACCCGGCCTTGGATAGGATGTATTATGTCGATCGTTTCGATTTTCAACGAGGCCATCGCGTCGACACGTTCAAAGTGACCGCAGGAGGCAAAGGAATCAATGTGACGAAAGTGCTTGATGCATTGAAAGCCGACGTGCTTGCCACCGGATTTTTAGGTGGTACGACCGGAAAGCAAATCGAGAAAAAGCTTTCCCAAACAAACGCGAAGCTTCGATTTGCAAACATTGAAGACGAAACGAGAACGACGGTAAGCATTGCGGATGACACCGGCCAAACATTCGAACTCGTTGAACAAGGACCGACGATTAAACAAGAGGAGTTGGAACGTTTTCATCGCTTGTTTGAAGGTTTGATCAGCGACGCGAGCGTTGCGGTGTTCTCAGGAAGTCTTCTCCCAAGCCTTCCCAGCGGTTTTTACCGCACATGCATAGATTTGGCCAAACGCGCCGGTGTATACACGATGCTTGATACAAGCGGAGAGGCATTGAAAGAAGGGTTAAAAGCAGGCCCGGATTTGATCAAGCCGAACCGGGACGAACTTGAAAGGTTGCTTGGAAGAAGGTTTGAAACCGACGATGAAATCGTTTCGGCGGCACGCGAAACGTTGGCCATGGGTGCCGGAGCGGTTGCGGTTTCATTAGGCGATGAAGGCATGATTTATGTGGACGATGACGTTGCCTACCGTGTCAAAGTGCCTTCGGTTGACATTATGAGTCCGGTGGGTTCGGGTGACAGTGTGATTGCGGGGTTTGCGTTTGCCTATGCCCAAGGATATCTTATGGAAGAAACACTCGCTTTTGCAAACGCCTGCGGCGTTTCAAACGCCAAAAGCGAAGCCATCGGTTCCATCGACACGCAAGACGTCGACAACCTCCGAAAGCGAATGACGCTCACAAAGCTTTAAGCGAACTTTTTTCAAAAAACGACACGGTAATGTATAATGAAGATAGATAAGTTGAGGTGGTCGACTATGCTTCTTACAAACTTAAAAGCGGTGCTTCCCGATCAAATTATGGAAAATGCCGCGATTGAAATTAAAGACGGTTTCATCAAAGACATCCGGCCGTGGAAGGGAGAATCCGGCACCGACTTGAACGGTGCCTACGTGTTGCCCGGGTTCATCGATGTCCATGTCCACGGCACAAACGACGACGATGCGATGGACCAAAACCCCGAAGCGATTGAAAGAATATCGAAAAACCTTCTGAAAGAAGGCACTACGGCCTTTTTGGCGACCACAATGACAATGTCCGAAGAGGATATCAAAAAAGCCCTTCGTGCGATTTCATCCGCGTCCTCTCCGGGCGCTAGGCGTCTTGGCGTGCATTTGGAAGGCCCCTTTATCAACGAAAAGTTCAAGGGTGCGCAAAACGCGCAATTCATCGTCAAGGGCACTCCAGAACTCATTGATGCCTACAACGAAGCGGCGAACGGAGAGATTCGCCTCGTCACGCTGGCCCCTGAAGAACAGGACACGGATTTTCTCGATTATTTGCAAGCGAAGGGAATCGTGGTTTCGATGGGTCATTCGGACGCTTCCGCCGACGATGTGCGCATTGCCGTAAATCACGGCGTAAAAAGGGTGACGCACTGTTATAACGGCATGTCGAAGTTTCACCACCGCGACCTCGGTTTGACCGGCATGGCCCTTTACCGCGACGACATCATGGCGGAAATCATCGCCGATAAGATTCACATTTCTCCCGAAGCCCTCGATTTCTTCGCCAAAAACAAGCCGGTCGACCAAATGACGTTGGTGACCGATTCCATTCGCGCCAAAAACCTCCCGGACGGGGAATACGATTTGGGCGGACAGAAGATTTTTGTCAAAGACGGCGTATCGCGTTTGGAAGCAGGCTCTATCGCCGGCAGCACTCTTCGCTTGAACGAAGGGTTTCGAAACATGCTTGAAACGACTCGTCTTGGCATCGTCGAACTCGCCAAAGCCGCAAGCACCAATCCCGCGAAGACGCTTGGCATTGACGATACGCACGGAACCGTCGAAAACGGCAAAACGGCCGACCTTACCGTTTTGGATAAGGATTTCAACGTTCTAAAGACCATGGTCGGCGGCGATTTCCGCTACGAGCGTTAAGTGTTTTTTTCAATAATTCGGATGCGTCTTGCATCCGACGGACTCAACACCCCATCTTTTTTGAGATGGGGTGTTGTCGTTTGCATGTCCGTGCTGACGATGAATCAAAACGGGCATCTTAGACGGATTTCGAACAAGGTTGACTTCGTGAAATGGTTGAAACCAATATTTTCATAGTGTGAATTGTTTACAATATAGAGGAGGCATAATATGAAGATTTTGCGAAAGAACGGGGAGAAACTATTGTTTGTTTTCGCGGTAGCGGTAGCGTTGATGTTGCTTATGCCCGTTTTGGCGTACGAAGGTTTGGAGTATGCCGGGTATGAGGTTCTCATCGGCAAAAAGTTGGTCGACATCGCCCCTTTCGGACTCGGTACGGTCGCAAGCGCAAAACTGCCGTTTTCTTTCACCGCTTTGTTGGGGTTTGGCGCCCCGTTGGCGGCAGGGATTCTCGCTTTGGCATCTAAACGCTTTTTAATGATTTCCGCTTTTTTGCTCATCGTCGGCTTCGTCTTTCTCTTTCGGTTGCCGGATGCCACACAAATTGTGTATACGATTGCCGGAAACGAATACACTACGGACATAAATTGGGAGAAAGATTTTGGTTTGCTCGCCGCGTTGATGTTGAATGGTCTGGCGTTTTTTGTGAACCTGCTTTTGCTAGTGGTCAAAAAATGACGAGTTTTTTTCGGTAAAAACTTAAATGGGAGGATAACATGAACATCATTTTATGGATTGTATTCGGCGGAATTGTCGGATGGGTTGCGAGTATAATCATGAAAACAAGACGCCGCGGCCTTGTGCGAAACATAGTCATCGGTTTGATCGGCGCTTTGCTTGGCGGATTCTTGGGATCGTTTTTTGGCATCGGTTCGGTGGAGACGTTTACTTGGGAAGGATTCTTCACCGCCCTTGTTGGCGCCGTTGTTTTGATTTGGATGTTGAAAAGACTGTAGAAGCACCAGATGCGCCAATTGGTTTACGCAAAACTCTTTTCGGTCCTACCGGAGAGAGTTTTTTCTTAAAAGCGTAGAAGATTCTTGGCGTTTTTGTGTGTAAAGGGAAAATGCGCTTAACTTTGTCTTAACGTTTCTTGTTGTATAATGGACATGCACCGTTTTATAGGAGGTTTGTGTGTGAAACTGTTGATTGTCGAAGACGAAGACGCGCTTCGAAAGGCGCTTGTCAAAGGGTTTGAGAAGTCCGGCTATGCGGTGGATGCCGCAGAGGACGGACACACAGCGATCGATCGTTTTTTCGACGCGCATTACGATGCGATTGTACTTGATTTGAATCTGCCGGGAAAAGACGGGATTGATGTTTTGCGTGAAATCCGCAAAGAGGACGAACGCATCAATGTATTGATTTTGTCGGCCCGAGGAGAGGTGGAGGACAAGATATCCGGGCTGGATTTGGGCGCGAACGATTACCTTGCCAAACCGTTCAGCTTTAAAGAATTGCACGCTAGGGTGCGCGCGCTTACAAGACGCGATTATTCGGACAAAGGGAACGTCATCGAAAGCGGTCCTGTCGTTTTGGACATGGCCTTAAAACAGGTTCGCTATAAGGAGCGACGCGTGAGCTTGACGAAAAAGGAATACGGCATACTGGAATATCTGATGCTCAACCGCGGAAAAATCGTACGCGGCGAGGATTTGATCGAGCATGTTTGGAGCAGCGATGTGGATTCTTTCACAAACGCGTTCAAGGTGCATTTGACTTCTCTTAGAAAGAAGCTGCCGAAAGATTTTATCCAAACGGTACGAGGTGAAGGATATTATGTGGAATAATATGAGCTTGCAAACAAGAGTCGCTTTGATGAGCGGTCTTTCTTTCTTGGCGCTGAGCGTCCTGCTTGCATTCGCGCTTATCTACCGCGCGGAAAGCATGTTTTCCTACGAAGCCTTTATGGACGCTACGGGCTTAGAGGCGACCACCGCACAAAACGAGCACATTCGCGTGTTTTTTTCCGAAACGTCGACGGCGTATCTTGTCCAAAGCGCTTTGATTGTGGCGTTCTTTGTGCTGGCCGGAGCCTTTGCCTTATGGTTTTTAAGCCGAAGGATGATGCTTCCAATCAGTCGCTTGGCCGACGTTGTCGAAGATATTGACGCGGACAATCTTCCTGAAAAAATCGACCTTCCTTATGACAACGTTGAAATCGTGCGGTTGGAAAACGCGTTTAACGATATGCTTTTCCAAATCGACACCACCATGGAAGGGCAAAAACGTTTTGTGGAAAACGCAGCGCATGAGTTGAAGACTCCGATTGCTTCGATGATGACCAATTTGGAAGTGTTGGAGATGGAAGACGACCCCGACAAAGAAGATTATGAAGAAGTTTTCCAGACCGTAAAAGACAGCGCGAACCGGATGCACAAACTTGTGAAAGATCTTTTGACGATGACGCAATTGGCGCAAAGAGAACATGAATCGTTTCGTTTTTCGGATTTGACGCTGATCACGGAAGAAGTCGAAAAAATGATGCACGAAAAAGCCATCGAATTGGATAGACAAGGCGACACCACCATCGAAGGGAGCCGTCCTCTTATGGAACGCGCTTTGCAAAACCTTGTGCACAACGCGATTCGATACAACCATCATGGTGGGACTTTGCGGATATCGGCCGACGATGAGAGAATCACAATCTCCGATACGGGGCCGGGGATTCCGCCCGATAAATTGAAGCGTATTTTCGAACCGTTTTATTGCGTCGACCCTTCACGCTCTCGAGAATTAGGAGGCAGCGGGTTGGGCCTTTCCATCGTCAAACAAATCCTCACTCAGCACGGAATGGATGTGCGTGTAGCCAGCGAGGAAGGCAAAGGCACGACATTTACCGTCATTTTGAACGCTTAACCGAATCTTAACCTCCTGTTTGTTATCATCGAAGCTGCAAATGGGAGGTTTTTCCTTTGCAAAAATTCATCGAACAGGAGTGTTTTACCATGAAAAAATTGCTTGCATTTGGAGTAGCGGCCTTGCTTGTTTTCACGCTTGCGGGCTGTGGCGCACCGGAGAACCGAATTTTGGAGGACGATCTTGAGACGGTTTTGGAAGACATATACGATTATGACGGTCTAAGCGAAGATGCGCAATCGTTTGTGTCCGGATTGGCGGTTGAGGAAGTGAGCGCCGACGAAGCGGAATTTCACTTGGGCAAAGACGGCTTGGATTTCGACCGTGCCATCGCTTCCGTGCCTTCCCTAGGTACTTCACCATTTGAATTGACCCTTGTCCGTACCGAGCGAGGACAGGACGTCGAAGCGCTCAAAAATGAAATAAACGACAGCATCGACCCTTGGAAATGGGTCAGCTTCGGCGTGGAGGATGAGAACGTCGTGGTGGACAACATCGGCGATGTGGTCGTCATCATCATGAGCGACAATTACGCGCACGAGCTTCACGAAGCGTTTCTTGATCTTGAACCGGAAGATCCCCAAGACTAAGACAAAGTAGGCGAGCATCATGCTGTTTTCTAGTGTGAACTTTCTTTATTATTTCCTTCCCTTGCTGTTGCTTGTTTATTTTAGCGTTCCCAGCAAATGGAAAAACTTGGTTTTGTTCCTCTTCAGCTTGGGTTTTTACTATTACGGCGAACCGATTTATACGCTTTTGCTGCTGATGTCTTCGGTTTCCGGCTACGTTCACGGATTGCTGATTGAACGTTGCCGGAACACCCGGTTCGCCACCGTCCCTTTGGTTTCCTCGATCGTGGTCGGTCTTGGCGCACTAATCTTTTTCAAGTATTCGGATTTCTTTTTGGAAAACGTCAACCGGCTGTTTGATTTTGAGCTGGGGTTGTTGGGCGTTGTTCTGCCGATTGGCATAAGCTTTTACACGTTTCAGGTGCTTTCTTACACAATTGACGTTTACCGGGGGAAGGTAAGCGTACAGCGCAATATGCTGGATTTTATGACGTATGTCGCTTTGTTTCCGCAATTGATTGCCGGTCCGATTGTCCGTTATGAGACGATTGAGAACCAGTTGAAAGAACGAAAACATAGCGTTGAAGACGCTTATGTGGGCGTCAAAAGGTTTATGGTCGGTTTGGGCAAAAAGGTGTTGATTGCCGATACGCTTGCGGAAGTCGGCATGCATTTTGACTCCGCTCACGAGGCTTCTGTACTTTTTTATTGGCTTGCGGCCATAACGTTTACTTTGCAAATCTACTACGATTTTTCCGGGTACAGCGACATGGCAATTGGGCTGGGCCGAATATTCGGCTTTCGCTTCCTTGAGAACTTCAACTACCCCTATATCGCCAAAAGCGTAAGTGAGTTTTGGCGACGCTGGCACATTTCTTTGGGCGAGTGGTTCAGACGCTATGTTTACATCCCCATGGGCGGCAACCGTGTCAACGTGTTGCGTCTTGTGAGAAACTTGCTTATTGTTTGGTTTTTGACCGGTTTTTGGCACGGAGCCGCATGGAACTTTGTGGTTTGGGGGCTGATGTATGGCGTGTTGCTCATCGTGGAGAAACTAGTGATCAAAGACAGGATGGAATCCGTACCGGTCGTTTTGCGTCATGCGTATGTGATGTTTGTGGTCGTCATCGGTTTCGTCTTGTTTAATGCGGGCAGTTTTCAAGAGGGTTTCAACAACATTTTGGGCATGTTCGCCTTTCGCGAGGCGCCGCTTGTGAACACCGAATCTCTATATTATTTGAGGAGCTACGCAGTGGTGATTGTCTTGGGCGTGTTCGGTTCGACGCCATTGTTGAAAGGAACGCTGAAATGTTTGCGTAAACATCCCTTCGCGAGACGAAGTTTGGCCGTTTTGGAACCGGCTGTGATTGTTATCTTGCTTCTTATGGTTACGGGCAATCTTGTGGATGGAACGTTCAACCCGTTTATATATTTCCGCTTCTGATGAAAGGAGAAGCTGTATGTTCGCACGTATCAAACATTTGTCCGTTTTGATAGTATTTGCCACTGCATTGTTTTTGGGAATGGTCTTAAACCTCGTTTCCGCCGATCAAGAGTATTCGGAAGACGAAAGAAGAAGGTTGAAACAATTCCCTGTTCCTTCGTTTGAAAACATCACAGACGGAGAGTACTTCCAATCGCTTGAAGCGTACTCTTTGGACCAATTTCCCTACCGCGAAGCGTTTCGGAGTGTCAACGCCATGACCAGGCTGAAGCTCTTCAACCAGACGGATGTGAACGGCTTGTACATCATTGAGGAAAGCGTGTACCGCATGCGCTATCCTTTGAACGAGTCTTCCATCGACCATGCGGGCAGCTTGATTTCTTCGATCTATGCGGATTATCTTCAAGGCATGGACGTGCATTTCAGCATCGTTCCCGATAAAAATTACTTTGTCGCCGAAGAACACGGCTACCCGCACATGGATTATGGCGCGCTTGAGACTACCTTGCAAGATGCGTTGAAAAATATGTCCTATATTCCACTTTTTGACAAGTTGGACATTGACGATTATTACCGCACCGACCATCACTGGCGTCAGGAACGCGTTGTGGATGTTGCGGAGTACTTTTTGGAGTCGCTCGATAGAGAATATCCCAAACAAAACCCTTATGAATTTCACAACCATTCTCCGTTTAGGGGTTCGTATTACGGGCATGTGGCCATGCCGTTAGAGCCGGATACCTTGACGTATTTGACAAACGACACGATTGCGCGCTCTTATGCGCGCAATCCCGTCGACGATACAATCCGCCACGTGTATCAAAAAAGCGCATTAAAGGGAGTCGACTCATACGATGTATTTTTAGGCGGCGCCCATCCGTTTACCGAACTGATCGATCCAAAGTCCGATTCGGATGAAGAGCTGATTTTGTTTGGCGACTCCTACGCCAACAGCCTTGCGCCGCTTTTGCTTGAGGGGTATTCCAAAATCACATTTGTGGATTTGAGGCATGTCTCACCGAACATCTTGGACCAATACATTGACTTTTCCGACCAAGACGTGCTGTTTTTGTATTCGACCAGTATCTTGAACGATAGCTGGATGTTGGATTGAATCGAAAGCCATCAAAAAGCCGCCAAATTTGGCGGCTTTTTCATGGGATAATCGGTTTTTTGAGGGGTTTCTCGGTATGGAGTGCGGTTGAATAAAGCGGGTTTTCGAAGGCGATGTTCGAAAGGCAGTGAAAGAGTTTCCCTTTCAAAGCGTCGAGTTTTCTTCGTTCCGTCGCTGTGGGTTGGACCGGCTTTGCCTTGCGGTCGGGTTCATATAGTTTTCGATTGATTTCCAACTGGAACCAGGGGATGTTGCGGAGGCCGCCCATGGTTTTGATGATTTGTCCGCCTTGAAAAGGCGCATTTAAAAGCACTGTGTCTTTGCCGAAGGACTCTTCCAAAATCTCTTTGAAATCAACAAGCAGTTCAGCCGGGCAGGAGAGAGGTTCGCCTTCGTATTCTCCTGAAGCGTTGCCTCGGTTTGAGAGGCAAAAAAGCGGCCTTTTCAAAGCGTTTTTGTCAAAGGGGTCCGAAGGAAGCATGCTGTGGCAATCGATGCCGATTTTGACATTTTGATCGTTTGTCGCATGATGAAGCTTGTCGTAATAGGGGTCGTAGTAAGTTTGCAGAAGGTGTTTCAAGGCATCGCCATGCGGGAAAGTTTTCCAGACCGGGTTTAGGCGTAGGGTAATTTGTTTGACGACTCCATCGGGACGGAAGTCGGATTTGTCCCGGTTGAGGTCGACGATTAGCCTAGGGATGTCGGCGGCGACGGTGTGGGCGATGAAGTCCCCGAAATCGAAAAGGTAGCGCGTCCACAAGTCGCCGTCTGTCAAAGTTTCTTGAAGAGACGGCAAATAGGAATCGGTCAGCTCCTTTGGCACGTGCATGCCGCCGTGCGGGATGGAGAGAATGAGCGGGAGAGGTTTTCCCATGGTTTCACCTCGGTCCTGCCGCCGAGCCGTCCCTTCGGGGGTCGGCCACGCCGGTGTGGGTTTTGCGATTCACGCTTCTAGGCAGTTCGATCGCTTGGACGCAGCCTAGATAGAAACTGTAGGCGCCTCTTTTTTTAAGGGAAAACCCCGTTTCGGAGAATACGCCGGAGATTCTTGTGTCATAACGGGGCCACTCAAGCTGGAGTTGTTTTTTCTCGGTGGTGTGGAACCTCGGGGCGGCGATGGCTTGGTCCAAAGGTTCGCCCATGTCCAGATAACGGATGAGAACTTGTGTTAGCGTGGTGGAAATCCGTTCGCTTCCCGGACTGCCAAGCACGAGTATCGGACGTTTCCGATAGGTGATGATTGTAGGGGCGACGCTGCTCCATGGCCGGTTGCGGGGAAGAAGATAATACGGATGGGTTTTGTCTTTGTATTCGTAAGCGCTCATGTAATTGTTGTAGAAGAATCCTAAGTTTTTGGCGGTTCTTTTGGCGCCGAAGACTCGTTCGATCGACTGGGTGATGGCGACGATGTTCCCGAATCTGTCGCTAATGGAAAAATGCGTCGTTTCCCCTGTGGCTTTTATTTTGGGTGGCGCTTGCGACACAGTATGGAAGCCGACGATTCGTTCGATGGTCTCTTTGATGTTTTGTGAGTGGGCTTTGTCGGTCATTTTCTTGTCGACTTGCTGGAAGTAGAGGTCGGGGTTTTGCGGCATTCTTTTTCGGTCTCTTAGCGTCAGTTGGAACGCTAGGGCCATAATGAGATTCCCCAAAGCTTTGTTTGGATCGATGGTTTCCGGCGGGAATTGTTCTAAGATGTTCAAAAGTTGCACTAGCACTCTCCCCGCGCCGGGAGGCGGGAAGGTGATCACATCGTATTTTCGATAACTTCCCTCTAAGGGCGACCGTTCGATGGGAATGGGGATTTGGGAAAAATCCTCGCTTCTCAACCAGCCGTTTCGCTCCACCATGTCGTTCACAATCGTTTCTGCGATTTCTCCTATGTAAAAATCCTTCCAGCCGTTTTGTGCAAGGAGCCTCATGCAATGTGCGAGTTCTTTTTGCACAAGCGTGTCTCCCGGTTGCAAGGGGATGTCGTTTGAAAAAAAGTTGCTACGTATTTGTTCGTCCATTTTCAATTCTTTTTGGTTTTTTTCAATGGCGCTATGAATCAGGGGAGTGATTTTTACGCCCTCTTCGGCCAGTTGGATGGCCGGTTTTAGAAGAACTTCAAGCGGCAAGGAACCATACGTGTCGCGCAAATATCCATAGAAGGCTACGCTCGAGGGAAGCGTCGTTGCGCTTAATCCGACCATCATCGGGGTTTTTGGAACCTTTGAGGGTTGATAGTGGTAGGGCGCGAAGGAAGAGCCGTCCAAGACGAAATAGCGTTTTTCTTCCGCAAGGTATATTAGCGCCATTGATTGCCCTCCGATTCCCGAAGCCTGAGGCTCGCTGACGCCTAGTGCATAAGAAACCGCGACCGCGGCGTCGAATGCGTTTCCGCCCGCATCGAGAATTTGGGCGCCGATTTCGGATGCACAAGCAGAAGCGCTTGCGACCATTCCGTTTTTGCTGGAATGGGAGGGGGAGTTTCGTTCCATCGTTTTCTCCTTAATTTTCGTCTTTCGTAAGCAAATATTGCGCGAGAAGCATCGTTTTTTGCACAAGCTCGGTACGGTGAATGGATTCTGTGGGTGTATAGAGATGTTTCGCGCTTGGTCCTAGGCCGCATAGGACCGGAGTGTTTTCGTCGACCATTCCGGCGGCCGAGGGAAGAAGCGTGGATTCTCCCCGCAAGGGGAGGTTCCATTGTTCGGCGATGCCTTGAAAGGCCTTAAGAAGAGGGGTTGTGCCTTTCTTTTTTGTCATGGGAGGCCTGTCTTCCAATTTCTCAAGATAGGTTTTTATGCCTTTTTGCTTGGACATGAAGAGTTTTCGAATCGCTTTTTCATAACGCAAGGCTACTTCTTGGTCCATGAACGCAATGATGAGGGTTGCGCTAACTCGATGCGGAATCAATACGCCGTATCGGGAGGTTTCGATGTTTTGAAGGGATATTGCAAGCAAAGGCGTATCTTTGCCCAACGCCCTTATGTCCGCCGTTTTTTTGAGGAGGTAATCGAGGGCGTTTGCGGTGTGGTTTTTCGCGCCGATGCGCATCGGGGAGCCCTCGACGACGATTTTGATTTTAATGGCGCCCCTTCGTTGATAAACGACAGTGTTGAGGTTGTACCCCGGTGCCATGACGATGACCTCGCCGGCTTCTTTGCTTGCGAGTCTGAGCGCTTCGCCGCTATAACGCATGCCGTTGCCTTCATCGCCATACACAAACACGCCGATTTTTTGGTGGTTGAGTCTTCCCGCTTGACGCAAAGCTTCTAACGCTTTTATCATCACCATCATTCCGCCGCGGCTCGATGCGATGCCGGCGCCATACATGTATTCGGGTTCTATGCGAAAGGGAATCGGATAAGCGCCTCTATCGCCCGGGATGTCGATGGGGACGACAAAAAGGACGCCGTTTTCAAAGCCTTGTTCGGTGGTGAAAAGCCAATGCGACGTATCGTCGGTTCGACGACGGTCTTTTGTGAGGTTCATTTTTTTCAAGCGATATTCAAGTTTGCGGATGAAAGTTTGTTTGGAGACAAGGTCTTCGGTTGCGGTATAAAGATTCGTAAGGCTTCGAAGTTCTCCTTCCATCCGGTCGCGTTGTTGGGTGATATAGGAGAACGCGTGTGAGCCTTCTTCCGTGAGGCCGCCTCCGTCGATTGAAGGGCCGAAATACCGTTGCGAAGCGATTTCAATAATTCGTTGTATCAAACGGTTGTAAGAGAGCCCGGTTGCGGAGGCCGCTTTGACAAAGGACGAGTTTTGGCTCAAAGAAGCCATGGAGTTCACTTCAAGCACGAAAGGATTCCCATGTTTGTCGACGCGGAAATCCACTCTTGCACTGTCGAAGCAGCCCAAGGTTTTGAAAGTTTGAACGGCAATTTCCTGCATTTTTTTGGTGAGTTCTTCGTCCAAATCCGCCGGACAAACGGTTTTGACGCGAGGCAGAATTTTGTTGGTTTTGTCTTCGTAGGTGTAGATGTGTTCGCCGTTTTCAAAAAGCATTTCCAATGGAGGAAGGGCTTCTACGGGGTTGTTTCCTAAAAGGGCAATGTTGATTTCGCGTCCGTCTACGTATTCTTCAACGAGCGTAGGCGACTTGAATTCTTCGTATATGTTCGTAACGCCCGCAAGCAGCTCTTCTTGATTTCTAACTATGCGTAGTCCGAAGGATACGGCTTCGTTTTTCGGTTTCACAATCAATGGATAGTTCAGGTTTTCCTCCATCGGGCTTTCGGGGGTTTCAAGGACTGTGAATTTTGGTGTGGGAATGCCGCGCTGCATCAAAATCATCTTGGTGATGACTTTGTCAAGGGCGATGGCGTGTGTTTCGGGGCCGGACCCCACATACGGTATGCCTAGCATCTCCAAAATGGCGGGGATGTGCATGTATCGTCCTTTTCCCTGAATGCCGTAGCTCAAGTTGAAAACAAGTCCAGGGCGTTCGCCGGAGAGAACGCGCGGCATGAACTTCTCCAAGTTTGCCACGATGTTTTTGTCGCCTTCGAACAGCTTGACTTGGTGGTCATGCTCAAAAAGGGCATCCTTCACTTTTCGGATGGTGCTCATCCCGTATCTTTCTTTGTTCGGTATGCCGAAGAGATTGATGACCGCTTTCGATTCCCGGTTGTAGACAATCGCGATTTTCATAAGCGTCTCCATTTCCATACAGCCCTTAAATAAGGGACGAATTGCCAGTTTAACCTTCTTATTAGAGGTTAATTTATTGTACTACAATCCTAAGGAAATGGGAACTTCTTTTTCGCTTTTGCGGTAAGTATTCTATGCGCGGTTGTAAAAACCATAAAAAAAGCTTCGGAAACGTTCCGAAGCTTTCGGGAAAACTTGGATTATGTCGCACCCATGCCGCCGTCGATGCGGTATTGCGCGCCGGTGATGTAGCTGGATTGGTCGCTGGCCAAGAAAAGAATGAGGTCGGCCATTTCTTCGTTTTTGCCGTAGCGTCCAAGAGGGATGAGGCTTTCAAAGGCCTTCTTGGCGCCTGCGGCATCGTCGGGGTTGCTTTGTTGTTCAATGGAACGCATCATGCGGTTGTCAACGGGTGAAGGATGGATTGAATTGATGCGGATGCCGTCTTTTGCGTACTCGGCCGCCGCGGTTTTGGTCAATCCGTTGACGGCGTGTTTAGAAGCCACGTAGGGACCAAGGCCGGGAAAGCCTTGCAGACCGGCTACAGACGAAGTGTTGATGATCGAGCCTTTCTTTTGTTCGGCCATGACGGGAACGACGTGTTTCATGCCCAGCCAAACGCCTTTGACGTTGATGCCGATGATCTTGTCGAAGTCTTGTTCTTCGACATCAATGAGCATGCCGTGTTTGCCTTCGATGCCTGCGTTGTTGACGAAAATGTCGATTTTGCCATATTTTTCTTTTGTCTTGTGCACATAGTTTTTGACGTCGGATTCTTTGGAAACGTCGGCTTTGACGGCCATTATGTCGCCCAAGTTTTTCAACTCTTCTACGGCTTTGTCCAAACCGTCTTGGTCGATGTCAACGATGACGACTTTTGAGCCTTCTTCCAAAAACTGCTTTGCGGATTGCTTGCCGATTCCACCGCTTCCACCGGTGATTACGGCAACTTGATCGTTGAATCTCATGAATCATCCCTCCTTATAATTTCTATAATTATTATACCAAGTGTGGTTCCTTAGCACACAAAATATGCAAATATTTTCTTTGAGAATGCGTATAATGTGTATATACATTGCCTTAATCATTTTGTGGTGCTAAAATCAAACTATAAAGGTTCAGGAGGGGTTTTGATGGAAGCCAAAATGGTGCACTGGCAACGCTATTGTTACGACGAACACGGGTTTCGACTGCTTGAAGTGTTTGAAAACGGACGTGTCATGGTTCGACACTTCGTCAAAAGGGAAGACGAGTTTCATCTTTACAAAGAAACGCGTCGTGAAGATTTTCACGTTCAAGGAAACATCGAAGTGGAAAAAGTGGATTTCGGCAATGACGGGAAGCTTCATGAAAAGGAACTCTTAAAACATGTTGAAACAATCCGCCAATATCCTTTAGAAGAGTGGACCGAGGCCAGAACACACGTGTTAAGGCTTCAAGACGAGTCCGCTTCCCATTTGTCGCACGATTACCATTCGCTTTTGCATTTGGACGAAGATTCTCTTTCGAATGAATTAAAGGACACTTTGACGCGCCGTCATTTCCCCATTGTCAAGTTCCGGTTTGAAAACAAAGGTGGAATGCTTTTTCGCGAGGAATACCCAGAGCGGCTAGAAATTCGTTTTGGGCCGGAATTGAACGAACGCTTGTATTTCTATCTTCACACTAGGCAACAGCATCTAACGACGACCGGAGACAATCTCTTCGCCCTTCATACCAAACACTGCGCCGCCGACTTTTGCGAAACGGACTATGAAGGCTATATCGACGCCATGATTGAGGAAGTGCGAAACCATCCTAGACGCTATCACGACTTAATCACAAAACAACGCGATCGCCGTGCGATGATTGAGACCGATGAGACCGGCGATTTATACCCGCGATGATGCGCGTTTGTCCGTGTGGCTAAACTCGACACTTAAAAACAACCCCCGCCATTGAAAAGGGCATAGGATGGCGGGTTTTTTTTGTTCTTAAACTTGTGGCACAATGTGATGCAAACACTTTTAATCCCGAAAATAAACGAAAAAACCTCTTGAGTATGCTATGCTATGATTAAAGCGAGCAAGAGAAGAGGGGTGGGCATGAAAAAAATAATCGTCGTAATTTTTTTGTTTTTGGTTTTCGTTTTTTTGACTTCGGAAACCGTTGCCGCCGACGCGGGTCCGCGTCCAACGGCGGAAGTGAAAATTGTCGGGGTAGAAGAAGAGTATTCGTTCGATTTGCTGATTCCGCTTTCAAGAAGCGTTGATGAAGTCGACGGGCGGCTTATAGAGGACCGCATTGAATACGATTATTACAAAAACGATTTTCCCGAACGTTTGATCGATTATCAAGACGATGAAGGGTATGCTTCTTGCACCTTGTATTCAAGCGCGCCCTGCAAACTCTCCGATAGGGGAGGGGATACCTTTAGAATGATGTATTTCAGCGCTCCCCTGGTGTTCAAGGTGGCTCTCGTGACTGACGATGGTGCGTTGATTGTTTCCGAATCCGTCGATCGAACGCTTTTCAATGCGAAGTTTACTTTTGATCTCACGGACGTCGATCTATCCGAAGATGCGATTGGTGTTGGGACGCTGAGTGAAGAATTGCCTTTTCCGGAGGTGCTGGTAAGCTTTCTTTTGAGAACGTTACTGACAATTGGCGTGGAACTGGGGGTTTTGGCGCTCTTCATGTACCGAAAGGCTCGCAGTTACCGTCTTGTTGGGATTGTCAACTTCGTTTCGCAAAGCCTATTGACGCTTGGCGTCTTGGTTGGTTATTATGTGTTTTCCATCTTGGGCGCTTTTGTGGTGCTTGTGCTTGGCGAAATGTTCGTGTATCTTTTTGAGATTATCATCTATTCGATCAAACTTCGCGAGAAGAGCGTGCTAAGAGCCATTGCTTATGGGTTTGTCGCAAATTCTGTCAGTTTCGCCTTGTCGCTATTGATGCTCATAAGGGGCTTTCTTTTGGAGTTTTGAATGGACGGTTAATGTTTTTGCACAAACAGAATTAAATAAATCAGGATAATATTGCTTTCCTCCACTAAATGGTGTACTATTTTCTTATCAAAGCAAGTTGTTCACATACGCATACATGATTCGCTCATCAAGGGGTTTATCTTGTTGACGCAGCCGTTTTCTGACTTATGCTTTTTGGCGAAAATTCGCCTAATTCTATGAGTTTCAGGGGACGGCTTTATTTTTTCATTAAAAATTTATGGGGGAATGATCATGAAGAAACTGTTTGTCGTAGTATTGCTTGCACTTTCTACATTGGCCTTGGCGGCTTGCAATGTTCGAGTTGTGGAACAAGCCACCATCACATTGACGAGCGATTTGGAAGAAGCGGTTTTGACCATCGCTCCTTCGGCGACGGTAGATGTGGACACCGAAGTGACGGTGGAGGCGTCCGAAATCGATGGGTACACGTTCACCCACTGGGAGAATGTGGAGACCGGAGTCGAGGTGTCCACAGACAGGGTGTACACGTTCCCTGCGGTGGCCAATATGACGCTTAAGGCGGTCTACCTTGAAGACACCGCGGTAGAGGATGTGGACATAGTATTGAGCAGCGACTTAGGAGAGGCTGTGTTGAGCAAAACCCCGACAGGACCGGTGGCCCCCGGGACCGAAGTGACGGTTTCGGCTTCGAGCGTTTCCGGGTATGTCTTTTTGCATTGGTTGGATTCCGATGCCGAAGCCGTGTTGACGGAAAACGCCTCGCACACCTTCTCTTTGAGCCAAAACATGAATCTGGTGGCAGTGTATGCGCAAGAAGCGGTCGACGATGTGAACATCGCTTTTGAAAGCAATGTTTCGGGCGCTACGATGACAAAGACTCCAACAGGCGCCGTGGCTCCGGGAACGGAGGTCACCATTTCCGCTTCTGAAGAAAGCGGCTATGTCTTTGAACATTGGCTGGATGTGTCCACAAGCGCCGTGGTTTCCGAAAACCGCTCGCACACGTTTGTGTTGAACCAAAACAGGACACTTAGGGCCGTTTATCTGACCGAAGCCGCGCATGAGGCCAAGTTGGTTCTTGAAGCCTTTGACGGCGACTTGACGCATCTTGAGCCGTTGATGGCGAACTTTATGGCCAGCGACGCGTTCACCATCGAATTCGAGATGGTGATGCAAATTGCGGAGGCGGCGATTCTATCCAGCGAAGCCGAACGGCATGAAATGCGTTTTGTCTATCGCAACGTGGAATTTGAAGACACGATGATGCACGAGCTTGAGGTCTACGCGAAGCTGCCCGATATGGACATTCCGGGAGACGCGTTGGAACTTCATTTCATCGTCGTTGAACACGAGGATTATATCGAAATGTATGCGGATGTGGGGGTCTTGCTCGACCAATTGAGCATGGAGACCGGCATGAATCTGCGTTTGATGCTTGGCTTCGCCAACGATTATGTGTACGTGAACCTTCCGCATGAGATGGTCGAGGATTTCTTTGGCGAGCTTTTGGTCATGTTTGAAGACGAGATGGGCGAAATTGATTTCGACCCGGCGATGATCGATGTCGTGTTGGCGGAGTTGCATCGTTTTGAAAAATACTTTACGTTGGATTATTATGACGCCCATGAGGACCTTGATCTCGACATGGAACGAGAAGACAGCCATATCCATACCATCATGACGATGAACTCGGATTTGATTAAAGCTTTGTTTGAGGATCTCTTCGAAGACGTTTATTCCATTGCGTATCTCGTTGCCGAAGAGGGAGAACTTCCACCTTATGAGGATTTCATCGCTTCGCCCGATTATGCGGAAATGATGCTTATGCTGGGCATGATCGAACCGTTTGCGATGACGATGACGTATGAGCCTTCTACGGAAGATTGGATGCGTTTGTCTCTTGATCTTCATGAGATTCTTGAACCTTATGGCGACGGCATGGACGTTGTGGAAGAGTTCTACATCAACATTGATTTCCATAGCGACGCCGAAATCACGTTGCCAACCGATGCGAAAGACGTCACAGACCTCGCCAAAGAGATGTTGCAATTCGCTTTGATGATGGAGGTTATGCAGTTTTCTTACAGAGTCCTCCATCAACCGGACGTCCCGGAAGATACCTACACGCTTTCCGACCTTGATGCTTTAGGGTATTCCTTCAACATGCCGTTTATCGACCGCGAGATGAGCACGGTGACGGTCGCTTCGGACAAAACGGATTTCGAACTTGACTTTTATCTAAGCAGCAACAACGAAGCGCTGTTTCATGCGCCGATTTCGCTTGATGAGCTGGACGACGCATTCGACTTTGACGAACCGGGAGATTTGGACAGGGAGGGCTTTTTAAGCATTATCGGCTTTATCGACGAAGAGAATATCTCTTTGTATTTGATTGCGTTGGAGTTGCTGGCGTTCATGCGCGAAGAACTTCAAGATCCCCTCGTGCCCGATGGCGATCTTTACCCGGAATTGATCCACGAAATTCCGCGCTACGAGGGGGCGGTAATCGTCCGGACGTACGATTGGACAGAATATGGCAGCGTAGAGGTTCATTACGTCGCCGAGACCACCGTGTCCTCCGTGTTCACCCACTACATCAATTTCTTTGATGAAGACGACGGTTGGGACGTCATGATTGTGGATAGCGAATCGAGCCATTTCGGAATGCACGTTTGGCATGAAGATTTGGAGGGTGTATCGTTTTGGGTTTATGCCTACGACGGTTCAGGCTATCAAAACGCCATCTCTATTGAAGTGACGAAGACGTTCCCGCCGGAACCGGACTTTCCGGATGACGATCAAGGGGATTTGCAGGATATAGAAAGCGTTCCCCGCTATCCGGGCAGTGTGCTCTATTACGGCGATGACGATGGAGACAACCAATACCGCACATATCTTGTCGCGGACGCTGAGCCAAGTTTGGTGTGGACGGATTACGCTCATTATTTAGAAACCGAGACGGATTGGATGCTTGAATGGTCGTATTACGATGAAGGCGATGATCACGGAACAATGTTTTTCCGCTCTGAAACGCATGAGCTTTGGATCAACGTTTTCCGCAGCCACACATTCCCTGATGCCACCAAATACCATGTGGGTTTGATGAAAATCGAGGAACCCGAGTTTCCCGATGAAGACCAAGTGGATTTGGACGACATCGCCGAAGTGCCTCGTTATACGGGTAGCGTAATGGTCGATGGATGGGACGATGATTTTTATGACTATCAAGACCGCACGTATCTTGTGGACGGGACGCATCCTGAAGACGTCTACATCTTCTACTTCAGCCTTTTTGACGGCAGCCCCGATTGGGTGATGGTGGAAGGCGGCTACGATGAAGAGGACGAGTGGGGTTATATGCGTTTCGATACGGATACGCATACGCTTTGGATCGACATATCCGACAGTCGCTCGTTTCCCGGCGCCACATGGTATTTTATAGAACTGCAAGAAATCGTAGAACCCGAATTCCCTGAAGAAGACCAGACGGACCATGGTGACATTGAGGCAGTGCCTCGATATCTTGAGAGCGTTTTGGTCAATGCATGGGACTCTTATGACGAAACCCGTCAAGAACGCACATATCTGATCGACGAAACGGATCCCGAGGATGTTTGGACGCATTACATTGACCATTTCAACGACGATCCTCTTTGGACGTTTAATTTTGGCAATTACTACTCGGATGACGACATGGGGTATATGAGGTTCGATAAGGATACGCATACGCTATGGATACATGTCTATTTTAGCGATATGTTTCCAACCGCTACCCGCTACTATGTAGTTTATGAAGAGTTGGAGGGATTCCCCGAGGATGACCAAGTGGATTTGGACGACATTGACGGTATCGAGCGGTATATGGACAGTGTCATGACGGGCGGATGGGACTATGAGACGGGCTTGCTGCAAGAACGATTCTATCTTATCGATTACACCGACCCCGGCGATGTGTGGGACCATTATTTTGATACGCTGGATGCGAATCCGGATTGGACTTTTGACGATGGAGAGTATTCGGACGATGATGAGACGGGCTATTTGTGGTTTTATAGCGATTCGCTGAGCCTCTATATAGGGGTTCAAAGAAGCTCTGATTTCCCGACCGCAACAAGTTACTTCATTCAAATCAACGAGCGTCACGAGGCATAAGCGCACCGGCCTACCCTACCATGAGAGAGTAGAATCATCATTCGGCATTCCTTTTTGAAAGAAAGCTCGGTTTCCCGTTGGAAAACCGAGCTTTGCTTTTGTGTTTTTAGTATTTGTAGTAAAATGCGGATAGAAGGAGGGCGAACAATGGATAAAGATGCGTTTTATCGAAAACTCAAAGCTTGCCGAGAATGCGCTTCTCTTTTCAACCATGAACCCCGTCCGGTGTTTTTGGGTTCTTCTCGAGCCCCGATTATGCAAATCTCGCAAGCGCCTTCCAAAACCGTCCATGAAACAGGGTATCCTTTCAACGACGCTTCCGGCGAAAAATTGCGCCGTGAATGGTACCGGATTTCCGATGCCGCCTTTTACAACCCCGAGAACTTCTACATTACCTCCGTCGGCAAGTGTTTTCCTGGAAAAAACAATCGCGGGGGCGACAAGAAACCTCCAAAAATATGCGCTGAACTTTGGCTTGAGGGCGAGCTGGATTATGTCGAAAACGCCTTGTATTTGATCGTCGGAAAGGCCGCGACCGACCATTTCTTCCCGAGACTTTCTTTTGTCGATTTGGTGATGAACGACCAAACCATTCGCGGGAAGCCGGCGTTTGTGCTTCCGCACCCTTCGCCGCTCAATGTGAAATGGTTCAAAGACCATCCTGAATTCTTTGAAAAACGGCTGCCTGTGATTCGCCGGCATATTCATGGCGCTTTGAACAGCAAGTCATAATGTTCACAAACTGCACATGTTTCTCATCGGTTTTATGAAAATGCATGAAAACCATAAGGTTTTTTGCGACCACTTTACAAAAAAGCCTCCTTGTTTATAATAAAAAGTGGGGGGCTAAACATGCGTTGTTCCATTGCATGGCACGCCAAAAAAAATCTTGTAAAGAAAAAGCCATTTTCCTATGGCTTTTTTGTTCCCCTTGTCACTCGGTCAATCCCTTGTTCGGGACATATTATAAGGAGGTTTTTCATGAACATTCGAGAATTGAAACAAAACGCGAAACAAGAACTGTCGCAAAACAGGGGGAGCGCAGTATTAGCGATCATAATGCCTGTTTTGGTGTATTTTGTGTTGTATGGAGCGTTTTTCGGCATTGCTTTTGCCGGAATCGCGATGGAACAATTGATTCTCTCATTCATCGGTTTTGCCGCCGTGTTTGTTATTGTGATTGCTTTTATTCCGGTTACGGTCGGGTATGCGCATTTTTTCCGCCCTTTCGTTGCCGGCGATAAACCACCGGTAAAAGCTGTGGCCAAGGCTTGGACAGGCGGAAATTTCTGGCGCAACCTCGGACGGATTTTGCAGACGATTTTGTATTTTTACCTTTGGTATTTTCTTATCGCCTTGTTGGCCGGTATCGTCATGTCGATATTGACGTTTATCGGAATGCAAGCAGGGTTTGTTACAGGCGACGATTTCTTAGAAATGATGCTCTCGCTACTAGCTGTCAATGTGGTTATTGGCGTCGTCGCTTTGATTTTCGTCTTGTTCAAAGCTCTTTCTTATGCAATGGTGCCCTTTGTTCTTTCCGATGAAGAGTTCGATCAACATTACTTTGCGCCGGTCGAGTTGAGCCGTTTGATGATGAAAGGCAACAAGCGGAAACTCCTGCTCACTCTTCTTTCTTTCATCGGTTGGATGATTCTTGGTGTGTTGACGCTGCATATCTTGACCATTCTTCATGTAGGGCCATATATTTGGGGCACATTGGCCGGTTTCTACGAAGAGGCCAAAAAGAATTTGCCCGAAGAACACAAGTAAGCATAAACAACCGCATCCATTGATCGAGTAAAAGCGCCGGTCTTTACGCCGGCGCTTTCTTCCGATGAATTGGCGAACTCAAGAGGCCGCAATTTCGGCCCATCTTGCGAATAGGTTCTACTTGGTTCATGCTTGCGCAAGGTGGGTGTTTGTAATGTTTGCCACAAAGAGGGGATTGTGTTAGACTGAAATGGATTTTATCCTTTCTGAAAATAGGTGGGTACTATGCGCAAGACCATGAAAGAACGCTTCGCGATGCATTCGTTATTTTTCTTGGTTGTGATGATTGTCGGCATCAATATGTTGGTGTTTTTGTTTATCGCGTTGGCGGAGGCGTTGCTTACGGGGTATGTCGTCCCCGGTCTTGTTTTGCTGGGCGCCATTCTTTTAGGATTTTTTGCCCCTTTGGTGTATTTAAAGCGTTTGAATCCGAAAAAGCGATTGAAAGCGATTATGAAAAGCGACGAGTTTTTGATGGTGTTCTCCTTGATTTTCATCACTATCGGTTCTATTGTGGCCGCGGGCGCCATTTGGTATTTTTTCTATTCATGATCCAAGTAAAATCGGTGTTTCTTAAAAAAACCTATACCCGTAAGCGACATGCATGCTTTGGGTATAGGCTTTTTTTATGGTTGTTAAACGCGAATGTCAAGGTTCTTTGACAATCAACAATACACCTCTTAATAGCAAATAAAGCGCTACAATCAATGTGCCCGCTTGGTCGATGATGTAGCTTGTTTGCGAAGCTTCAAAAAGCATCACCGAAGCCAAGGCGACGACGACGTTAACATCCACAAACGTTTTCGCTTGATAGAGCTTGCCTTGGGTATCCATGACGGCGTGTGGCGAATCTTTTTGAAACAAGGTGTAACGAATAAAAAAATAGCCGTTGAAAAAGACTCCGAGTCCCGCTACGGCGAGCCCCAAACGAACATCGCCCGAAGGAATGGAAGGGTTGAAGATTCCTCTTGTGAAAAGAAGCAGAAGGAAAACGCCGCTAAAGATGAGGACGGACCCCGAGAAAAAATAGAGTTGTCGACCGAGACGGATCTTTTTTTGTTCGTTGGTGTTGTTTTTCAATACTTGGTAAATCCAAAGCGCCAAAATCAAAACGCCGAGTTCGACGGTTCTCCGCAAGAAATCGGCAAACTGTGTCGTGGCGGTGTTCAAAAACAAAGCGTATCCGGTCACAAACGGTCCGAACGAACTAAAAACAATGGAAAGAATCAACGTGCGCGTTCGCTTGTCTTTTGTCAATTCACATCACTCCAATGCCGATAAATAGCCAAGTCATAAGATATAGCGTGATTGCTGCAGAAAGGGGAAGGACAAGTGTGTCCCAGCCGTTTTTCGCAAAAGCTTCGGCAAATGTAGCCACTGATGAAACCATTGCGGCGATGACTATCGCAACCCACCATAGGTACCCGCCATAGAACCAAAGCATCAAGAAAGCAACGATGAAGACGCCAATATCCATCGCAACGCTTCCTGTCCAGGTTTTCTTGTTATCGGTACCCGGCCAAGACAGTTTTTTGTTTCCAAAACGTTTGCCAATAAGGGCCGCCAGCGCGTCGCCAACGCCCCAGCACATGACGGAGATGACCACTATCGCGTTTGAAGAATATGGCAATACATGCCCGAAGAACGTGATCAAAATCGCGAAACTCAACAAAGCCAAGATTGCCGAATACTTTATTTCTCCGCCTTTGCGCTTCCTGTCCACTAGCAAGCGTCTATAATACGGAGTATGTTCAAACCCCCATACGGCAACAAAAATGACCGCCATAAACCCAATCAGAACGAGGACCGACACCCACCAAGAATCAAAGAGATACAAAAACAAAAAGATGGAAAACGCATACCCTAGGTGTTGTGTTTTCCGAACGATTTCTTTGGGGGCGCGCACGACCAATTTCAAAAAGACGGACAGTCCGAGTAGAACAACCGCAAAATAGAGCACCGTCCATAGAACTCCAAAAAGTATGTCCATACAACCCCGCCTCTCTTGCTTGTATTATACCAAAGTTTTGCGCAAAGCGTACCTTTTCGCTAACAATATCGTATAGACAAAAAAACATCTTACCGGCTGGATGGCCGGTAAGATGTTTTGTGGTCATGGCTTATTGTTTTTTCTCTTTTTCCAAGGGAATGACTTCGGGAACGACATACGTCCTTGCCAAAATGTCATGCAGGCCTTGGGCGTTTCTTTGACCGAGAACCATGATGAACGTCACAAGAAGAACAAGTGAAAAGATGGTATCGATTGTTCTGCTCAAAGTTCCGAAGGCGTCCGTCGCGATGAGTACCGGTATCAACAAAAACGTTATGTACCATCTATCTATAAACGATGATAGCCCTCAAGAAGTGAATGTGTAGTGGCGGGTTTTCGTTTTTCTCATCGATGACTCGGATACGAAGCAATTTTTTAGCGGGGGTTTGACCGTTTGCCATTGCCGGCAGCAGACCGTAATACAAAATACCGACAACGAGGTTCAGGACAATCAAAAACGCGCCTATAATAGCGCTCTCAGGATCCGGTACAAACAAAACGTTCCAATTAGCTCTCAAATCCGCCATTGCAAACGCAGACAAGACAACTAACACTGCGACGATAACCGAGTAGAGCACCACATCAATCAAAGCAGCGATGACTCGTTGGACTTTGACGGTCCCTGCATAGGTTTCTCCATACATAGTATATACCCTCCTTTTACGCGATATTATAAACGAATTTCGCTAAGTAAGCAATACGTCATATCGAAGAGGAACGTTTACATTATGTGCATGCAAAACTGAACATCCCCTCATAATCACACCATGTGTCGCAAAACACCCAAACGACAGTTAGCGTCTTTCCATTTTCAAGCAAATATGGTATTTTAACATTGAAGCCATCATAAGAAAATATATGTTTGAAGGGGTGTTGCCATGAATGTACGTGAAATTCTTTGAAGAAACGGTAGAATCATAAAAAACGCAATTGTGTATATTACGGACCATCCCAAAACCATTGTGCCTTTTGTTGTCAATTTTTTGTTGGAAGTGGGAGGTCTCGTCGCTCTCATATTGTATGCGAACAGCGTCATGCCCATCACAAATCTGGAATTTTTGCTATTTGCTTATGTGGGCTTGGTATGGGTTTCCCTTACGTCCGCTTTGGCTTCGCTAGTTCTGCTTCGTTTGATGGAACAAGCCGAAAACGATGAACCCATGCGTTTGATGCGGGCTTTTTGGTTGGCGCTTAAAAGCGACTTTCTTAAGTCATTCCCTGTCGTTTTGGTTTGGTCCGCCTTGCAATTAGTAATTTACGTCATGGTCTTTCTCATCAATCGGAACCGCCGAAACCGAAGTAGAAGCCCCTCCTCTCATCACGGCATGCCTTATAGGCGAAGAAGAGGTGCGTTTGGGGGGAAAGTTCTTGCTGCAAACGCTTAGATTGACGTTCATGTCGGTAATGGTGGCCATTTCTCGAGATCGAACAGGACCCATCGCATCGACCCGTACCGGCGTCGCCTTCTTTTTTGATCATTTGGGCAAGTTCATGACCAAAGTGTTCGTTCTCTTTGTGTCTTCTATCATCATGCTGCTGCCCGCGATATTAATCCTTTACATTGGCGAACAACTTGGTATTACGTTGTTTGCAATGATCTTCGTTGCGGTTTTGTTTGCCATGACTTGGGTATTTTCGGCTTTGGTGGAAAACATGTATGTGGCTCAAATTTACCTTTGGGCAAATCGGTGGAATCAAGAACGGGAAAAGGCTTTGAAAAACAATCAAAATGTCACAAAGCTGGAAGAAAAAGAACGGCCTATCATGCTCAAAAATGTGTTTGAGACGTAAAGACGAAGCGAAGCATTGCAGAGCTCAGACATTTGCGCAAGTCTTGACTATAGGTGGTTTTAATCACGCAAGCCGCTTTTGATGAAACGCATCCGAAGGTAACGGTTTCTTCGGTGGAGGATGTCTATGAAAGTTTTGGATTGGTTGTTGGCCGGAGATGCGGTCGTTGCAGCCCTCACGCGCCGGCGCTTGTTGGAGATGCCTAGTCAACACAATAACAAAGGCCTCATTGAGAAGTACTTGCGGCGTTTTGACGCCGGCACGCATCTTTGGGGCGGGGGTGTTTATACCCCGAAATGGATATCGACGCATTATACCATGATGGAACTTAGAAGCATGGAAATCCATCCCGAAACGAAGGCTTATCGGGACGCTTTGCGCTTGCTTATGGATAAGCTTTGGCATAGGCGGAGCATCCTCAAGCAACACAAATACCTAGATATGTGCATCGCCGGGATGTTGTTGAACCTTGCGAGTTATGGAAAAGTTGCGGGCAAGGATTTAAGAGGCCTGGCGGATTATATTTTGCGGTTTCAAATGCCCGATGGCGGCTGGAACTGCGAGTTTGAAAAGCGACCTGCGCTTGAAAAATCTTCGGTTCATACAACCATTTCCGTGTTGGAGGGCTTGCTTGAGTATGCAAATCGGGGCTATCAGTATCGTCGTTATGAAGTGCAAAAAGCCCTTGAAGAGGGATGTGAGGCATTGCTTCGGCGTAGAATCTACATGAAGCAATCCCTAAAGGAGCCCATCGATGCAAAAATGGCCAAAGCGCACTACCCGCCAAGATGGAGGTACGATTACTTAAGGGCGCTTGAGTTCTTTGCGCACAAAAATCATCCCTATGATGAACGAATGGAAGACGCCATTAGCTTGTTGAAGTCTTCTATGCGTAACGGGTATATGTTGCGTGGTGAAAAAATTCCCGGCCGGACACATTTCGCATTGGAAGAAGGGCGTTATGGACGCTTTAATACGTTGCGGGCCTTGTATGTTTTGAAAATGTATGATTCGCAACATTATCATGAGATTATACGGGAGTAGAATAGGCAAATATCTTTGCATAAAAAACCTCCAAAGCCTGTTTGGTAATTTGGCTTTGGAGGATTCTTATTGGTTTGTTTATTCAATGGTGAAGGTCAACGTTTCTTCTAAGTCGTCATAAATGTAAAACCTTACTTCATACATGCCGGGTTCCCAGCCGTCGGCGGGTTGTGTGAGTGAGAAATAGAAATCGGTCGATCCTGTTTCCAAGGTCGCGCTGTCGATATACGTCTCTCCGTCTTCCATGTAATACCATTCGGCAGTGATTTCGGTGTCCGATGGAGCGTTGCTCAAAGTGCCTGTGGCGTAAACGATTTCTTGTTCGGCATCGAATGTGTCCACATTGTCAACCGGTTGGGCATCGTCTACATCGGTGGTCATTTGCAAATTGTCGAAATTGGCGGTGCTGCATTGCACTTGGGCCATAATCATGCCGCCTAAAAGCATAATTGCGCTAAGAATACGTCCCATCATATTTTTCCCTCCCATAAGCTTAATCGAACTGCATAACAAAAGACGCCACAAAAACGTCTTCTACCCTGAAAATAGCATTTCTCGACCATACTGTCAACATTCAAAACCATGCACAAGGGTTTGGTGAGGGTGTGCGCATCTAAGGAGTGTCGCTTATGAAAAAGATACAAGCAAAAACGTTCACGAAGTTTTTCTTTTTGGGAAATTTGCAGTCGTCGCCGAATGGCAAACACTACGCTTTTTTGGCGTCAAAAGCCAAGGATTCATTGCAGGGATACGACCATGTGCTGCACATCGGAACCCGGACAAGCACGAAAACATTCATGCGGTTAAATAGCGCCAACTATTGTTTCTTGGATGAAGAAACGTTGCTTTTGAATACGCACACGACAAAGCAGGAAGCCCAGGAAAATCGAAAGGGTTTTCTGAGCGTTTTTTATGCGAGCACACTCAGCGATAAAAAGCTCACGAAATCGTTCTCTGTGCCTTTTCGCGCAAGGATTGAAGGAAGGCGAAATGTTTCGGAAGTCTTACTCTCGGCTTCAATGGCGCCCGAAGATCACGTCTTGTATGAAGGCGATAAGAAGGAACGCGAGGATTATGTGAGCGCCACTATGGAGCGATCGTTTTTCGAAGATTTCGACGAGAGGCCTTATTATCAAAACGGGGGCGGGTTCACCCACGGAAAAATGCGTCAGCTTTTTTCCTACAATCTTAAAGAAGGAACCCTCAAAAGGCTTTTGCCGAAAGATTTTTCGTTTGAAGCGTTCGCGTTTTCACAAGATAAAAAGACGCTTTATTATACGGGGAAAACGAAAGAAGAGATGAACACTATGACTTCTGGGTTGTATGCGTATGATTTTGAACATGGAACCCATCGTGTTTTGTGTGAACACGGAACGCTTGCCTTTATGTTTTTGGAAGAAATCGACAGGATTTTGGTGGCGGCCGCTAAATCGACAGACGCTTATGGTTTGAACCAAAACCCTGATTTTTATCGATTCAAAGACGGCGATTTTTCACTTCTCAAAACATATGGAGAAAGCGTTGGCAACACTTTGTCGACAGATTGCAAACTGATGCCCTCGCCAGTGAAAACTTCAAAAGACGGAAAGCTTTATTTTTTGTCCACCATCGACGACCATGTTGAAATCCGGTCGTTGAACCTCAAAGGAGAGCTTGATACGGTGTGCCGTTATGATGGCGGGGTTGACGGTATGGTTTCTCAAGAAAACGGGATTTTTGTGGTGGCCATGCACGCGCAAAAGCTTCAGGAAGTGTACGCTTATGATTTAACCGCCAAGCCGCGACAAGTCACGCAATTCAACGCAAAATTGTCTGAGCACAATGTTGTGAAACCGAGACCGTTGGTCATCAAACGTCAAGGTTACGAAGTCAAGGGTTTTGTACTTCTTCCGAAAGAGTATGACGGTTTTCAAAAATTCCCGGCCGTACTCAACATTCACGGTGGGCCGAAAACCTCTTACGGCTCAATTTACCATCATGAAATGCAGCATTGGGTCAACGAGGGGTACGTGGTGTTTTTTGCGAATCCGAAAGGTTCCGATGGGAAAGGCGACGATTTCGCGGATTTGCGCGGTTGTTACGGAAAAGACGATTATGAGGATTTGATGGCGTTTGCCGAAGCGGTGTTGAATGAGTATCCCGCCATCGACCGGGGCAAGTTGTTTGTGGCGGGACAGTCATACGGCGGGTTCATGGTCAATTGGATCATCGCCCATACGAATATGTTCAAAGCCGCCATTAGCGACAGTTCCATCACCAACTGGATTTCATATTTCGGGACATCGGATATCGGGCATTTCTTCACCGAAGACCAAACCGCTTTAAAACCGACGAACATGGAGGCCCTTTTGAGACAATCCCCGCTTTATTACGCGGAAGATATTGAAACACCGTTGTTGCTGATACACGGAGAGAAAGATTACCGTTGCCCTATTGAACAAGCCCAACAATTTTACGCCCTCTTGAAATGGCGTGGCGTGGACGTCCGGTTTTTATGGATGAAAAACGAAGGCCACGGGTTTTCTTTTTTAGGGAGTCCTCAAGCCCGCATGAAGCGTTTGAACGTTATCGAAGAATGGCTCGAGCGTTTTCGATGAAGAGAACGTCGCATGCAACTATTGCAATGAAGGTGTTGTTCTTGCCGCATTCAACGTAGGGTTGAATGGACTCAAGAAACGTTATCTTGCCAAGGTTTTAAAAATCGAGTATACTTTGAACGACACGAAATCCAGGAGGAAATTATGAATACAGAACAAATAGGAAATTTTTTGCAGCGACTCCGCAAAGAAAAAGGGTTGATGCAAAAGGATGTCGCCAAGCTTTGCAACGTTTCGGTCCAGGCCGTCTCCAAATGGGAACGCGGCGGCAACATGCCGGACATTGAAACGTTGGAGAGGTTGTCGATTTTATACGATGTCAGCATCAACGAGTTGATCAACGGGGAAAAACAAGAAGTATACCTCGATGTTGAAAAGCGCAAAAACATCGTCGGGCTTATTGTATCCGCCTTGCTTTTCTTGGTGTATTTGTTTCCCTATATTAGAGGGGCTATGGAAATTGACGCCGGAATAGGCGATGTGTACTATGGGTTCACCGCCAACGGATACGAACTTATTTTTAACGCCGTCGCTACTTTTATGCTACCCATTTGGACGGTCTTCGCACTGCTTATTTCTCAGTTGATTGTGAGAATTTTCACGTTGACGAAAATCATTCATTACACCCCCGGTGTGAAAAGGTTTATACTCGCTTCGTCTTCTTTAATCATTATCGTTTGCGTCTCACTGCTTATCCACGATGCGTTTTATGCGTTTCCGCAAGTGGTTTTCGCCGGGGCGATGCTTGTAAACGTTCATTTGCACTACGAAAAAGGAGATTTCCTAAGACTTCGTCAAGGTGTGAAACTGCGCAAAAAAGAACCCAATAAGGCTTCCCCTAATACTGAAGATAGAAACCCTTTCACGTTAGCGATGGCCGTTGTGTCCTATATTGTCGGCGTTCTTTATGCAGGCTTCTTTGTGCTGACGTCTATTGCGTTTCTTGTGGGAGAACCCGTGAGCGCCGGAGAGTTGTTGTTGAGTTTAATTGCCGGTTTCATTCCCGGAATATTCATTTTGCTAATCGCTCGCAATGTGAAAGGCGAAGCGGCAAAAGCGTTTCTTTTGCCAATTGGCGTAATGGCGATGGCTTTTCCTGTTTTTATGTCGCTCGATTGGGCGCCTAACACAAATACCGAAGCCGCTGTTATCACGACAATATATTTGACGCCGTTCGTTTTCTTCTTAGGAAGCTATTTCTTGCATAAACACGAACAGCCATCCTCCGTTTGAATTTGAAAACCAAATAGCCATGTGTTGAAAACCGCACCTTTGTTCGGACTAAGAGAATGTCTGAGTTTGGGTGCGGTTTTTGTAGAAGTCAATAAAGACCCATTTCTTCACCAATGCGCAAAAAGGTCTTCAAGCCTTCGGCGAGTAAGGTATCGTCAAAATCGAAACGATCGCTGTGAAGAGGATGAACGAATCCTTTTTCTACGTTTCGACTGCCCAACATGAAAAATAAGGATGGGACTTTTTGTGAGAAAAAGGAGAAATCTTCGGCCAAAAGAAGCGGGGAAAGAGTTGCTGTGTTTTGCCCCGCAAAGACCGGTTTCAACATATGGTAGAGATGTTCGTCGTTGATTAAGGGCGGGTAAAGAGAACGAATGTCGTTTTGGACCGTAACGTCATAAGCGTATTCAATGCCTTTGTCAATCCGGCGCATGCTATCGGTCATGGCATCGAAAGTGTCTTGGTCGAAAGTGCGTATGCTTCCTTGCATGAAAGCGTCTTTGCCGATAACGTTGCGCGCTTCTCCACCATGAAAGGTTCCGATGTTGATTGCGAAGGCGTCGTCTTTTGAGACGGTCCTTGGCAAGAGGGTTTGGTACTGATTGATCAACTGAGCCGCAGCCGTGAGCGCGTCGCGTCCAAGGTGCGGCTGCGAACCGTGGGCGTTCCTACCTTCGATGTGAACGTCGAACTCACCATCTTTTCCCATCAACAAGCCCGCTTTGGTTCCGATTACGCCTTCTTCAAGTTCAGGATACAAATGCAAACCGAACACATGACGAATGTTGTAGCGGTCTAAGACGCCATCATCGATAAACACTTTCGCCCCGCCGGCGGTTTCTTCGGCGGGCTGGAAAAGTAGAACCAAAGACTTGTGCAAGTTTGCTTTGGAAAGACGTTTTGCGAGCCCCAACAATATGGCCATATGGCCGTCGTGACCGCAAGCGTGCATGCGGCCAATATGTTCTGATGCGAAAGGCGAGTTTCCTTCTTGAATCTCAAGGCCGTCCATATCGGCGCGAAACGCTAAACTTTCGGAAAGTCTTCCTCGTTTATAAGCGACAATCCCGGTTTTCGCAACGGTTTCGAGTTCGTAACCGTAGGATAGGAGTTCTTTGCGCAAGTACGCATAGGTTTTCACCAAATCGAATCCGATCTCGGGGATGCGGTGTAATTCTCTTCTGTGACGCCGCATTTCGTTTTCAAGGTTGTTTGGGATTTGATGCGTCCAAGGTTCATAGGTTTTTGTTTCTAAAGGTTGTGTCATCGTATCACCCACTATAAAAAATCCACGAGCTTTCAAGGCTCGTGGATGCATACACAGAATATGCCCCCACTTTATAAAAGCACATTTCCTCTTCCCCGGGCAGGGAAGGGAAACAGCCTTGCACCTTTACGATCCAAGACCAGCGATGCGCTTCGGCGTTTGCCCCTTTCTCTTACGATACTCTTGGCAAAACGCAGCCTCTTTTATAAAGCTCATTTCTTGAACCTTAACACAGAGTGCGTGGGGTGTCAAGAAAAACTCTTGTTGGTGGTTTTGCGAAGCATGGTTTTGGGGTACAATGTTTGTAAGGGGTGAATGCCTATGGATAATATCGGTCGTGAAGCCTGTAAGATTCGCGAGGGCAACGCTATGGAAATGTGTTCTCTTTGGTACAAAAAACATACTTCCGAGTTTTTCGCTCGTCATATGGAAACCAAGAATGCGCTCTTTTGGACCTTGGAATGCGAGGGGAAGCTACTTGGAGAACTTTATGTTTTTAAGAAGCTTTCGGACAAGGATTTTGCGGACGGAAAAACGACCGCATATTTGTGCGCGTTTCGCATTCACCCTTCGTTTCGTGGACAAGGGTATGGAACGAAGTTGCTTGAACATGCGCTTGGTCGTCTGAGGAAGGAAGGATTCTCTTATGCGACCATCGGTTGTGAAATTGCGGAGGAAGCGAACATGAGATTGTATCGTCGCAGCGGGTTCTTAAAAACCGTGAAAACCGTTTGCGTCGATCTTTGCGATGTCGATGAACACGGGAAGCCTCTTGATTGTGAACCGTATGCATTGTTGCGGAAAAAAATATAGTCCATCGATGTGTAGGCAAACACAAGAATTGTTGTTAAAGAAAGGACATCGTGACATGAAATACATTCATACTGAATCGGTAAACCCCTATTTTAATTTGGCGCTTTATGAGTATGTGATGAAACATTTAGATATTTCCGAAGAGTATTTGTTGGTGTTTGAGAATGAAAACAGTGTCATTGTGGGCCGCCACCAAAACACTTTTGCAGAAATCAATATGGATTACATTGAAAAACACAACGTGAACGTCCTTAGACGAATTGCCGGGGGAGGTGCTGTTTTCCAGGATCGAGGCAACATCAACTTTATCGTTGTCACTGACCGCAAACATCAAAACGATTTTCGCACTTTCACGAAGCCGATTGTCAAACTTTTTCACCGATTGGGCGTTTCCGCCGAGTTCAGCGGCCGGAACGATATTTTAATCAATGGGCAAAAAGTCAGCGGAAACACTCAAGCGGTTCACGGCAACCGCTTGATGCACGGCGGCACCGTTCTTTTTGACATGGATTTGGAAAAAGCGGCTTTGGCGCTAAAGCCAAGCAAGGCAAAGCAATCTAAAGGGGTCTCTTCGGTGCGCTCAAGAGTCGCCAACGTCCGACCCTTGTTGACTAAAGATTATACAAGAGAAACCTTTAAAAGGCTTCTTATCGAACACTTGCTTGGCACACAAGACATAGAAGCTGCAACGTATCGGTTGACTGCAAAGGATTATGAGAATATTGCGAGCATCAAACACAATCGCTATGAACAGTGGACGTGGAATTATGGGCGTTCTCCAAGGTCCGAATACCAAAAACAAGGACGTTATGAAGGCGGTACGTTGGAAATCCATTTCGATTTGGTGAAAGGCTGTCTTCAAAACGTTAAGTTTTATGGCGATTTTTTCGCACTGGATACCTTGGAGATGTTGGAAAAACATTTGGAACATGTGCCGTACCGGAAAAAAGACCTTCGTGAGGTTTTGTCAAAGCATCCTATCGATCGATACGTATTGAACATCAAAAACGAAGATGTGATGGATTGTTTTTTCAAAGCGAAAGCGTGAAAAATTTGTTACAATGTTATTAGCGACTATCAATCAACCACAAAAAAGGGGTATTGGATGGAAAAAATCGGACTGAAGAAATTTTTGGACTATCGTTATTTAGGAAATTTGCAGGTTTCTCCGCAAGAAAGCAATTACGCATTTCTTGTATCCAAAGCGGAACAAGAAAAAAACGAATACCACCACACGCTTTATACCGGCGACCATACGCGGGTGTCGAAGCTGATCAATCTAAAGAAAAACCAAGATTTTCTTTATTTGAACGAACACCGGCTTTTGCTTAATTACCAACGCACGAAACGTGAGGAAAAAGACCTCAAAGAAACCTTCAAACAAAGCTTCTACACCTACGATTTGCATGAAGGAAAACTTGAGAAGGCTTTTACGCTTCCTTTTTCGGCAAAATTGGAAGAGCGGCTGAGCGAAAGCAAGATTCTTCTTTCGACGTTTATGCAAGAAGAGGACCACGTGCTTTATGAGGGCGGCGAGAAAATAAGAAAAACGCACTTAAAAAACAAAAAAGAAGCGGCCGCTTTCGAAGAAATTGAAGAACTTCCCTATTATTTCAACGGCATGGATTTCATCGCCAACAAGCATCGTCAATTGTTTGTTTTCGATATTAAGACAGAAGACATCAAGCGTCTGTTCTCGAAGGATTTTTCATTCGGCGCTTATGCGCTTTCTGAGGATAAGAAAACGCTTTATTACACCGGCAAAGAGTGGCAAAACGTCGCAACGACTACGTCCAAAATATACGCATGCGACATAGAAAGCGGCGAACACCGCACTCTTTATGATAAGCTTGATTACAACATCGCCCACATTTTCGAACTCAAAGGCAAAGTGTTTGCGATCGCCAAAGACATGGAAGACTACGGCCTCAATCAGAACCCGGATTTCTTTCTTGTGGAAAACGGTGAAATGAAGCTCCATGCCAAATTCGGACAATCCGTTGGCAATACCGTCGGTACGGACTGTCGTCTGATGGGGTCGAAGAGTTCGTTTGTGAAGGGCGATGCTTTCTATTTTACCGCCACCATCGACGACCACGGAGAGATTTATCGCATGAACGTTGATGGGACCATCAAACAGGTTTTTGAAATGCCGGGGTCCATCGACGGATTCGTCAAACTTGGTGAAGCTGCGATAATGGTGGGCATGAAAGGCCAAAGGTTGCAAGAGATTTACCGTTTTGACTTTGAGAAATCTCGTCTAAAAATGCTAAGTCGAATCAACGCTCGCGTACTTTCGGACCATTATGTGGCCAAACCCCAAACAATTCTGGTTCAAAAAGAAAACCACGAGGTCAAGGGGTTCGTGCTTCTCCCAAAGCATTACGACCCGACGAAAAAGTATCCGGCCATCCTAAACATTCACGGCGGACCCAAGACCGTTTACGGCCAGATCTTCGTCCATGAAATGCAGTTTTGGGCAAACGAGGGGTATGTTGTACTATTCGCCAACCCACGTGGTTCAGACGGAAAAGGCGACGAGTTCGCCGACATCCGCGGACGTTACGGCACTATTGATTACGACGATTTGATGGACTTTGCGGATCAAGCCCTCGAACATTACCCGGCCATCGATTCGAAGCGTATTTATGTGACGGGCGGTTCATACGGCGGCTTCATGACGAATTGGATGGTCACACAAACCGACCGCTTCAAAGCGGCCGCCACGCAGCGTTCGATATCAAATTGGCTCTCTTTTTACGGCACATCGGACATCGGAAACCATTTTGCGACCGACCAGACCGACGGGCATCCGATTGCCGACCGTGAAAAACTTTACGAGCAATCGCCGATCAAATACGCGATGAACGTCAAAACGCCTTTGCTTTTGATCCACTCCGACAAAGACCATCGTTGTCCGATGGAACAAGCGCAACAGTTTTACGCCATATTGAAAACAAACGGCGTCGACAGCCGGTTGGTCTGGTTCAAAGGCGAAAACCACGAACTCTCAAGAGCAGGAAAGCCCCAAGCCCGCGTCAAAAGGCTCGAAGAGATTACCAATTGGTTCAAAAAATACAAATGATTATGAAGTACATTGCAAGTACGTTTGACGGCAACGTCATCGTCCATCGATCGAAGAACAAACTCCGCGAACATATTGCGGAGTTTTTTCTTAACAACATTTGGAGTATAATGAAAGCATAAGACTCACGATTCCAAAATGTATGGAGTTGACTATGAAAAAATTCTTGGCGTTTTTGCTTGTCATCCTAGTGCTTTCAGGCGCGGGTTGCGCGAATGGGCACGGCGGAGAAAGACTTACCCCCGAAGAAGCGCACAATCTTATGGAAGAAAACGAGGATGTATTGTTGGTGGATGTAAGAAGTCCTTCGGAATATGAGGAAAAAAGAATTCCCGGAGCTGTGCTTATTCCGCTTTCAAGTCTTGAGGAGTCCATTGCCATATACGCTAAAGAGACATCCACGCCAATCATACTTTATTGCCAAAGCGGAAGAAGAAGCGCAACGGCCGTCGAGGTATTGATCGACCTCGGTTATGGAGAAGTTTATGATTTGGGCGGCATTGCCGATTGGCCTTACGAAACGAAAGCGGGCCCTTGAGCGATGAAACGGTAACGATCCCTTGGATTGAACAACGTCTAAATGAAGAAAAAACCTCGCCCCGTGTTGGGCGAGGTTTCTAGTGTTTATTGCGCTTCTCGTTTGAAGATTAGTTCATCGTCTGCGTATTCGCCTGTGCATTTGAAACCGAACTGTTCGTAAAAACGGATGGCATAATCGTTGTCCGGATCGGTCGAAAGAAAAACGGATTGGTTTGGAAACTCCTTTTCCATCTGTAGAAGCAGTTGTCGCATGGCTTCTTTGGCGTACCCTTTCTTTTGGTGTTTTTCACCAATCATGAATCGCATCAAATAAAGAGTCCCGGGATAGTCTTCGCCATAGCAATACATCAAAAAACCAACCATCTCTTCATCGGCGTAGATGGCCTTGGTGACACATTCGTGGCGGAAGTGGCTCTCCGCTAAGGAGTAAACGTTTGGAGCAACGAAGCGTTTTTGGTCTTCTCGGACTTCAAGGTCTACACACTCGTCGAAATTGTCGCTGGTTAGATTGCGCAATGTGATGGTCATAGATTCCCCCCCGGTTCTGCATAATTTCTTTCATTATACAACAATCGCTATGAAACCGCACGACTTATTCAATGAGACGAAATTGGATGAGTCCATCTCTTGTGTAAAGATGCCGAAATCGCTATAATGGTCTTGGTGTGAAGGAGGCCCTTTATGAAAGACGCTGTGAAAAAAGCTCCGACCTTACCGACACTGTTGATTATGTCGACGGCGTACATCGCCGTTTTTAGCAGTGTGCAAGGTTTTAAGGCCATGCTCCCTTTGATTCGTGACGATTTCGGCATTTCCGGAGCGCAAGCGGGCCTTTATTCGACGTTTTTTTACGCAAGCGGTGTTGCGCTTGCGATTTTCAGCGGCCGAATCGTCGATGGCATCGGCCCCCGGAAAGGTCTCATCGGCGGCGTGCTTGCGATTGCGATTCTGATGCTTTTGCATACGCTTTCTCCCTATTTTTTCGTGCTCCTTCTTTTGGCGCTTGTTACGGGCGTTGGATTCAGCATTGTGACGCCTTCTATAAACAAGGGCATTATTGAGTTGGTCGACCCGAACAAACGCGCCGTTTCAAACGGCATTGTGCACGCCGGAGGCGGTTTGGGCGGCATTCTCGGTTCTAGTCTCTTGCCCTTGATTGGCGAGCACTACAGTTGGCGGGTGTCGTTGCTTGCCTCTGCGAGCATCGCTTTTGTCATGGCGGTTGTGCTGACGAAACTTTTCCATCCGGTCAACAACAATGGTGAAGTGGAATCAACGGAGGAAAAGCGTTCGTTCAAAGCCGATTTCAAAAGCGTACTTGGCAACCGCTTGGTCATTTTGGTGTGCGTGATGGGGCTTGTGCTCGGTTTATCCTTGGGGAACATGACCATCCATTATACCCTCTTTTTGACTGGAGATTTGGGATTTACTCCGTCGGTTGCAGGCGTTTCTTTGAGCCTTTTCATGTTAGGTGGCATCCTAGGCAACCCGACCATCGGGTTCTTAAACGATCGGTTTTTTAACAGCAATCGCCGCTATGGATTGACGATTATCGGCCTGATGATTTCGTCGATGTTCTTCATAATGGCGTTTTTCATCTTCCCTGCGCAACCCCCAATTGGCGTCGTGATGGTGATAACGTTTGTGTTCGGCCTTTTCGCCTTCGCCGTTTTGGGTATGGTTTTCACGACGTTGGGCGATGTTGTGGGAGCGAAACTCATGGGGACCGCGACCGGATTGCTGTTGGTGTTCATGCGCAGTTCTATGGTGTTTGGGCCGCCTGTTTTGGGGCATTTTGCCGACGTGACGGGGAATTATCAGTTGAGTTGGACACTCGTCGCCATCGTGGTTTTGGCTTTCTCCTTGTTTTTCTTTGTGAAAACGCATAAATACCGCCACTTGCTTCGCAGGGGCGGTTTCAACGGATAAAATCAAGACGCCGATTCATCAGAATCGGCGTCTTTTTAGTAGGGATTAGCTTTTGAACATGTGGTCTTTGTCGATTTTTCCCTCTAAGATGCTTTTGTACATCTTTTGGAGTTTGTCTTCGTCGAGACTCGCTTTGAATCCTTTGACGCCGAAGAACTCTTCGACGTAGTCGCTTTTTGGGGAGAAGACAAGTTCCTCGGGCGTGCCGATTTGTTCGATGTTTCCTTTGTTGAACAATATGATTCTATCGCCGAGCTTCAAAGCTTCGTCGATGTCGTGGGTTACGAAGAGAATGGTTTTTCTCAGTTTTTTATGCAGTCGTTTCAATTCGTCTTGCAGTTTTTTGCGGGTGATTTCGTCGACAGCCCCGAAGGGTTCGTCCATCAAAATGATGTCCGGGTCCGCGGCCAATGCTCTTGCGACACCGATGCGTTGCGCTTCGCCTCCGCTTAGTTCGCGTGGGTAGCGTGACAAATACGATTCGTCGAGGCCGACCAATCGGATGAGTTCGCGCGCTTTTTCTTTCCAGACGCTTTTTTTGATGCCTTTGACAAAGGGGACGAAACCGATGTTTCGGTCGATTTTCATGTGAGGATACAGTCCCGTTTGCTGGATGACATAGCCGATGGAACGGCGAAGTTCGATGGTGTTCCAATCGCTTAGCTTCTTTCCGTGCACGCGTATAACGCCGTCTGAGACGGGGATGAGTTTGTTGATCATTTTTAATAGCGTGGTTTTCCCGCAACCCGATGCGCCCACTAAAACAACCAATTCTCCCTCTTCCAAATCGAAAGAGACGTTCTGCAAGACATCGAAGCCATCGGTGTAGTGCTTATAAAGGTTGCTCGCTTCGATGATGGACATCAGTCGATCCAGCCTTGTTCGCGCATGAAGTCGCGGGCTACGTCGCTTGGGTCTTCTTTGCCGACCTCTACGCGGTAGTTCATCTCAATCATCGTTTCATCGTCGATGGCGCCGCTCATTTTCGCTAGGGCGGTTTCGATTTCAGGGTGTTCATCCAAAAGCGCCTGCCGTATGAGCGTTGCGGCGTGGTAGGTAATGAAAAACTGAAGGTCGTCTTCCAAAATCTTCAAATCGTATTGTTGGAGCTGACCGTCGGTTGTCCAAGAGATGATGACGTCCGCATCTTCACTGGCCAGTGCGGAATAGGCGAGCCCGATGTTCATCTCTTTGACGTCGTCAAAGGGTTCGGCGTCATAATGCTCGAGCAATCCGTCGTAACCGTCTTCGCGTTCGAAGAAGTCCGGGTTGGCCGCAAACGTCAGATTCGATTGTTGGGCGAAGAGGTCGCTGTATGTTTCGATGTTCATATCTTCAGCGTCGCTTCTGCGCATGGCGATGCCAAAACCGTTGTTGAAGCCGTACCGGTCCATCCAGTGGATGTTGTATTCGCTGGCGTAGGCGCTTTTGACCGCTGTAAAGAGTTCGTCGGGGTCTTCGATGGGGGATTCGTTTAGCACCGTGAGCCAAGCGGTTCCGGTGTATTCCGCGTAGATGTCGATTTCCCCTTCCCTCATCGAAGGATGGATGTTGGCGGTGCCGCCGCTCACTCCTTCGATATAATTGACGGTCAAGTCCGTGTCGGTTTCAATCAACGTTCGCATGATTTCGGCGAGTATGTATTGTTCGGTCATGGGTTTTGAAGCGATCGTCACATCGGTTTCTTCGTCGCCGGTAAGACAAGCGGTTAACGTAAAGACGATGAGAACGACCAAAAGCAAAGACAAAATTCTTTTCATATCAAGCACTCCCTTCGGCTTTTCCGTAAACAAGCTTACGGACGCCGCGTTCAATTAGATTCAATACAAGATCGATTGTGACCGCCAACATGGCCGCGGCCAAAGCCCCGGCGACCATCAACGTATGATTGTTGGCATTGATGCCCCTCCAGATGGGTTGTCCCAATCCACCGGCGCCAATCAAAGATGCGATACCGCCAAAAGCGATAACCATGATCACCATCGTGCGGAATCCGGCGATGATGACGGGGAGGGCCAATGGAAACTTAATAAACAGCAACAATTGCCACTCTCGACTTCCCATGCCGATGGCCGACTCGATGACATCGCCGCTCACTTCTTTGAGTCCGACATAGGTGTTTCGAATCATCGGCAACGCTCCATAGACGCTCATGGCGATGATGGCGCTTCGCACACCAAGCCCCGTAAAAGGAATCAAAAAGCCAAACAAGGCAACGGAGGGAATGGTGAACAAAAAGTTGGTCGCGCCTAGCACGATTGTGGCGAGCTTTTTGCTGTATGTCATCAAAGTGCCCACGGTCAAGCTGACTAGGGTAATATACATAACCGCCATTCGCGTCAAATACAAGTGCCGATTGATGTATTGAATAAAGTCGTCGCTGCGGTCGGCGTAAAGGCGGAAAAGCTCTTGCAAAAACTCCAAAGGCATCCCCTCATTTCTTTTGGTGGCTTGCTTGTATTATACTAAATAAACCGCGTTGAAACAAAAGAATTGACCCATTCGTTTGAACTTGAAAGAAAAACACCGCTTGTCGGACAAGCGGGGTTCGGATGTTAAAGGTCTTTTCGAAGAATGATGCGTTCGACGTCGTCGTATTTTTTCTTGCGCAAAACTTCTTTGTAGCCCATCTTCAAAAAGTTGTTGAGGCTGTATGGATTGTCGGGGGAGACGGTCGCCATCGCGATGGGGTAATCCATGAACTTGGCGATGGGTTCGGAGTATTCGATCAGTTTTTGCATGAGGGCGTTGCCGCGGTGTTCGTCGACGACAATGACAGATTCCATATGGTTGACTTTCCATTGGTCGTCTTCGTTTAAACCGATGTCGCGCCCTAAGTTGTCTTCGCTGTCCCTTGGAAAGCGGACAATCAAAAAGGCGGCGATTTTCTTCTTGTGTCCGGCGACGACGATGAATCCTTCTCGTTCAATATGGCTTTTGATGAAATACTCGTCGTCGGCGACAAAAATGCTAGTGTCGTCGATTTGTTCTTCCATGCTTTCCATAATGTCGGTGACACGTTTCAAATCCGAATATCGTGCAAAACGGATGCTGTATTCCGTAGCGTCTTGTTCAGGCATTTTTTTCCTTCCTTTCTAAATGTAAGAAACCTAAAAAATACAAGAAAACGCTATGTGTATCCGGTGCGGTCGTCGTGGGTGTAGGCATTCATGTCTTTAGCACCTCCGAAAGGGCTGTTGTTATAAAAATTTAACACAATGGGGGGATATATGCAAGAAATATCACAGTGTAAACGGTTGAAACATTTCAATGAAAGATGCGTCTTTAAACGTTTGAAAACGATGAATGCATTTTAGTCGCCTGATTTCATAGTGTTTTCGGCCGACATGTTTTATAATGATAACAGCAACGCATATGTGTTTTCGATAAAGGAAGGGATTGTATGCAAACCAACGAGAAAAAGATATTGAATGGTCAGAAGATTGGTCTTTGTTTAAGCGGTGGCGGCGCTAGAGGCCCCTATCAAATTGGTGCGTTGACGGCCATGAAAGAGTTGGGGATTTTTTCTAAGTTCCAAGCGTTTTCGGGGACGTCGATTGGGTCGGCGAACATGGCGGTTGTGGTCTCGCGTTCCATCGACAAGGCGAAAGAGGTTTGGGACAATCTCCCCGAAGAAACGTTTCCTAAAAACAAGACCGATAAACGTGAAGAAGAAGTTCGCAGACGTCTAATCGATATGGACCGGGGGATTTACACCATGGATACGTTTGAAGAAGTCATGCTTAAAGCCGTGGACTACGATTGCCTTCGCAAGCATGAAACCTATGTGACCGTGTCACCCGGAGGGAAAAAGGACGAGGGCATCTTCGAATTGGTGAAGGCCTCTTACAAGCATTATATCGGCAAAGACTCAAAAGCGATTTATCTTCCTTTGAAAGAGTTGAACAACGAACAAATCCACAAAGCGATTGTCGCTTCTTGTTCGATTCCGGTGTTGTTCGCACCGGTAGAATACGAAGAGCGCAAGTATTACGACGGCGGCGTGTTCGACCGTGTTCCCATAAAACCCCTAGTCGATGCCGGTTGCGATGAAATTGTCGTTGTGCATCTGCACAGGCAGCGTTTTTACAGGCCCGAAAAACAGTGGTCTTCCGTCAAATTCCACGAAATCAAGCACAAAGGGTATTTAGGCGGCATTTTGGATTTCAGCCGCAAGCATGCGGTAAAACTCTATGAATGGGGTTATGAAGACGCCCGTAAATACTTTGAGAATCTTTTGGAAGAAAACAGCAACGAAGAATGAGCCGGCCTTTGCCGGCTTTTTGCAAAACAAACATAAGAAAGTGGTGGTCGTATGGAGAATCTATTGAAAAACGTTGAATCTCAACTGAAAGCTTTGCGCACATTCGATACGCCAAGCGTTCGCAAGGCGAGCGCAAAAATCTATCGTGCCATGAAAGATGTTTCGTTCGAAGAGTTTTTAAAGCGTTGCGAAACGATGTTAAAAACGGAAAATTGGTCGCACAAGATGATGGCTTTTGATTGGGCGCACAGAAGAAGAAGGGAATTCACAAAGAAGACGTTTGATGTTTTCAAACGGTGGCTGTTCGATTATGTAAAGGATTGGAGCGATTGTGACGATTTTTGCACGCACGCTTTGGGCGAGCTTTTCAAGATGTATCCGTCGTTTTTTGATCGCGTGTTCGCTTGTATGAAAAGCGAACGTTTCCCAGTACGACGCGCCGAGGCCGTCGTGTCATTTTGCCCATACGCAGGGGTGTCTACGACAAACAACAGGTGTTTTCCATTGCGGAGGCTTTGATGTTTGATGAACACTACCTTGTTTTGAAAGGATACGGCTGGATGCTGAAAGCGTTGTCGCAACAAGACGCTTTGGCCGTGTTTTCTTTTTTAGACGCCAACAACACGAAAATGCCCCGTCTTGCATACCGTTATGCGATGGAAAAGATGCCGAGTGCTCAAAAAAAGCAATTGATGGCTTAAGCGTTCACGGTTTCCCCCACGCCCTCACTATGATAGAATAAAATCGTCGACACATAGAGAAAGGATGACATTTATGCAAAAAGCGACGTTGCTTTTGTATATCGGAATAGCGCTTGTTTTAACCACCGTCGGTCTTCGTTATTTTTTGGAGACTGAGGCCTTTTGGTTGACGATTCTTTCGTTTGCGGTGAACGTTGGCGCTGTTGTTGTTTTGATTGTTTCCCTTCGGGAAAACCAAAAAGACATCGCCCTAGCGAGATCGCAGATGGCGAAAATGTACCGTACTTCGCATATCGCCGCTTTGGTTTTGGCGTCTTTGATGCTTGTGGTGCTGATTATTGAACAGATATTGTGACAGATGGCACAAAGCGTTTGGTTAAAAGGGTTATTCTTGAAGTTCATTAGGCGCGTTACAGTATTTCACCATTTTTAAAGGAGCGTTTTCATGCAAAAGCATTGGTGGCAGGAAGCCATACTTTATCAAGTGTATTTACGGAGTTTCAAAGATACGACGGGCGATGGCATCGGCGATTTGCGCGGCGTCGTGCAAAAGCTCGATTATCTGAAGGATTTGGGCGTTGACACCGTTTGGGTGTCGCCGCATTACGATTCTCCGATGGACGACAACGGGTACGACATTCGGGATTTCTACAAAGTTTCTTCCGACTACGGGACACTCGACGATTTCAAAACATTGCTTAGGGAAGCTCACAATCGTGGAATGAAGATTGTCATTGATCTGGTTCTCAACCATACTTCCGATGAACACCCTTGGTTTGTAGCCGCGCGCGACCCAAAGCATCCCGATCATGAGGTCTATAAAGATTTCTATATTTGGCAAAAGCCCAAATACGAAAAAGGCAAGCGCAAGCGACCGACGCGCTGGCGTTCTTGGTTTGGCGGCCCGGCCTGGACTTATAACGACAAGACCGATGAGTATTATCTCCACATTTTCAGCGAAAAAATGCCGGATCTTAATTGGCGAAACGAAAAGATGCGCGAAGCGATGAAAGACGTCATTCGTTTTTGGATTCAATTGGGCGTTGACGGTTTCCGCGTCGACGCTTCGAACCATTTGGAAAAGAACTGGGATTTTCCCGACACTTATCCCGGGTATGAGAATTTTTCCGGCTTGCCCAAACACCATGAATACTTAGAAGAACTCGGAAAAGAACTCTTCGAGCCCAACGATTTGCTTGTGCTAGGCGAAGCCGGAGGAGCGACCAAAGAAGAGGCGCTTCGTTACGCCGGTTTTGATTCGCATGAATTCAACATGCTCATCCATTTTGAACACTGCTGGGTGGATACGGACGCAGAAAACGCCTTGACTCCCGGAAAATGGGCCAAAGGGGAAGTCGACGTCGTCAAACTCAAAAAAAGCCTTTCTCACTGGCATGACATCATGCAAGGAAAGGGTTGGAACGCCATTTACTGGCACAACCACGACCACCCTCGCATTGTGTCGCATTATGGCGACGATGGAAAGTATTGGGAAAGAAGCGCAAAGATGCTCGCTATAGCGCTATATATGTTGCCGGGAACGCCGATTGTCTATTATGGAGAAGAAATCGGGATGACAAACGTCGACTATGAGCGTCTTGAAGATTTCCGCGATGTGGAAGTGTTCACCGAATACGAAAATTTTCGTCAAAACGGAGCGTCTCATGAAACCGCTATGCGAGCCTTGCGAGATCGATCGCGCGATTCGGGCCGATCTCCTATGCAGTGGAACGGCCAAAAGAACGCCGGGTTTAGCGAGGGAACGCCTTGGATGCCCGTAAACAACAATTATGAACGCATCAACGTCGATCGACAAAAGAACGCATCCGACTCCATATGGAGAATCTACAAGGAATTGCTTCAACTTCGCCGTGAGGAAAGCTTGGCCTTTTCCAAAGCGACCTTCTATCAGAAAAACCATCCCGAAAACTTTTTGTATCATGTCCAAGGAGATGAGCACGAGTATTTCGTCGCCGCCAATTTCAAAGAGGTATCGATAGAAATCTCATTGCCTGAACATGTAAAGGATTACAGTGTTTTCAAGACAAACGTTGAAAATAGCGATGCAAGCCTTTTCAAACCTTATGAAGCCCGGATATATCGAAAACGATGGTAAGGGCGTGAAAATCTTTTGAATATCAAACGATAATGGCGCAAAGAGCCATTTTTTTGAAACTCACAGTGAGGCTTTCCATTTTCTTTCAAAAAGATTCATGCGGGAAAAAGCGCACTTACCATTGTATGAAAACGGTTTTATCGGTGTTTCTTGCCTAAGTAAAAGCGTTTACAAGGTCTTATGCATTTGGTAAAATTATCATGTAAGTGGTTTTCAGCACAGATGTCGCCATTTACGATTCACCTTGGAACCGGAAGGGACTGACACGATGCATGGAATCAAACGAGCTTTAGCAACAATAAAGCGATTGTATCTTGGCGCTTTATCCGCACCGGAACGCCTTAAGAAAAAAGAACCGGAAATCGTTTGGAAACATTTGGTGGCACCACCGGTGAAACTGACGCTGTTTGTCCTCACAAAAATTGTGAACTTGTTTGCGAGTGTTTTTCGTTTGCTCAAGGCAATCGTTGTGGGCGTCAAAAAATTCTTCGTCGGCATTGTTCGTGCGGCGAAATATAACCCGAAATCGTTTCGGAGGGGCCTCTCGAGTTTTTTCTTGATTGGATTGGGCCAATTCCGCAACAAGCAGTGGTATAAAGGGGCCCCCTTGCTGGGGGTTTTTCTCATTTTTCTGCTTGTTGAATTGATTACAAGCGATTATATATACGCTCCCGGTGAAATCGCGAGCATGCCCGCCGAAGACACCCTTTATTTCTTCCGCGACTACGGCGGCATCTTCATGAGAGGGCTTTGGGGATTTTTCACCTTAGGCGCCTTGACTGCCGGAGCGACCTATCGCGGCCGTACGGTGGTCACGGAGGATTATGCGTACGACTGGTTGGCCGCGGACAACTCGCGAACGCTCATGGGCGAAGGCGTCATTGTCTTGGTATTGGTGATTTTCCTATTCGCTTTATGGATTTACAGCATGCGCGATGCGTATGTGACGAACATGAAAATCCGCGCCGGCATGAAAGTGGAGAGTTTCAAAACATGGATTCGCAGGATTTGGGATGAATATTTTGCGTATTTCATCATCATCCCCGCAATCGCTTTGATTTTGCTTTTCATTGTCATTCCGTTTGCGTTTTCCTTCATGGTTGCGTTCACCAATTACGATTCGGCCATCTCGCTGCGTTCGGATTTGATTGAATGGCATGGACTTGTTACGTTCCGGGAAGTTTTCGGGGTTGAACCCGCTTATCGAGATTTCTTCATTCGCGTCTTCCGTTGGACGGCGTTTTATGCAGTGGTTAGCAGTCTCACCGTATACATTTTGGGTTTCATCCAAGCGTTGATCATCGAAAGCAAATATGTGTTCTTCAAAAAAGTATGGCGTTTGATTTTGATTTTGCCCTGGGCCATTCCCGGCATGGTTTCTTTGCTGGTCTTCTCCAACGTTTTCGGTCCGACCGACGGACTTGCCAACCGGTTGTTGATCGAAGCCGGATTGCTTGATCAAGCTCGGAGCTTCTTTGAGTGGTTGGGCCTGATTGGCCGCGAAGGCGGCACGGGCAACATACAGTGGTTTACCCATCGGGACAATGCGAATTTGGCCCGCTTTGTCATCATCGTCGTCAATCTATGGTTGGGGTTCCCATTCTTCATGCTCTTGATAACTGGGGTTTTGGGAACCATCCCGAACGAATTATACGAAGCCGCCGACATCGACGGGGGGTCCTCCACCCAGAAATTCCGATTCATTACGTTCCCTTGGGTTTTGCGTGCGACGGCCCCGGTCATCATCACGACGTTCACTTTCAACTTCAACAATTTTGGCGCCATTTACTTCTTGACCGGTGGCGGTCCGGGATATAGGACGGCCGATGTGCCGCATGCGCTTCGCGGCATTGCGCCCGGTCAGACCGACATTTTGATTTCGTGGATTTACAGCATGGCCTTTGAATCGGGCGACCACGACGCCTACAACTTGGCGGCCGTGTATTCGATTCTTGTCTTCATCCTAATCGGCGTCATTTCAATCTATTATCTCTCTAAACTGAAGTCGTTCTGGGAGGAGGATTAGCATGGACCAAAAACAATCTTCCCTGCGAAAATTTTTGGACCGTTACGGCCATTATGTGAAAAAAGCCGTCGGCTACACCCTAACGCATATATGGCTCTTGGTTTGGGTGTTCATCGTGCTTACGCCGATTTGGTATATGGTGTCGTCCGCTTTCTCCGGCGTGCGCCGCTTGCGGGATGGGCCGCTCGCGCCAACGCTTGATACGCTTAGAAGTTTCACTTTGGACAACTACCGCGAGGTGTTCACCTACCGTTCCGGTACGGGACAAGCGCTTCCGGATTACCCTGCGGCGTTTTTGACGACGCTGTTCATTGCGACCATCACGACCATTCTTGTGGTCATTTTGTCTTCACTTGTGGGGTTTGCGTTCACCAGATTTCGGATTCGCGGAAAAAAACCCTCCTTGCTTTTCATGCTGGGGTTGCAAATGTTTCCGAGTTTCATGGGTATGATCGCCATCTTCCTGCTCTTCCGAGTCTTCGGATGGTTGAACAATCCGTTTTATCTATCGCTGATTTATGTGGCGGGCGCCATTCCGTTCAACACGTTCATCGTCCGGGGATTCATGCGCAACGTTCCGAAATCGCTTGATGAGGCCGCGGCGATTGATGGGGCGACGAACTTGCAAATAATGATCAAAATCATCGTGCCCTTGGCCGCGCCGATTATGGGCTTTATCGCCGTCAATGCGTTCATGGCGCCATGGCTTGACTTCATCTTGCCATCCATCGTCATGCCGAACAACGAAACCGTTGCGATGTGGCTTGTGCGCATGAACGACCCGGCCACCACGCCGTTTGAACCCATCTTGTTCATGGCGGGTGCGATGTTCATCGCCGTGCCGGTTATGATGGTGCAAATCTACATGCAAAAATACATCACCTACGGGTTGACCGCGGGCGCGGAGAAAGGCTAGTGGATGTTGTCGTCCGGGTGAATCCTTGAAAAATAAACTGTTGACGTTTGTGGAAATGCTTTACAACCATAAACTGGTGCTGAAAGCGTATAGGGCTCCGATACTTTTGACGTTGTTGCTTTTGCTTGTGAATATTGTTCTTGTCGGCATTCCCGCGTTCTTCGGAGTGATTGATGGAGCCGACGAACCCGAAGATTTGAAAAATGTCCACGCCGCGTTTGTCGAGCTTTATGAAGACGACATCGACTGCCGCATAGAAGAGTATGAAATGGTCTGCGACGAAGCGTATGAAAAAACGTATGCCGCCTACCGCTTCGTCTACGCCGAGGAAACGCCCGATGCAAACGACATCGAAGAATCCACCATCTATTTTACACCGAGCGGGTCTACCGTAGTGTATGTGGATGACGATCAAGACGCTTCGCGCAGGCTTTACGCCGTAGGCGGAAACTTCCTGCTCATCGGCAATCTGGATTTTTCGGCCGTGCAAGAAGAAGCGGAAGGCCGAGACGACCCGGAGGCGTTTTACAACGCGTTTACCGACAATTATCTCTACAATCTTTACTACGCGGACATCATGCAAAACGTTGTGTTGCTTTACTCGGCGCAGTTTTTGCAGGTGAGCCTTTATGCCCTTTTTGTGGCGGCCTTGTTCTTGTTGTTGAACTACCGAATGGATGAAAAACGCATCACTTTCGCTTCGGCTTTTAAACTCACGGTCTTTGCCATGACGGGCCCCGCCCTGTTAAGCGCTATGCTTGGGTATTTCATCTTCGGATGGGCCAATTTGGTCTTTATCATCGTCTATTTGATTCGCGTGGTTATGGTTTATTATCGCGTGTATACGACCGACCAATCCTTACTATAGAATCTAGGAAGCGGTTGTTTCTAATTGAGGGATAAGCACAAGATTTATTACAAAATACATAAAAATCCATTGGAGGAGGAAAAGAATCATGAAAAAACTGAGCGTATTTGTATTATCATTGCTTTTTGTGTTCGCGGTTGCGGCTTGCGAACGCGAGGAGTATGAAGAAACGGTTATGTTCGACGAAGACGAAGGCCGTTTCCAAATTGAAGAAGGCGCAGAACTGACAATCGGCGTCGACAGTGACGAATTGGGCGCCGCTATCGTTGAACAATGGAACGAGGATTTCCCGGAGTATGAAGGCATGTTGAGTTACACTTTCTATGACTCGGTCAACCAAGAGGACGGCGGCATGGAAGGGTTAGAGCTTTTGGAAGATGAAGCGCCAGATGTTGCGCTTGTCATCGACAACGAGCTAATCGGCCGTGAAAACGCGGTGCGCGGCTTGCACGACTATTTCATCGAGGTCGGCGAAGAGCAGACCCATGAAGTGTACGAAGAAGTGAACATTCTCGGCAACTTCCTATTGCCCGCGTTTTACGACACCATGGTCTTCTCTTGGAACAAAACCATGCTTGAAGATTGGGGCGTTGACGTAGACGACCGTACCGAAAACAACCTGCCCGCCGAACTCGCCACTTGGGAAGACATTTTCGACTATGCGGAAAACTATGGCGCTGAACCGGGCGACCGTCCCGAGTTCGAAGGCAACGACATCCTTGAATTCTTCCCCATCAGTGTTGCCGAAGTGTGGTCGGCCTTCCCGCAGTTGTCCGCCGGAGGCTGGAGAATTTATAGCGAAGAGACGTACACCGAACCCGAATTCGACACCGGAGAATTCCTCGCCGGCCTTGAATTCCTAGAAGAGTTTTCCAACACCAACATGAGCGTTGACGAAACCGGAAGCATCCGCGGCGGCGCCGACATGGTATGGCGCTGGGACGGCTATCTTGACGGAGACTATCCTTTCGGTATGGTCGGTACCTGGATGGATGTAAACGACGCGATCGATGAATATGGCTACGAGTTCGAGTTCTCCACCATCCCGACCTGGCAAGGAGAGGATCTCTCGGCTCTTTACAAGACCAAGGGGTTTGTCATCAACTCCTACACCGAATACCCATCGGCCGCCAACGAAGTGATGAGATGGCTTTATACCCAAGACACCATGGAAATGATGATCAACAATTCAACCTATCTCCCCGCGCTCCAAGAAGATGCGGAAATTTATCCCGAAAACATTGAAGACGAGTTCAAAGAAGACATGGTTGCCGGCATGGAGCATCACTATCTTGAGCCAGCGGCCACCCTTCCTGAAAACCCGACAGTACGCGCGATGAGCGTCTATTATAACATTGGCGTCGAAGACTATCTGATTGAGCTTTGGGACGGCGAGCGCGATGCGGCCGCGACGCAAAGTGAAATCGTGGACGCCGCCGAGTATTGGATCGAGAACAACAACACTCGCGATTAACAAAAAAGGGCTCGCAAGAGCCTTTTTTTCCGAAAGGATGAAAACCGATGAAAAAATATTTGATTTTGCTGACGCTGGCGTTTGTGGCCGTAGTGGCAAGCGCTTGCGAAACCGACCCGACCGAACCTGAAGACCGATTCTCTCCCGATGAGATTGCGCCGAGTTCAAGCGTATACGGCGAAAACATCGACGTGTGCTACCAAATCTTTCCCATCGCTTACGCCGATAGCACCGGCGATGGCGATGGCGATTTGACGGGCATCGCCGAAAACGCCGAATACTTGAGTGAAACGCTCGGCGTCGACTGCGTTTGGCTGAACCCCTTCAACCCATCGCCTTCTTATCACAAATACGATGTGACCGATTATTACGGCATCGACCCCGCCTTTGGCGACATGGACGATTTCGAAGCGTTCATGGACGTGATGGACGAGCACGATATCTTGGTCATTATGGATTTCGTCATCAACCACACCTCTTTCAATCACGTGTGGTTTCAACGTTCGCGTGCCGGTGAAGACGATTACCGCGATTGGTATACGTGGGCCGACGATTTGAGCGATTATCCGGGAACCGCGGGCTGGCACGAATATGAAGGCGAGTATTATTACGGTTCTTTTTGGGACCAGATGCCCGAACTCAACTACGAGCACGAACCTGTTCGTGAAGAAATCTACCGCATCGCCGAGTTTTGGATCAACAAAGGCATTTCCGGATTCCGCATCGACGCGGCCAAGCATATTTACGACCACAACCAATACCCCGAAGGCACCGACACGCAAACGAAGAACGTGGAATTTTTCAAAGAATTCAACGCCCACATCAAAAACGTGGACGAAGACGCGTTCATCGTCGGCGAGATTTGGTCGGAAAGCGACCAATACCTCTCAAACTATTACGCCGGCATGGATTCCGCGTTCAACTTCAAACTGGCCACGGAAATCAAAGAAGCCGTCAATCGGGGCCGCCACAACGATGTGATCGACACCTTGAACGCGAGCCGTGCTTCCTATGAGAGCGTTCGCGACGATTACATCGATTCCATCTTCCTCTCAAACCACGACATGAACCGCGTGATGAACACTTTCTCAATGAGCGAAGAACGCGCCGCATTGGCCGCGCGCATTCTCTTTACCCTCCCCGGCATATCCTGGGTGTATTACGGAGAAGAACTCGGCATGAGCGGTTCCGGCGCGGACCCTGAAAAACGTCAACCCTTCATCTGGGGCGAAGACAACCCCTACAACACGGTCGGCACTTATGGAACGGGGCACGGTTCCATCCGCCATTGGGACGATTACAACGCCCAGTTGCCCGGTGTGGAAGAACAGCTTGAAGACGACGGGTCGCTTTTGAACCAATACATCGAGCTCATCGATCTGAAGCGGTCGCACGCCCCGCTTTCTTCGGGAACGCTTGAAACCGTCGACACCGGCAGCGACCGGTTCATGGCGTATACGAGAAGCGGCGAACAGACCACATACCTCGTCCTTCACAACATGGATTCAAACGAAAGGACTACGCCTCATAATCTAAACGAATACACCATCGTTTACGATTCTCACGATTTCAACGATACGGGCGATGCCTTCGAACTTTCGCCGCGTTCGACCATCGTGCTTGATATCGGCGACGCCGACCCATCCCTCCACGATTAACGACTCCACACAAAAAGGTCTTTCCTGATCGATCAGGAAAGACCTTTTTTTACCGGTTGGTTCGTGTTCAGGGTTTCTTGTAGAAGTAAACGGCGACGCCGATGCCCGCGACCGCCAAGACGCCGACCGTGGTGATGACGACGGTGGCGACAGGGAAATCGGGGTCTTCCGCCGGCGGTTGTGTTGCGAAAACGTTGACCGGCGTTTCGCTGTACATGATGTAGGAATCGTTGGGGTCTAAGGTGATGGTTTCTCCGCCATCTTGGACGTATAGGGTCTCAAGGGTGGTGTCTTCGTCGATGGCGCCGATTTCATCGGTGGTCGAGACGACGTTCCAAGTGCCGTAGGGAACGTCGAACGTTCGGGACGTCGAACCGTTGTTGTGGACGACGAGAGTGGTGGCCCAGTCGTCGTCTTCGTCGTGAAGCGCATAGGAGATCAGGCCGTTTTCGTTGGCCATCAAGTTCAAGGAACTTTCGATTTCTTCGGCGTTAGCTAGTGTGAAGACGTCTTTTTCCCTGCGCATATGGATGAGGTTGCGGTAAAACTCGAACGTGTCGTAGTATTCGACTTTCCGGTTCCAGTCGAATTGGTTGGTCTCATCGGGCGAACGGTAGGAGTTGTGGTCGAAGAGGCCGTCCTCGTCGCAAGTGTATTCCCCGGCGTCGGGTTCTATGCATGGCTTGGTTCTAAGCATCTCGACGCCTGCGTGCAAGAAGGAGATGCCTTGTGAGGTCAGCACGATGTTGTTCGCCTGTCTGTGTTTGCGGACGATGTCGGCCATGTCCTCTTCGCTGTCCATATCCGCTCCCGTTGCAAGGACGAGTTTGTCGTGAAGGGTGTTGTTGTCGTGGGCGGAGACATAGTTGACGATTTGCGTAGGCGAGGTGGCGTAAGCGCCGTCGGGAAGTTCGGACGTTCTTAGTCCGGGCATGTCGAGCCCGCCGGTGATGCCGAGTTTGACTTCATGGTCGCGTCCGTCGATGGCGCTGACAAAGCCGCGGCCGTAACTGTCAAAGGCGCTGCCTTGCGCGATGGCGTCGCGGGAATCGTCGTTGAACACGGCGATGTCCGGCATTTCATCGAGGGTGTGTTTGTAGGCGGATTCTTCGTCGGGAAGAAGCGATTCGCCACCTGTCCAGGGTTCGCCGTAAATAACGATGTCTTCATCGATTTTGTGAAGTTCTTCGGCTAGGGTGTTCATGGTCTTGACGTCATGCAGCTTCATGAGGTCGAAGCGGAAACCGTCGATGTTGTATTCTTCGGCGTAAAACGTCAAAGAATCGACCATGAATTTGCGGAACATTTCGCGTTCGCTCGCGGTTTCGTTGCCGGTTCCGGAGCCGTTTGAGAAGGTGCCATCCGGATTCAAACGGTGGTAGTAGCCCGGAAGAATCTGGTGGAAGTTCGAATCGGCCGATTGTCCGGTGTGGTTGTAGACGACGTCCATGATGACGCCGATGTCGGCTTCGTGGAAGCCTTGGACCATTTCTTTGAATTCTTGCACGCGGACTTCGCCGTGATAAGGATCGGTCGAATAACTGCCTTCAAGGGCGTTGTAATGGCGAGGCATGTAGCCCCAGTTGAAGATGCCGTCGTGTATGCCGTGGTAGTCTTCGTCGTCGAGGCGGGTTTCATCGACCATGCCGAAATCCATCACAGGCAGGAGGTGCACATGGGTGACGCCTAGTTCTTTGATGTGGTCGAAGCCGGTTTTCACGCCTTCATGCGTCGTGCCCTCTTCGGTGAGGCCTAGGAACTTGCCGCGATAATCTTCGGTGCCGTCCCAGGATTCGTGCGAGGTCAAATCGCGCACATGCAATTCGTAGATGATTGTATCGGCGTAAGAATCGATGGTGCCAGGAGAGCGTCCGTATTCCCAGCCTTCGGGGTTTTGACGTTCAAAGTTGACCACCATCGAACGTTGGCCGTTAAGGCCGACCGAGTAGGCGTAGGGGTCGGTGACTTCATGAGGTCCGCTGGGGTCCAACTCGCCGTTGTCGACGGTGAAGGTGTAGTAGATGCCATCTAGGTCACCATCCACTGTGTGAGACCAGACGCCTTGTTCGCCTTGTTCCATGGAGATGGTCTCATAAGGCTCGTCCACGCCTTCGTTGCCGTCATAGTCGGTTTGCGAGGCGGTGTGGCCTTTTTCATAGAGGTTCAAGTCCACGCTGTTTGCAAGCGGGGCCCATAGTTTGAATTCGGTTTCCTCTTCGGTGTATAAAGCGCCTAGGTCGCCGTCGTAACCGTATTCTTCATGGAACTCGTCGCTGTCGTAGACGCCTTGCAGGCCAATCGGCGTTTCGGCCATGTCCTCTTCACCCAAATCGGCTCTTAAGGTGTGCTGTTTGGATAAATCGATCGGCTCTTCAAGGGTAATGGTGCCTTCAAGGCCGTCGAGTTCCAACTCGTCGATAGCCAACGTGTCGCCGTTACCGATGACTTCGACGTTCTCATTTTCGACTTCCTTGGTGGTACGGAAGTCGATGGTTTCTTGGTCCATAAAGGTCGCGTACAATATGCGATGCGAGGTGTCGGCTTCCTCCTCGCTGTAATAGACCATCGGGACGCCTTGGATCAGAAAGACTTCGACGACCCCCTGGTCGTCGGCTTCACTCATGTCGATGTGCAAATCCTGAGCGACGTCGCGGCGGTCCCAGGTATCGCCGCGGACAATCACGCCGACTTCCGTGGCGCCATAGAGGTTGGTTTCGTTAAGGTCGATTTCGACTTGTTTGCCGAAGTCGGTATCTTCATCAAACATGTAGCGTTCGCCTTCATCGGCGACATCGTCGGGGGCTTCAGGCCATAGCCAGACCGAATCGAAGAAGGAGAAGTCGTCGTCGTAGCGGAAATAGTTGACGATCAAGGTTTCGGCGTTGCTTGCGCGGATGGTTCCACCGGCGATTAAAAGCGCGATGGCCATCGCGGCCGCAATCAAAATGCGTCGTACAATCATTGTGTTCCCTCCAAATGGTATTTCCATAAATTAGGGAAGGCAAACCCGGGAGGGTTCGCCTTCCCTTGGGTTAAGCAATAGGAAAGCGTTAGTCTTCGAGTGAGGCTTCGGCGTCTTCTTTGGATTCGAAGACGTCGTCCATGGTGTAATAAACATGGTCTTGGTCGACATAGTTCATGTCGCCGGTTTGTTCGCCGTCAAAGGCGGATGTGAACATGATGCCCCAATCTTCGTCGTTGGTTTCGGCAAAGTCGACAGGAATGGTCACGCTGTACCAATCGGTTTCGTCAACTTGTTCCATGTGGACGCCGGGCCAACCGCCGAAGTCTTCGCTGCCCCAAGAGTGCAGATGGACGTCGGTCCATTCTTCACTGTTGTAGAAATAGAATTCTACGAGGTTTTCCTCAGCGTCGGTCATGGTGACGGCCCATGTTTGGTCGATGAAGATGTCGTCCATGGTGACGTATTGGAACGTGAAATCGGATGCCATTTGAACGGTTTGGCTTTCGGCTTCCGCTTCATCGCCGTCGTGGAAGACGATGTCGAAGGAGAGTTCTTCGTCAATCACCAAAGGCACATCGACGCTATACCAGCCGTCTTCGCCTTCTGTGGCGGCTACGTCTTCAAAGTCTTCTTCTAAATCTTCGCCGGTTGCGGTGGCGTAAACGTCATCCCAGCCTTCGCTGTTGTAGAAATGGACGGTGGTGCCGGCCAAAGCGTCTTCAGTTGCGGCTTCAGCGTCTTCTTTGCTGGAATAGGCGTTGTCGTCGATGGCGAGATAGACATAATCGGGATCGTCAAGGGCGATGTCGCCGGTTTGTACGCCTTGTTCGTCTTCGTCTTCAATTTCGGGGTCGATGCCGTTGAAGATGAAGACATCGGTTTCGTGTTCGTTAAGGTCCATCGGTACGTCGACATAGTACCAGTCGCCTTCATCGTGAGAAGCTTCCATGCCTGGCCAAGCACCGAGTACTTCACCGGGTTCTTCGCTCCAAATGTAGGCGCTGAGTTCTTCCCAACCGTGGACGTTGTAGAAGTAGATGCGTGTCAAGTCTTCTTCGTCGGTGTCGGTCCACGCCTCAGCGGCGTCCATGTGGTTGTAGATGGAATCTACGGTTACATAGAGGAATCCGTCGTCGACGATGGTTTGTGTTGCGGCTTCGTTGTCGTCGCCGTCATGGAAGGTGATGTCAAAGTATACATCGTTTTCATCGCCGTTTTCCTCTTCAGGGAATGCGAACGGTACATCCACATAGAACCATCCGTCGCCTTCGTCTTCGGCGACCAAGGTGTGGTCTTCATCCATGTGGGTGCTTGTAACGTCGGCTTGGACATTGTCCCAGCCTTCGCTGTTGTAGAAGTAGACCGTGGTTTGCGCGCGAGCTTGTTCAAGCGCGTCATAGGCTGCTTCGAATGAATCCGATACGGTGTTTTCAACGGTCAGATAAACCATGCCGGGTTCGGTGATAGGGATGTCGTCGGTTTGTTCACGGTCGTCGCTGTCCGCATCCTCTTCAGGCAGACCGTTGAAAATGATTTCGAATTCTTGTTCGTTGATGTCGGCGGGGACGTCATAGTAGTACCAGTCGTCCTCTTCGGCCGCTTCGGCTTCAACGCCGGGCCAGCTGCTGAAGAAATCACGTTCATCGTCCCAAGCCCAAACGCGGACATCATACCAGCCTTCGCTGTTGTAGAAATACACGCGAGTGTCTTCGACATCGCGCATCGCGAATTCCGCGCTGTCGCGCGTGCCGTAAGTTTCGCCCGCTTCAATGGTGACAAAAACGTAATCGGGGTGGTTGACGGTTGTGGTTCCGGCTTCTTCTTCGTCGCCGTCGTTAAAGGTGATGTCGACCGGGTCGTTCAACACGTTTTCAACGGGAACTTCGACAGACCACCAATCTTCACGTTCTTCGTGCTGCACGGCTTCTTCGCCGGGCATTGGGCCTAAGAGTTCGTTGCCGTCACGATCTTCTGCGTAGGCGTAGACGGTTTCCCAGCCTTCGCTGTTGTAAAATTCGATGGTTGTGGTTTCCACTTCTTCCGGATCGTCATCAAACAATCCGCAAGCGGCGAGTACCATACCCGATACCGCCAATAGAGCAACCAATAATAGCTTTCTCATACTGTTTCTCAAACTCCTTTCAAAAGTTTGTTTTTTTGATTTATGGTTTGTTCCATAGATCACGTTAAAGCAATAAGACTATCAGGAAAAGCAATCCGAGGACAATCGCGAACGCCGAACTGAGAATGGCTCCGAAGCCAATCAGCGCTGCGCTTTCTGGGGCGGAACGCCGGATGAAAAGATAGAGGATCAACCCAATGAAGGGTAGAAGGAAGCCCAAAAACGCAAAACCGATGTTTCCTTGTCGGAAAATTTGATAAGAGACCATCCGTTGAAACCAACGTTCGCAGTAGGGGCATTCTTCGGTGCCGCTTTCTAGTTTGTGGCCGCACCTGGGGCATGTTTTCATGCCTGTTCCTCCTTAAATGTCCGCATTCGGACACATCTAATTGATGCGCTGTTCGCTTTCTTGGTCAAAGAAGTGGGCGTGGTTCATATCGAGCATCAATTTGACGGTGTCGCCGATGCCCACATCCGTACGGGCGTCAACGCGGGCGGTTATGTCGTGGTTGCCGATTTGGGCGGTGATGTTGGTTTCTGAGCCCATCAGTTCGGCGATGTCGACTTTGAACTCCAATACGTCTTTCGGGCTTTCTTCGAACTTTTTCCTATCGTCGTGGACGTGCTGGGGACGGATGCCCAAAGTGAGAGATTTTCCTATGTAGTTTTTCTCTTTCAACACGGTGAAATGCTTATCGGGAATTGAAATTTCGAATCCTTCGGTCTTAAACGTTTGATCGCTCGTGATTTCGCCTTCTATGAAGTTCATCGACGGCGTGCCGATGAAGCCGGCGACGAAGAGGTTGGCCGGTTTTGTGAAGACTTCATGAGGCGTGCCGACTTGTTGGATGTAGCCGTCGCGCATGATGACGATGCGGTCGGCCATGGTCATCGCTTCGATTTGGTCGTGGGTGACGTAGATGGTGGTGGTTTCGATACGGGAGTGAAGCTTGATGATTTCGGCGCGCATTTTTACGCGGAGTTTCGCATCGAGATTTGAAAGCGGTTCGTCCATCAAAAAGACCTGCGCGTCGCGGACGATGGCCCTTCCTAAGGCGACACGCTGGCGCTGTCCGCCGGATAAGGCCTTGGGTTTGCGCTCGAGAAGGTCTTCAAGGCCCAAAATTTCCGCGGCGTTTTGCACGCGCTTCTCGATTTCCTTTTTAGGAAACTTTCTCAATCGCAGCCCGAAGCTCATGTTGTCGTAGACGTTCATGTGTGGATAGAGCGCATAGTTTTGGAAAACCATGGCGATATCCCGGTCTTTCGGCGCTAGGTTGTTGGCGAGACGCTCTCCGATATAGAGTTCACCTTCAGTAATGCTTTCAAGCCCTGCAACCATGCGCAACGTTGTCGATTTGCCGCAACCCGAAGGTCCGACGATGACGACGAACTCCTTGTCCTCTACGTAGAGGTTGAAGTCGTTTACGGCCTCTACCGAGTTGTCGAACACTTTCTTCAAGTTCTTGAATGTCAAATCAGCCAAAATGTCTCACTCCCTAAGTATAGAAAAAACTCGCTTTCATTTTCTATTATAAGAAAGCGAGTCGGATGTGGCTATGGGCATAGTGCACAAAGTTATACGGTATAAAGAATATGGAAAAAAGCGGCGCCTAAGAAGGACTGCGGGTCAATGCCCGTTTTTTCACGAGTTGTGTGGACGCGGTAAAGCAGGGTGTTTCTATGGACGTAGAGTTTTTTTGCGGCGATTGAAGCGTTCAAATCGGCTTTTGCGAGCGAGAGCACGGTATCTTTCAAATGCTTTTCCATGGTTTGGTCGATGTTTTTGCGGATGGGCGTTCTTGCGTTTGGGTAATTTTTAACCACATGATAGGCCAAAAATTCATGCGACACGTTGCTGTAGGGAAGTTTGCGTATGGCTTTTTCAACCCACTCTTCCGTTAGGATGGCTTGCGTTTTTTCGGGCATCAAAGCAAGCGTAAGGTTCACATCGGCGTCGTTCATAATCAGTTCCCGAAAAGCGCTCAAAGGTTGTTCGGGCGTTGCGTTTAGCCGTATGCAAAAAAGACGCGGCTTGTTGGCGACGACGTTTGCGGTCGGCCACATGGAAAGCATGAGCTCTTTGATTAGAGGGATTTTGCCGGAAGAATAGACATATAAAAGCATGAGTGAGGCACGTCCTTTCATCACAATTCATATTGTACTGGCAAACCCCCTTGAAATCAAGCGAAGAGACTTTTTGCGATGAAGAGGCAAAATGAATAAGAGGTGGGATTTTTCACGGGAAAATGCTACAATGAAAAATAGGGAAAGAAGGTGAAGGCATGAAGCATAAAGAGGTTATCCTTTCTCATTATGCGCGGTATCCGAAAATGGAGATTACGGACTTTTTGAAGCTTTTCTACCAAAATTCCTTTGGACCCGGGCATTTTTCAAACCCCGATCACGAAACCGTTAAAAAGCGGTTGAACGACGAACAGTCCTTATTGAAAAAAGCGCCAAAGACTCCTGAGGTTATAGACATCGGTCACGGATATGCCCGCGTTTATCTTCCTTTAAAAGAAAAACATCTGGATGTTCTTGCCAAGAGTTTTCATCGTTCGCTGGAAGCTTCGCCCGGCAAAAACGAAAAACGTTTGGGTCTTTTTCAGGCGCAAGTCGATGACCTCTTCGAATTGATCAAAGCCGGTGAGATTCCCCTTTCCCTGGCGTCTTGCAAGCAGTTGTTCGAACAGTATCTCAAAGAAGACATGCCCCCTTTGAGGCATAGCGAAACCTACCGTGAAGCCTACGCCCCGCATTATCGGGTCGTCGACACAAATTTCTTGCCCGCTGCATGGGCAATTACGAGGTGATTTCCATGAAAAAGGTGCATGTGAAAAAGAAAAAGTTCGGCCCCATTCAAGAGAATCCATCGCTGTTGGGTTTTGGTTGCATGCGCTTTCCAACACTAACCGACGACAAACCCGACATCGACGAAGAGAAGGCGTTGGAAATGATCGATTACGCCTATCGAAACGGCGTCAACTATTTCGACACCGCCTATCCTTACCACGAAGGCCTTTCCGAACCGTTCATGGGGAAAGCTTTGAAACGCTACCCGCGGGAGTCTTTTTACCTCGCTTCGAAGATGCCGGGGTGGGAAGTGGACTCTCTTGACGATGTGAAACGCATCTTCTACGAACAACTCAAACGCTGCCAAGTCGAGTATTTCGATTATTATCTCTGCCATGCGCTCAACAAGAAGGGTTTTGAGGTCTACAAAATACCAGGCGTGATGGATTTCTTATACCGCATGAAAGAAGAAGGCAAAATCCGGTACCTGGGGTTTTCCTTCCACGACACTCCGGAAGTTTTGGAAGAGATCATCCGCGCGCACACGTGGGATTTCGTTCAGCTGCAGATCAATTATCTCGATTGGACGTTTCAGGACGCAAAAAGGCAATACGAAATCGTCAAGGACTACGGCGTTCCCTGCATCGTCATGGAACCCGTCCGCGGCGGCACGCTCGCGACGTTGAGCGAGGACGCTAGAAACATCTTCAAAAAAGCGAAGCCCGAAGCGAGCGTCGCCTCTTGGGCGATTCGTTACGCGGCGAGCTTTGAGAATGTCATGGTCGTCTTAAGCGGCATGTCGAACATGGAACAAACCCGCGACAACATCGAGACACTTACCGATTTCTCGCCTATCGACGACCACGAACAAGCCGTTATCGACCGTGCGCTGGAAGCGTTCTTGGAAAAACGCACCATTCCCTGCACCAAATGCGGTTATTGCATGCCCTGCCCCGAAGGGGTGGACATCCCGACAGTCTTTGACAAATACAACCAATACGCCATCGACGGACAAAGCGGCTGGTTCATCCACCGCTATGAGAAGATTTCCGAAGAACAGCGTGCAAACCGTTGCATCGCCTGCGGCGTTTGTTTGGAGCATTGTCCGCAAGATATCGACATCCCGAAATGGATGGAAGAAGTCGAGTCGGCATACGAGAATCAAAAAGACCGAAGCTAGGTCTATAAATAAGGAGGGTTTATGAACGAGTCGGAATTCACCGGTGGATTGTTGGGATTGATTGGCATTTCGTTGTTGTCGATGTTTTTGTTTTTGATTACGGTGGGCATCGGCACGCCTTGGGTGGTCGCTATGAAACAAGGTTGGCTTTCGAAACACACGATTGTTGACGGAAAGCAACTGACCTTCGAAGGCAAGGGTTCACAGCTGTTTGGCAATTTCATCAAGTGGTTTTTGTTGACACTCATCACACTTGGTATATACGGGCTGTGGCTAAGAATCAAGTTAAAGCAATGGGTCGTCAAGCATACACACTTTGCATAACGTTGAAAGACAAACGCCATTTCGGGTTTGTCTTTTTCCTTAGCGTTCGTACATGCAGTGTGTTTTTGCCGATACTATGCTACAATATATGCACAAGCAAGAACCGGGGGTGATTCATATGGGGCTTTTGTCACACAATTTGCCGATTCGTTACCATCGTATTGCCGAAAAAGTGTATCAAAGACAGTTCGAACTCGATGAGCGTCTTGAAGAGGAATATGACGAAGAAAGACGGCAACGCATGTTCGAAGACATTTTGCATAATCTGAGTTTTCTTGAGACCGCGATTCGTTTGGAGGATCAGAAGATTTTTGACGATTATGCGGTGTGGCTGTTCAAGCTGATGGTGTATTTGATGCC
>PWFC01000008.1 GCA_003554025.1 Mollicutes bacterium
ATACTTACCGCAATCTCATCAGGAAGAAGCCTTTTTCGACGCTTGGGAAAATGTTTGCGGGCGCAAACATTGAAGCGGCGAGGCGCGAGGTGGAGAAATACTATTTTGTGCATGTCATCGGGTCGCAAGTGGATTCCGAGGAATAACCTGCCCAAAGGAGACTTTTCGGTCTCCTTTTTTGAAATGGCGCTACTCAAGTCGTCGCTGTTGTGGTATATTGAAATTGACGGAAACGAAAGGGATGTGGAAAGGTGACCAAACATTTTTACGGACTGGATGTGCTTCGCGGAATCGGCATTTTTGGCGTCATTGTCTTGCACGGTGCGTTTTATCATTATCGTGGCGTTTACGACATCGACATGGAAAACCCCGGAGTGGTGGTCACCATCATCGGCCTCCTTTTAATGTTTGCGGGGCTGTTTGCGGTCGTGAGCGGCTTCGTGCACACCCATGGCTACCTGCAAAGCCGGAAACAAAACCGCAAGGGCCGGCTTCTCCACATGGTCCGTAGCGGCTTGGTGCTTTTGGCGATCGCCTACTTCTATTTTCTCTTCACCGGCCCCGGCATCGTCGATTTCGACACCGCCACCATGGACGAGAGCCTTTTCGTCTCCTTGATCAACCAAGGAAGCTTCCAAGCGTTGACGCAAGAACGCCTTTTTTACGTCGACAGCCTGGTGATGCTTTCGCTGAACGTGTTGCTTCTGGCGGGGCTTTTCAAGGCGCTTTCGGGGAAAATATTCCATGAGAAAGCCCCTGTTTACCTGCTTGCGGGCGCGACGCTTTTCATGGCCCTTTCCTATGTGCGCCTCCCCCTTTACGAAGTGTATATGGACGCAGTTGAGGAGAACCGCAGGGGCCTGATGGTATTGCTGAACTGGTTCGTCGCCAAAAACAACCCCATCTTTCCGTTTTTCGCCTTTGCGCTCTTTGGCGCATGGATGGCCCTTTTGGTGGAACGCTACGATCTAAAAGGCGTGCGAAAACGCGTCCTTCCCGTGGCCGCGGCGTATTTCATCATCGGCATCGTCGGCTACGTGCTCGCCCCCGAGACGATGCTCGAACGTTCGATCGATCCGACCTGGTATTTCATCATGGTCGCGCAAATCGGGCTGTTTACGGCGTTTGTGTTCTCGGCGCTTCGTTTGTTCGATGATCGTCGCGCATCCAATAGAGGGAAAGTTTCGAAGTTTCTCTCGCGCTTCGGCGTCGCCGGGTTGACCGCGTTTGTGCTCGAGTCCGTCGTTGCGGCTTTGATTTTCGTCGCATTGAACCGTCTCTTCGGCTTTGAACCCGGCATGGGCGGTGCGCTCCTTTTCGGTTTTGTCTTGGCCCTGCTTTGGGGGCTGCTGTTCATCTTTTGGGAGAAGAAAGGCTACGTTTACACCATTGAATGGCTCCGCTTCGCCTTCCTGAACCGTTACCATGCAAGCACGAAATACGAGCAATTGGGAGAGGAAAGACGTGATTAGGGCCGTTCTCGATTATGTGCGGCTGAAACACCACCGCAAGCGCTTTTCGCAAAAACGGCTGCACCGCTATCAATGGCGCGCCTTGAAGAAACTTCTCGGCCACGCCGCGAAACACAGTCCCTTTTACCAAAAGCGCTTCGAAGGAAAAACCGTCGAGTCCTTTGAAGATTTTCACAAGCTTCCGTCGATCGACAAAACGGCCATGATGGAAAACTTCACCACACTGAACACCCACGGCCTTGTCAAAGAAGACGTGATGGCCTATGCCGTGGACAAAGAGAAGAACAAGGACTATCTCGGCTACTACCAAGACAAGTTCGTCGTCGGCCTGAGCAGCGGCACGTCCGGCAACAAAGGCCTCTTCCTCACGCCGAAATCGTTGACGAAACGCCTTCCGGGCGTGTTCTTGGCGAGCGGAGGTATCAGTTTAAGAGACTTGCCCTTGCGGATCTTGTTCATGCTGCGGGTGTTCTCGCAAGGATTCGACGACATCAACGCGCCGCTCCTCAAGCTCAAATACCTATCGACGATGACTCCGGTGGAAACCATCGTCGAAACCGTCAAAACGCAAAGCACGAACCTGCTGATGGCGCCGCCGTCGCTGCTTCGTTTCCTGCTGCCTCATAAAAACGAGTTGGCGGGAAGGTTCAAAAAAGTGATCACCTACGCCGAAGTGCTGACGGCCGAAGAGAAGGCGCGCTTCGAACAAGCCTTCGACTGCGCCGTCGTTGAAATCTACCAGGCGAGCGAAGGCCAAATCGCCAGTCCCTGCGAAAAGGGGAACCTCCACATCAACGAAGACCTCGTCTATCTCGAACTTTACGACCGTGACGGCAATCCCGTGACCACGCCCGGGGTCGTCGGCCACAAGATGGTGCTCACCAATCTTGTCAACACCGCACAACCGCTGATCCGCTATGAGATGAACGACATGGTCGTGCTTGACGAACCCTGTTCGTGCAAGAGCGCTTTCCGCACGGTAAGGCACATTCTCGGCCGCCACGACGACATCCTTTATTTTCTCGACCAAGAAGGAAACCCTAAACCTGTCTATCCGGATTTGTTCGCGCGGTGGGTCATCACCGAAAGCGACGCCATCCGCGAGTTTCAAGCCGTCCAAAAACGTCCTGGCGAAACCACCGTGCTTGTGGATTTGCTTGAGGATTTCGACACGGAGCGCTTGAAAAGGCGGATTGAAGAAGAACTTGACGCTTTCGGCCTTCATGGCGAGATCACCATCGAGAAAAAGGCCATCGAACTGCCGAAAGACAAAAACAAATACAAACGTTTTGTGAGCTTTGTCGAAAGCGAGGAGAACTCATGAAAATTGCGGAAATCAAAACGATTCGCGAAAAGAACACGTTTGTGACCGAACCCTTCGAAGAGCGCCTTGACGTGCTGTTTGAAGAGCTTTATAAAGCGGAGCACAATGTGAGCTTCGCCAAGCGGTTGGAAGAACTCGAAGAAGATGGCCACTGCGCCTTCATCGAGGCGCCCGTTTTCATGGAATGGCTGCTTGAGGCGAAGTGGCGGGAAACGATCATTTCGCTATCGAAAGTCTTTGAGACGCGCAAGCGGGCGAAAGACTTGAAAAGCTTGGTCCGTTTGATCGATTTTATCGAAAAACACGACGCGGATGTGTTCTACCGCGAGTTTTACCTCGAAAAGGACGAGGGCAAGAAGAAGCTCGAGCCGGCATCGTTTGAAGAAATCATAAACGATTACGAGCGTCTGCACGAGGAGTACGCCGGCTTGATTCAATCGATTCTGAAGCTTCGCGACAAGGATTTGGCGCATTTGACCACCTCAAATGTCGAGGTGTCCTTAGACCGAAGCGCGCTTTCCGCGCTCATCTCCGACACGCTTTGTCTGCTTGGGGAAATCGCCCACAAATACGACCCGGTCCGCGAGCTGCCAAGGCCTGAAAGCGACGCCGATTTCTTCACCTTGCTCGCCAAATACAAAGGCATCATGATGAAAGAACGCCTGCAAAAACAAAAACGCACCTAACTTGCGCCAAGGCGCAAGTTTTTTTGCGACGAAACGAACGCAAACGTTTGCGTTCAAAGGACCAATCACGCGGTTCTATGGTAAAATTGTGATGGAGGGATGTATATGAACGTTTTGCGCGGTTTTGCGATCGCCGGAACTTTGGCGATGCTTTTAGTGCTCGGCAACGGTTTTTTGAACGGAAACTTTTTTGAAGACGGCGGGGAACTTTTGAGAAATCCCTGGGGCGTTGTCTCGGTGGTCGATTTGTACGTCGGGTTTGCGCTCTTTTCGCTTTGGATCGTTTACCGGGAGAAGTGGCAAGTCTCGGTCCCCTGGGTGATATTGATGATGGTCTTCGGCTTTTTGACGGCGAGTGTGTATTTGCTGTGGCTTTCGTTGAAACACGACAACGTGAAAAGCGTGTTGCTCGGACGATGGGTTGAGCGAGTGTGAAGAAAGTCTTCGCCGATTTGGCCGACGAAGTCAGGACCGTCTTCAAAGGCAAAACGCTCGATGCGATTTTTCCGACCCTCCTTTTCGTCGTGGTGAACGTTTTGTTTTCGCTTTCGGCCGCCGTCATTGTCGCGCTTGTAAGCGGCGCGCTTTTGTTTTTGTACCGCTATTTGAAAAAAAGCGCTTTTGCGTATGCGCTTTTTGGGCTTTTGGGCGTGCTCTTCGCTTCGCTGTACGCGCTTTACGCGGGCAGGGCGAGCGACTATTTTCTTCCGCAGCTTTTGGGGAGCGCTTCGCTCATCGCGCTGACGCTTTTGACGGTCGTTGTCCGGCGTCCGCTTGCGGCCTGGCTTTCGCACATCACGCGGAGCTTTCCGCTTGAATGGTACTGGCGCGAGGACATCCGCCCGGCGTATCAGGAAGTGACGTTGATGTGGCTCGCGCTCCTTACGCTAAGATTTTTCGTGCTTTTGAATCTGTTTTTGGGCGAAGACCTTGTGCGGCTCGCTTGGGCGAACACGCTGCTGGGCTTTCCGGTGACGTTTTTGGTGCTGCTTTTGAGTTACCTGTACGGCATATGGCGGCTTAAGACGCTCAAAGGGCCGAGCGTCGAAGAATACGTAGAAGGCGCAAAGCCGCCCTTTAAAGGACAGACGAAAGGCTTTTAAAAAAAGAGCGGAAATTCATTCCGCCCTTTACATTTTCGGGGATTTGTTATATAAAAGGAGTAGTCGTTTCGGTAGCTCAGTGGACAGAGCGACGGCCTCCGGAGCCGTAGGTCGAGGGTTCGATCCCCTCCCGGAACGCCATTTGACCTTTATGGAGCCGTTTCACGGCTCCTTTTCCTTTGGGGAAGGGCGAAAAGGCCGGTGGTCGAACCCCGGTGTCGTACGCTATCCTTTTTTGCCCCAGGGGAAGAGCATCGGGGTTTTCTTGGCGTATTCGTCCCAGCCTTCGTATTTTTTCATGTTTCGCTCCAAAAGCGGCGTCGAAATCTTGATCAGCACCGTCGACATGATGATGGGCGACAAGATGAGCACGGCGTAGAAAAGCATGCTGACTTCCGCATCGATGAGCGATGCGCCGGTGATGTAGAGGCCGCTCCAAATCAATATCTCGCCAAAGTAGTTGGGGTGTCTTGTCAAGGACCAAAGGCCCGTTGTAAGAAGTTTGCTTTCACCGCGTTTGATGTGGCGCCTGAGTTGTTCGTCGCCGACCACTTCAAAAAACAGCCCGGTCAGCGAAATCACAAAGCCCAAAATCACAATGGCGGCGGTGTAGTTGTCCAATGCGAAGACGTTGAACTTGATCACCGTATACCCGGCTGCGCCGACGATGAAATTGATGATGCCTTGAATCATGAACACTTTGAAAAAAGCGATGATGGTGGCGTTTTTGCCCCATTCTTTCCGCCATTGTGCGTAGCGGAAATCTTCGGGTTTACGCCAGTTTCTCCGAAGCAAGCGAAGCGAAAGACGAAGTCCCCAAAGCGTGATGAACGCGACAATCGCATAGGAAAGCACGGTCGGTTCTTCGGTAATCGCCAAGGTCGTCCACGCGCCGAGCACAAACCCGAACCCCCAGCCGATGTCGACGATGGAGTTGTTTTTGAGGACTTGCGCGGCGATGTAAAACGCCGTGAAATACCCCATGACAACCAAGAAGGGAATGAAAAGCCCGTCTGTTCCAAATTCCGTAAACCCCAACGTTGCAATCGCCAAGGTTGCGGCCAACAAAACCGGATAAACAATCAATCGTTTCGTGTCCATTTTATCACCTCTTAAACATTATATCACGAAACTCATAAAAACGGCTTAAAACGCTTCTTGTCTGCGGTTTAACGATATTGATTTAAAGGCAGAACAGCACAAGTCGTCTCTCATTTTTCGCTTGATTATGTTACAATGAGTTAGACGTTCCGGTAGCTCAGTAGGATAGAGCAACAGCCTCCTAAGCTGTAGGTCGTGGGTTCGATTCCCTCCCGGAACGCCATTTGCACACAAAAGCCGCGCTGCGGCTTTTTTCAAAAATCTTGCAAAGAAGCGGTTCTTATGGTTCAATGAAGGCGAATGAGGGTGATTGCATGGGCAAAGACATGATCAAAAACGAACTGATGCACCGCATGAAGTATGATAAATGTCCGATTTGCGGCCTTGTCGAAAAGAGGAGCGAATCAAGGATAGAGAGTGTGCTCAAAGGCGCGGTCACCGACACCGACACTCGGAGGGAGTTTCTCGATTCCGAAGGGTTCTGCAAGCACCACGCCGAACGCGTGCTCAGAAGAAAACAACCCCTTTCGCATGCGATTCTTTATGGAAACCTGCTTGAATACAAGATGCGCCGCATCGGCCGCGAAAAGTTTCGCAAAGCCAAATGCCGCTTTTGCGAACTCGAAGACGAAAGCGAAAAGATTTATGTTTATTGGTTCGCCAAATCGTTAACAGAAGCAGCCTTTTTCGAAACGTACAAAGAACAAGCCATCCTCTGCACGACGCATTTGGACGCCGTGCTTAGGAAGTTGCGCAAAAAACACCCCATGCGCGAAACGCTCATCGAAACCACGAAAGAAAAATACGACGCCCTGAACCGCGATTTGCAAGAAATCCGGAGAAAATACAATTACAAATACGCCAAAGAAGCCTGGACAAACAGCGAAAAAGA
>PWFC01000060.1 GCA_003554025.1 Mollicutes bacterium
ATCATGGACTTCATTCTGAGTAGCTATAAGCGTATCGTCTGGATGAGTGTGAATTATTTCTCCATCTGGACGGATAATTGCGTCATCTACATACTGACTCGCTTCTCCACTCTCAAGAAATGCATCAAAAGCATTTCCTAGACCACCCCCCATTCCAAGCCAATTTTTTTCAGGCTCATGCTCCATGATAAGGTCTTCTGTACCTTCTCTACCATGCTCCCTCGACATTTCTACAAGAAGTCTTCGATTTTCCTCATCCCGAAGTAAATCATAAGGATATCCTGCGTCTTGAAAATCTTGAACACTGTAGCCTACATAAGTTTCATCTTGAGGTAATTCAGAATCCCCCATTCCAGTATGTTCGGGAACATCAACTTCCTCGCCCTGTAAGAATGGCACAATTAGGGAAGGGTCCGAAGCTTCAAAAATAGGTTCTGGTATTGATCTTGGTGCCGCTCTCTCATACTCTTCTTGAGCAGCTTCGTAATCCCCTTCTTGAACATATGTTTCAATTAAGGCAAGAGAATCTGGGTGTTCTACAGCTATCTGCGATAGAATTGCTGCCGGGTGAAGGGGTTGAATTTCATCTTCAGGAATCTCCACATCTTGAAATGGATTTTCTGAATCTTCAACCGTAGGCATGTGAGAAGAATACATACCAGGGTCATAACGCTCAAAATCAGCATCAGAAATTCTCTCTTGAGCCTGCATTCCTGTATCATGCAAAGCCCCCATGTCTTCATCGTGGGCTTCTTCTAAATCTGAAGAAGCTTCCTCTCTATCTCCTATTTCTTGACGTATTTGTTCGTGATCAGTGCCAAAAAGTAACTGCACTAATTCAGCTAAACCCCATCCTGCAAGTGCAGCTAACCCTATAGGAATTGCAATCTTAGCAGCTCCTACCAATAAGGGAGTTATGCTACTCATTATTGATGTAGCGCCCGCTCCTCCCATATAACCTAATACACTTTCAACTACACCCCCTACTCCACCATCTTCATCATCTCTTTCAACAGATGGTCCATCACCTTCTTCAAGTATATCCCCTAAGTATACACCTACCGCACCAATAGAGCCTTCCTGAAGAAGTTGTGACCTACGTGGTCGAACCCTTTCTCTTCCTATGGTAGTTTCCTCTAAGTTAAGAAGACTATCTGATTGATCTATACTTGAAGATTCATTAACAACTTGCTCATCTGTTATATTCTGAGTATTATCAACTGCTTCTTGAGTAACAGATTGATCTATAAAAGGTGAAGGCTGAGGAACAAAATCAGGGGAAACTGTAATATCCCGCACATCCATTTCAGGAGAAGGTTGTTCAATCGGTTCTGCTTCTTGGGTAACAGTTTCATTGGATGCAGCCGTAGTTCTGGGTTCAGGTTGTTCAATCGGTTCTGCTTCTTGAGCACTAGGTTGATCTGTAAGTTCTTGATTTACTATTGATGAATTATCAAAAGTTTGCCCATCTGTAATATTTTGAGTATTATCAATATATTCTTGAGCACTAGATTGATCTATAAAAGGAGAAAATTCGGGGATAAAATCTGGAGAAAATGTTATGTCTCGAATATCTAATTCAGAAGAAGGTGATTCTTCAGACTGTATTTGTTGTGTTTCATCCCCAAAAACACCATTAATAGGCGATTGAGCTATGGAGGAACTTTCTTCATCAGGCTGTAAATCATTTGCTGTACTTCCAACATCCGCTGTAGTCCTGTTAGGCCTAAGTTGTTCTTCGGTAGATTCCCCTCTACTCAGCATTCGCTTACCTAAAGAAAATGCACCAGCCCCTATATCCTTAACTCCAATTCCGGTTAGCTCTTGAAGGGGTTCTGTGATAAGCCTCATGGGCCCAAGAGCCATGTTTAAAGCTTCCTCGCCTAGATTCTTACCAGCATTGCTCACGCTTTGAGCTACGTTCTTTGAGACTGATCGAAATCCTTCACTTAGCTTAGAAGTAAGTCCTTGGTGTCGTTCTTCTTCGGTCTTTTGCTTTTGTTGCTTCTCACGAGTTTCTTGCCGTTTTTCTCTATCTTGTTTCTGAGTTTCTTTTTGATGGAGTTCTTTTGATTGATCTACATCTTTACGAGCTATCCCTTTTAGCTCACGTATAGCCTCTAATTCTTCCCGTAACAGAGAATCCATATCCTCTGTATTATCAGCCGTACTCTGAGTAAGGCTTGTGAGCCGCTTAACTTGAGATTGGAATGTTTCTTGTTCTGAATCGGGAGTAGGGGTCACTCCCTCTGGCATTCTTGGGGTATCACTCATACTTTAATACCACTACCCTGCTAAAGCAGGATTCAACGCTTCACAGAAAATGCCTTGAAAATTATCAAAAGATAGCTCTCTAGGTCTTACTTCTTCTCCACGTCTGTAATCGATGTGGTCCTCCGATTTTTTATCGTTTACAAGATAATAGTTTCTTATATTGATAGCGGCGTTAATATCTCTATCAAGACTAGCCCCACATTCACATTCATATTGCCTATCACTAAGAGATAAATCTTCTTTGATAGCCCCACATTTACTGCACATCTTAGAGCTAGGATAGAACCTATCTATCTTGTAAACGTCCGTATCATACTCAACAGACTTATTCTCAAGCTTATTTACAAAAGTTGACCACACTTGAGTGGACACGAATCGTGATAAGCTTCTTAGCTTTTGCATTCCTCGAACATTTAGGTCTTCAATTACGACAACTTGGTTTTCGTTACATAAATGATTCGCTAAATGCCATTGGAAATGACTCAGCCGGTTTGTCTTATATTCATAAAGAGAAGAAAGCTTTCGCCTACACTTCTCCCTTCGCTTACTACCTTTCTTTTTTCGAGATAAAGCTCGATTCATCTTGACTATTCTTTTATCTACATCATACAATACGTTTTTTAAGCCATAAATCACATCCCCCGTACTCGTAGTGATGAAATTCTTTAATCCAAAGTCTACGCCAGTTATGCCGTCCCCTGATCTTTCCTTCTTTACCTCAGCATCGTCTATCTTACAAAGAATAGAGACATAATACTTGCCATGTTCCTTTTTAACGGTAACAGACTGTATCTCACCCTTGAAGTTCTTAGGTAGATAAGTAAGGCGTACTCCTTTTAGCTTAGGGAGCTTCAAAGTAGTGTTATCCAAGAACCTAATCTCGTTATGTACATTAGGCATTCGAAAGGCTTGTTTTCCTTTCTTACTCTTGAACTTTGGGAATCCTGTCTTTTTTCCTTTTTTCAACCTATCAAACGCTTTCTTGTATGCTTCTTGAAGGTCTTTTCTGGTGGACTGTAAAGCATATGATGATATTTCAGATAAGAAAAGATACTGTTGCTTATAGTCTTTCTCTGTAAGATATTTATGCGCGTACAAGGATTCTCTGTTATTACCTAGACTTTCATACACAGTTTGTCTTTCATTAAGCATTTGATTCCAGATAAAACGAGTACAGCCGAAAGTTTTTTCAATAAGGTCAACTTGTTCTTGAGTTGGCTTGATTTTTACCTTGAATCGCTTGTACATAACTTAATAGTTTACTTTTTAGTACGGGTTAAAGCACACTTATTTCCTGTGAAAAGCTGAGGATTTCTCTTTTTCATATCCTTAAGCTGTGAAAACCTCTTTTTCACAAAATGGGCAGGTAGGGTAAGCAATGAAGCTTCATCCTGCCCATTCCAGAACTCAAGAAATATCAGTATGTTGTGAATTGAGCTAAGTGTCCATGGACGGTAAATAATCCAAGAGTCGAAACCGAAACCTCCTAGTGAGGAATTCCCCACTCTGTTCCTCAAAGAAAGACACATCCGGTTTAACACCAAACATGTTTTCTTTCTCTACCGCTCGAAATGCTTTCCATGCGGTAGCTGGAACATCTTCTTTAAGAGCCTTCAATCGGGTTTCGATGTTATCTTCTAGTTCTTCACCATTTACATACTGAATGTGCAGGGCTTGTTGTACTCGAAGTTCATCCTTCTGTTTCTGCCGTTCATGTTCTCTATATTCATCCTCCATCTCTGGATCAATATCCGCCGCTCCCGGATTCTTTTCTTCCTTGTGAAGCTTCATTCGAAAGTCACTATAGAACCGATCAAGATTCCTGTACTTACGCCGTACAAAGTTCCTTGCGCGTATGTACATGTTCATGCGCGGGAGAATGAATCCATACTTACCCTGTTCACCAAGATCAATTTCTATAGGCTCCTCGAAGTCTGACTTAATAGGCGCAGTCTCTATATTCTCAATAGGTAACACTGCCCGCCCTACATTTGATTTATTTCTAAGTTGTTCAGGATCGGTAATAGTAACGTCTTTGAAATACGGCATACCATCTATTACATTATTCCACCACTTTGCATAAATGCTTAATAGTGCGTATTCAGCCTCTTTAGGATGAAGAAGTCCACAATCAAAATCTTCATACACTAAGTTATTAAGAATACGCACAATTACTTCGGTTTCATTCTCTCGTGTCATGTCCGCCATCTCAATGGCTTCTTCCATTGTGTAATTGCGAAAATGCAAGATAGGTGGAGCACTGAGTTTACCTAAGCTATCGAATTGAACTTTAATATAGGACGCGGGCGCTGAAGTTTGAGTTTCTTCATCCACATCCTTAGCTACCTCATCGTCGCTTTGAGGCTTGGGTTTTGAGTTATCCTCGAACAGTTGTTCCTGTTCCATATTTGAATACTGATCGTACCGATCTTTCTTTTTAGCCATTATTCCCCTCCAAGGTTATATATTTAATTCTGCTCTTCACTTGATGATATTGTATCAACTACAAAGTCAATACTCAAGGTCACAGGTTCAGCATTTGTATAATCTAAGTCCAGCGGCTGAATACCAAGAGGCTTCATATTGTGGAATACAAACGATTTTGTTTCCCGTTCTCTTAGCTTTTGCTTTCTTACTTCTGTTATCTTAGGTTTAAGCCTTCTTTCCAGTCTACCAAAATCAACCTTTTTGAAGTTTATCTCCGGTAGATGGACGGTTGAAGAATATGCTCTTGTGGTAGGCGGTGGATCAAGAGCAAGAGATCGAGTATTTATCTGTCGTGTAATTTGAGACCATGTACGACGAAAAGCACTAATGAAAAGGTTTTGAATAATTTCCTTTTGAAGAACCTTATTCGTAACCCCACGGCTTCTCTGTTTCTCTATAGCGTAGTTTTTCATAAACCCACTTACTACATCCTCTGAAGCAGATACTCCCATACCAAATCCACGGGCAAATTCTTTTACTGTGAGTTCTACAATCTTATCTTCTTCATCTTCAGATGAGAAAAAGGTAAGGGTGCCATTTCGATGGATAAAGTCATCTTCTGATCCTTTAGGAGTGTTTTCCTGCAAAGCGGAAAACTCCCTATCCTCGTTGATTATAAGGTCCATCCAATCTTTGAAATACGTGTATACGGTCCAATCCACATCTTCCCTAAATTGTAGAGTGATAGTCTCTATGTGCTCTAAGCCCTGATAAACCTTTTCTCCGGTAGAGCGAGTGTAATGAGTAAACTTAGGAAAGGGCAGAGAGGAAGAAAGCACTCGAAACTTCACATCCTCATACCCGTCTATGTAGAAATCCCAAAGGTTAGCTAATTGAGCCGTTCCAGAATTCTGAAACGACTCTTCTATTAGTCCTGATTGATCAACTGCCATACTTTAATAGTTGACATTAACGGAAGGGTTTGTCAACAGCAGGGCCAATTCATCTCACGGTTAAAACCTTGGGATTCCTTGGCCGGTCGTCTTGATTTCGTGATTCTTTTTCCATAGGCTTTCGCTTTCTCGTTTTCATAGTGTTCCCTTTTAAGAAATATACAGTTTTCCATCATCCCCTATTTCGGCGTAGACTTCCCCCATACCGCTAGCAACTCGATAAAGAGTATCTTCATATCCGTTATAGTCGCGGTCACTAAACCCAACACCATGACCATTCTGAGTTAGCCACAAGTCATGCCCTATCATTTCTTCTAGATTATGCCTGTTCACTACTTGTGGAAGATCATTAAGGAAGTCGACTCCTTCTTTTTCTACAGCACGAATAAACGTTTTTATATAATTAAGAGCTACCTTCTCAGTCTCTTCAGGAAGGTCCCACATACTTAAGTCCCTAAAATCAATATTAGGATTCTCTTCTTCCCACCGCTCTTCTTCTGTCCACACTACAGCTTCAATATAGCTTAAAAGAATACTTTCCATGTCTATCCAATTAAGGGCAGACTCTTTCTTAATCCTCTTCTTATTAGACTTAGCAGGATTTACTCGAATCCGGTCCCCAGCCTCAAGAATATAATCCGTTCCTGGTATTGGGTCTCCTGCTTAATTCGTATCGTTCGCATAATTTTTTCTCCTTTTATTTATAGTCTCGAAGAGCTTTTTTAAGCCCTCTAAAAAATTCATTTCTTAACTCATCATCATTATAATATTCCCATGTGTACAATCCTA
>PWFC01000038.1 GCA_003554025.1 Mollicutes bacterium
CGACTAACAGCGGTCCTATCGATGCTCTAGGACTAGATGCTAACAGCAACATCTACGTTATAGAAACTAAGCTTTACAGGAACAGCGATAAAAGAAAGGTCATGGCACAGGTCATGGATTATGGTGCTTCTCTGTGGAAGCATACCAACGACTTCAGTGAATTCATGATGGATTTGAGGAATCGTTATCGAGATAAATTTGATGAAGAATTGGACGATGAACTAGCCACGTTATTTGAACTTGATGAAGATGAGATGGATGAATATCTTGACGATGTTAAACAAAACTTAGATGATGGTAAATTCAGATTCGTTATATTGATGGACCAGGTCAGTTCAAGATTGAAGGATCTTATCCTTTTCATGAACCAGAACAGTATGTTCGATGTGTATGCGGTTGAACTAGATCACTATAAGTTTGATAACTATAGACTTTCGATTCCAAAAATTTACGGTGTAGAAGTGAAAAAATCAGTCGGGACAAGTTCAAGTTCGAGGAGAAAGGATTGGGACAAAGAAAGCTTCTTTGAGGACCTCAAGAAAAAAGTAGATGAATTAGATTACATTAAAGTCAAAAAGATATTTGAAGCTACAAGACCTCTCGGAGAAATCAGTTATGGTACAGGCATTGAGAAAGGTTCTATCACTTTGAAAGTAGATTCCAAAGGTGGTAGAACTATATCTATCTATCATTATTACACAGATGGTAGAGCTTCTCTATTTACTGGATATCCTATCCCTCAAAAATTAAGGGGAGAAATCAGAGAAAGATATGAATCAGACTTAAAGAAAAAGAACATAGAGTTCCCCCATTTTAATAATAAAAATTGGAAAGGAGACATAACTAATATAAAAATGGACCAAGTAGACGATCTCATCCAATTCTACCATGACGTTGTGGAAGAGATAAAAGAGTTAGAGGTTGAATAAAGTTTAATTACTGTAAAGAGTTTAGGAACACTCCAACTCTTTATAGCCATTACTATATGAATTCTAATCCGATTCATAACTATTAAACAAGCTCTTCTCCACATTTAGAAACCAATATGGCTAGAACTTCTCTTTGTAGTTATCTTCTTTTGGATTCCATGCATCTCCTTCTACAGATGATGTCTCTTCTTCTTTACTTTTCTTTTTCATAAGAACCTGAGCAAGCATCAATATCACTGCTATAGCAAGTATAAGAAATAGCCACCAATAGGATAATGGAGAGTCATCATCGCCATCATCTGTTTCATCGTCCTCCCCATCTGCTTCACGAATTGTAACTGTCTGAATATCTTCTTCACTGGGAGATAATTCAAAATCAAATATACCCTTATCATTCATGGTGAACTTTTCTTCAATAGACACACTCTGATCAGGGGTCAAAATCCATTCTTCTTTTAAATCATCATCAATTAGCAGTTCTATCGTACCTTCAGAATCGCCAGTATTTTCTATATCTGCAGTTACCGTCACTTCAACACCAGGTCCCCCTTCTATTGGATCGACTTCAAAGTTTGTAACCTCGAAGTCAACCCCCGATAAAGGTCCCTGCTCAACATTAATAGTCTGAGTTTCTCCAGAGAGTTCAACAATAAACTCTCCTTCTTCATCGAATGTATATGTTTCATCAACTGAAACAGTATCACTTGGTCCAAGTGTCCAACTGTTTACTTCGCTATAATCAGCAAAAAGTGAAACTGTTCCTTCTCCATAACCAATGTTCTCGATCTCTGCAGTTATATCAACTTCAAGGGGCGGATTACCCTCTACTGGAGAGACTGTAAAATCACTAACTTTAATTTCTGCTATTTCCTCATAATCTCCTTCAGTTGTCTGTACCATCATAGGAGTTTTCAGTCCTTCTGCATTTACCTGGGCCTCCAAAGTCCAATCTCCAGTCTCTTCGAGTTTAAATACTCTTGAACAATAACCATCATACTCATATCTTTCAGGCTCTACCGTGATATCTTTTTCATTATGTTTTAGTGTCAATGTTACTTCATCAGCACCCGACCAATACACCTGCAAAGAGCCCGTTTCTTCTACAGTTATATCCATCGTATGGGTTTCATCTTTTTTTAGAAGAATGGACCTATTATCTACGATGTCACCGTGTTTTATGGGATAATTTTCACGAGTTCTTTCTACAAGATATTCGGGTACATCCATACTACCTATAAGCTCATAAGGTTTAGGTTCTGGAACATCTTCCAACCATTCCAAAGTATTTTCTACTAATATCATTGAGTTACCATCACCGAGAGCTGGATTGAAAGTGAAATAGGCAGTTCTGTAAGAAACCGGTATTTCTTCGATCGGATCAAATTCTAAAACATTATCCCTTATCTGATCAAAATCAGTAAAATTAGATAATGGATCCCAAGATATATCTGAATCAAATTCATATCTCTGGCCATCTATCTCATATTTTAATATGGCTGCACGTCCATCTTCAGACCTCGTAGCGATCTCTGCAGGTCGAAATAACTTTTGTAATGGAACTGGTATTGGTATCACTATCGTCTCATCTATAGTATGATTTCCTATTGTAAAATTAATATCTAATTCTATCTGCGAAGGAATATCTGTCCTAGCCTCATACATATCTTCAAGGAATTGCAATAACGATTCAGTGATATTTTCAGTAATAGTTCTCAAATCTTCAGTTGTAAGAGAAGATTCACCCAAGAAGGTTTGATTTTCAAAATCATACTGAGTGAATGGATGATCGAATAGTTGATTGAAACTTTCCGAACTGGTAGATAGATTCTCTTTTAGAGATTCGTGAACCTCATCCGATAAAAAGTCACCTTCAGATGTTCCGTTTAAAATATTATGGGCCATAAGAAATGGATACTGTAATTGCCATCCCATTGAGGTAAGTTCTGTATCTCCTTTTAAATTACCTAAATCGCCCTCTTTTCCTTTAGTATATCTGTTTAAAAGATTCAGCTCAAACTCATTACCTAAACCATTCGTGATATCCCGTTCTGATTCCATAGTAGAGAACTCAGCATCAAAGGGAACATTATCAGGTAATAATGGTACACTATATGCAACCGTAGCTGCTGCAAACAGAAGAGGCTTTGTTAATGGATCAACACTAGCTTCATACATTTTTTCCAAAGCCATGGCGATCCATTCTCTCGCTTCTTGATATAACGGGAATAGACCCAATCCCATGGCAGCGGTCAAGCTAGCTCTGTAGTTCTCCAAAACTTCTTGAATAGATTCTACATTATCAAGATATAACCTACTAGTATGATCCCATTGACCAATCTCCATACTACCCTCGGGACTTTTTAATCTTAGATCATTCAAGCTACCTCCAGTAGCCATCAACGCATTGCCATCTTCCAAATGATTAATCAATGCTAATCTTTGTTCCTTATCGAAATTCCATCTGCCTTCAGCATTCAAGAAATTATCAGAAAGTATTATAATCGCAGGACCGAATTTTTCTAAATAGTGTTCAATATTATAACTAACTCCATCAATAGTTGGTTCCTGATAAACTAGTGGTCGGGTAATTATATTGAATTGCTCTCCTGAATTTATTTCAGCCCAAAATTCTCTTTCAACATCATCTTTTAGCATAGGAGCTGTTTCATATTCATAATGTGATAGAGGTATATCGGGCATTAAATCTTCAATCGATCTTGCTCCTACCACACCTTGATCTGTAAGCCAATCTAATAATAGAACATTTGTACCTCGACCTTCCTCCACAGTAACGTTGATCTCATCAATGTCCTCTCTACCCAATATATCTCGAACCGTCAACTCAACGTTATAATTTCCAGGTTCAGAATAATTATGGGTGGTTACAGGAGTTCCAAATGGAATTTTTGTTCCATCTCCAAAATCCCATTCATATTGGTAGAGTCTAGCTTCTTGATTATTGACTAATACCATTATCTCTTCTTCATCAACAGTTCGGTCCTCTCCTAGATCTGCAACAGGTTGTGGAGTTTCAAAATTCGCTGTCAATGATTTATCACTGTCCATAATTACTGTTATTTCATCATCCTTCCCCTCGTAATCTCCTGACCATCCCTTAAAAGATGCACCAAGATTAGGTATTGCTCGAATAGTTTCCTCTTCTTCCCCTATATAGAAATTAGGGATGTTAGGTAACGGGAATGTCGTTCCACCAGACCCATCTATCAATGCGTTTTCTGTATTAATATCTATACCGAGTCGATGAACAGTTATAGGTTCAAACTGTGCCTTTATGTCTTTATTTTCGTCCATAGTGAGAGTAATCTTAGGATTTTCAGAATGAGATGCAGGTACATCACCAACCCACCTATCGAATTCATATCCCGGTGAAGCTATTGCATCTACAGAAACTTCCGTACCATGCTCATATGTGTGGGAAATAAAATCCGTTGGAGTAGCTAATGGATGTGTAAATCCACCAACAGACACGTCTATATCAAGATCGTGCATCTGCACAGGTTCGAAGTTGGCGATTATCTCTTTATCTTCATCCATATCGATAGTTATGTCCTTTTCTGTACTGGTGGAATCTCCTGTCCATCCAGTAAATTTCCAATTAGGGAATGGTTCTGCAAAAAGATCAGCTTGGACTCCATCTCCGGTGTCTAGATAATAATGAGGAGATAGTGATGAAGCTGGAAATGTTACACCGCTTCCATCAGTGTCTATGTCAAGTTGATAAATTCTCCAATCCCATGGTGGATCTGGCAAGCTTAAACCTTCATAATCAAATATTGCTGTGATCTCTTTATCTTCGTCCATGGTCAACGTTATTTCAATTTCATCCTTCTGTTCCTCTGGCACATCGCCTGTCCATTCTACAAATTCCCAATCAGGGAACGGTATTGCCTCCACGTTTATTTCTTCACCATGGGGACAGGGATGATAATTTATATTGGGCATAGGAAATTCATCAAAATCAGACGTAGGTATTGGATTTGTTACCCCACCCCAATCATCTGGTGCTAATGGGGGAACAGTTTCAACATCTATTCTAAGTTCCCGTTCAGGCATTTCTTTGAAGTTCGCGGTTATTTCTTTGTTTTCATCCATAGTTATAGTTATTTCAGATTCGTCCTCCTGTCCAGCTGGTACGTCTCCAGTCCATAAATCAAACCCCCATCCTGGATTGGGTAATGCCTCTACAGTAACATCTGTTCCATCTAAATAAAAATGATTAACATCAAAATAGGTAGGTAAAGGATTTGTAGTTCCTCTCAATGGGTCGTCAATATTGATGTTAAGTTCACGAACATAGGTTGATTGAAAATTCGCTTTGATATATCTATCTTTATCCATCGTCAAAGTTATCTCATTTTCTTCTTCCATATCAGCAGGTACATCACCTGTCCACCTATGAAATTCAAAACCCGGGTGTGGACTAGCTTCAACTGTAACATCCTCCCCATCATCAAAACTATGTATTGGAATAACACTTAGTGGTTCAGTAGTTCCTCCTAAAGTTGTATCTATTTCAAGCTCTCTAACTACTAGATCCTCAAAATTTGCAGTTAATTCTTTGTTTTCATCCACCGCTATCGTTATTTCTTTCCCTACACCTTCATAATCTCCAGTCCACTCTTCAAACGCATTACCTGCAAAAGGTGTCGCAGTGACCGTCACTTCTTCACCTGATGGATACTCGTAAGTTCCAGGTACAGGTATAGTTGATCCTAGTTCTTTGTTATTAACATCAATAACCAGTTCATTCATAGAATTTTCTTCAGGAGATATGGCGGTTTCTTCTTCCTCTTTTTCTATCTCTTGTTCATCAATATTATGAGCATAAACGCCTGCAAACACACTCAATATCAAAAAAATTGCAATACCCACTGTAATTGTTTTATTTAAATTCACATTTCCACCTATAGTTTCTTAAGGTAATAGGAAGTATATATCTCTTTTCCGCATGAAATAAATCTATAAGAGAACTAATATTATTTCCCGAGCAGGTGTTTTAGAGGGAAAACGCCAGCGCAGGGAAATTTGGGTGGGTATAGATTACATCACTTCCACTCACCCCTCTGCACGATAACTACTTTATACACTCTCACCGATCTCCATAAGATCATCATGGGAGACACGATCACTCTAACTTTAAAAAAATCACTAACTATAGACCAGATCTACGACCGAGTCAAAGACCACGACCTGGTGCTCACCGTTGACGCACCGTTGGCCGACGCCTTGAACGCCCGCCTCGACAAACCTCGCTTAGGCCACTTCGCCACCACGCCTAGAAGACTTGCTTTAGACAATCTGACAGGAGAACATGTCATAGAGGATAAACGTAAACTGTTCCTGAAGATCATCGAAGAGACCGACCTGAGCTGGAAACATGCAGCATATCTACTACAGAATGTGATAAGCTGCTGGAAAGAGACCGGTCGGGTAAAAGATATCTTACACCACAGCAGGTTCCATGGAAAACAAACAAAAATCATCATAAAG
>PWFC01000050.1 GCA_003554025.1 Mollicutes bacterium
AAAGAAGTGGAAGACTTATCATTAATGAAATTGGTGAGATTGTAGTTTACAAAAAAAGAGGCAACCAACAAGAATGGGAACCCAGGTATGTGGGAAAACTAGAGGATGAGATGGCATTTGAAGATATTTATCCAAATCCTGGTAATCTTAACCCAGGACTTTTGTGGACCGGTTTTTGTAGCCATCATGGTGGAGAATACTCCATAAATAAAAATAAAAAACCTTTTTTCTCTGAAAAAACTAAAGGGAAATACAGTGAAGAGAAAAAAAGGTATTTTATTAAGAATTTAGATGAAGAAGTATTAAAAAGAATTATCCATATAAAAAGTACAGGCACGGGAAGATTTAGGGTGAATGAATATGGCCATGTTTGGGCACCAGTTAAGAAGGAAAATCTAGAATATCAGATGAACGATGAAGATTTTAAGGAAGCGTTTACTAAACAATTTAAGAATTTTCCATCTAAATTGAAAAGGACAATCAAAATATATCAGAAAAGCATAGACCATTATCCTATCTACATGGGTAAAGTTGATGAAGAACTAGAGATTGAGAGAGAAGAAAAACCTCATATAATTTACGATGAAGACGAGGAAATAGAATTTGATTATGAAGATGTAGATCTAGAATACTATGGTTAATGAAAAAGTAGTCCCTCACATGACGGATCTTATAAAAATATTAAATCACGAAAGATATTTTAGAGAATTTTTAAAGAAAATAAAAGGAAAAAAACTTCCGTCAGATGATGTCTTAAAAATATTTATGGAATTACCAGTTATTAACTTAGCAGAGAGCACATCAGAAAGATATATTGGTAGCCTATCACAGTTTTCATTTTTGATCAAAGAAGATGATGAAATATCATTGTCAAAATATTCTGAAAGATATCTAGAGGGGAATTTAGATTACAGTGAGTACATATTAAAATGTTTATGTAGAAATCTTGAATGGGCTCATTTTTTACCTGATATTCATAAAATTATTGATGAACATGGGCCTATAAAAAAGAAAAATATTATCGAACATTTAAAGGAAAATAATTATGAAACGGATCCCGATACCACAGGTAGGTATCTATCGGAAATTTTAAAAATTTTAGATATCACCAACGTAATAATTTACGAAAATGGTGTCGCAAAAACATCAGAGAAAACTAGAAAAAGAAATGAAATTAATAAATTTGCTAGAGCTGTCCAAAAGGACCTTATAAATTTATTACAAATGGCAGATAGACGAAAAAATTTAGATAAAAGAACATTAAGAAGGATATATAATAAAACTGTAAAAGCCTATATACCTGGAAGGGAGCATAGATCAGAAGCTCTTAATACACTCAAGGAAACTGAAGAGATAAGAAAAAAGATAACTTCAACAAAAGAAAAAGAAGAGAAAGTATTAGAAGAATCAAAATGGAAATTAGTTGATGATTTATGGAATTGGCAAGACAATTTTCATGAATTATGGATGGAAAAAAAGAGAGGTATTGCAAAAGTAGTTACTGGTGCAGGCAAAACTCATCTAGCTATGGCTATAATAGAAAGTTTGAAAACAAAGCATGATGATCTCCACGTTACTATAATTGTCCCAACCATAGTTTTACAAAATCAATGGTATGATAATTTAGTAGAAAAATTACAGATTTCTTCAGAGGAGATTGGTAAGAGAGGAGGAGGCCATAAAGATACTTTTGAAAATAATAAAGTGTTGATATCTGTGATCAATTCAGCTATAAAAAACAATTTTATCAAAAAAGAAACTAAGGATATAAAAAATAACCTCTTTATAGTTGACGAATGCCATCGAGCTGGAGCACCAGACTTTAGAGATGTTTTTAAAGCGAATAGGAAATGGGAATTGGGATTATCAGCTACACCTGAGAGAGAACGAGATAATGCCTTTGAAAATGTTTTAGTGGAAGAACTAGGAGAAATTATAGGTTCTTACACTTACAAGGACGCTTTAAAAGACGGAATAATACCACGATTTAACATATACAATTATGCAGTTATGCTTTCTAATGAAGAGAAAAGAAAATACGAAAAATTAACGAGAGAAATTAGAAATATTGTAAAAAGATTAAAAATGAAATATCCCTTTTTAGAAAAGTCTGACATGAATTTTGAAGCAGCCCTTCATTCTTTAAAAGATAGTAATCCAGATGATAGAGATTTATATTCATATTTCCAAAAAACAAAAAAGAGAAAAGAAGAAATCGTTTATCCGGCAAAAAATAGAATAAAGTTAGTAAAGGATTTGATAAAAGGGGCTATAAGAAGGAGAGACTATGAAACCCCTTTCGAAGAAGATTCAAAATTAAATTTAACAGAAGATGATAGAGTAATGTTATTTCACGAATCAATAGATGAAGTAAATTCTTTGTTTATGGAATTAGACTCTCCATTTGTCAGTATTTACCATTCAGAATTCCCTAACTCTTTAAATAGAATAGGTTTAGAATTGTATAAATCTGGAAGTACTAACATACTCCTTTCTGTAAAGGCGCTGATAGAAGGCGTAGATGTGCCTAAAACAAATATTGGCATTATAATGGCTTCCTCTTCTTCTATAACCCAAAGAGTACAGTCTCTAGGTAGAGTGTTAAGAAAAACCGAAGCAAAAGATGAAACTAAAATGATAATCCCATATGTTAAGGACACCACAGACGAATCAATATATTACAAAAAAGATTGGGATGAAATTGTCGGAAAAAAGAATATTGAATTCAAAATGTGGACTAAGTATGGGGAAGTTGACATTGAAAGACCAAAGGCGCCTGAGAGAACAAAATTTCAAGATATAGAAACTATTGATGAGAATATGTTAGAGAAAGGTGAAAAATATCCTGGAAAATTCGAAGGGAAGGAATATAGTTTTGATCATAAAGGGGAATTATTCGAAAAAAATAATTCATCGAGAAACTACATTGAGTTTGATTTAAAAGAATTATGGAAAGAATTTAGGAGTTTTAAGCCAGGCGGTGGCAAACTAAAGATCAATTGGTTAGGACATATTTTGATCAATTTAAAGGAAGAAGGGGAATATAAAACACTATACCTAGGGAATATAGATGATATAAGTGAAGAAGCGGGTGATTCTTTAAAACCCTCTAAAGAATGAAAATTATTTTTTCTTAAATGATTATAAAATAACAAAAAGGTGTTAAGATTTATTTCAATCGCAAATAAGATTTGTTGACTTTTCACTGTGATTTCAAAAAGACATTTTGAAAAATATTAGTCATTGTAACATAATATTAGAGTTTAAATTAGGTCGATTTTTAAGGAGAGATAGAAGAAATAATCCTGATTATTTTCTTTCATATTTTGTACTTCTGTACCTATTTTAGATCTACAACTCCTTCACATCCCACATGAAGACGATCAGATTGACAACATCCTCAGCCTTCTCCGCCATCTAGATGCTATTTTTCATCACTTTTGTCATCCATATCATATATACGATTAACTTCAGTTATGTAGTGAAAAATTGTAAAAAGCGTTTTGTGATTTATACACGAATGATTTCTCCTATCTGATATAATTTTTACCCGATCAGCATAGAGTGAAATACAACGGGTTCTGCTTCTTACTAGGCAATAAAATATCTTTTAATTTTATTCATCTTGAAGATCTATGACTCGCGCTCAATTTAAGGACGTTGATCCTATTATAGTTAAAACATGAGTTGAAGAGGTGGTTCAAAATATAACTCTAAAATTATGGCCTAATGAAGGTTTAACAACCAATCTAGATTTACTTGAATTACTAGTAAAGTGAGACTGAAGCTACTTTCACTCACCCCCTTATATTATCTTTAAATATCTCGGCAGTATATATTCAAAAGAAAGGTGAGTATCATCTCAAAAATAGATAAGAAACTAGATAAAAAAAATCTAAAGAAAAAACCTTTAGACGTAAAATTCGAAACGACTGCTAAGATCGTAGATATAAAGGATGGTAGAGGCAACAAACGATTAAAGAAAAAAGGAATATTAAAAACTCAAAAATGTTCTGTAAAATTTAAACTTTGGTTTGATAGAGATTTAAGAAAGGGAGATATAGTACACTTAAGTGGTGTCTATTTGAAGAGATATCGAGGAAAAATTGAGTTAGAAATCACGGAAGGTAGTATTGATTATGTTATCCGAGATGAAGAAAGGAAAAACAAAAATAAAAATAGGATAAACATATATAAAAAGAGCGATGAACACAAAGATAAAAAAATTACTGACGGTGGAAATCCTTTCAATAATTTCCAAGGAGATATAGGTCCTAATAGAGATAATAAAAGCAGATGGAGGAGACATGTATAAACAATAAACTAATTCTAGAGATTTGAAACGGTTGAACCGAAGAGTATCTAAATGCCTATTACACTTATCCTTGAAATCACTATAAAATATGATAAAATTCTAAAATGAGATAAGGGGTTTAGGTTATGAAAGAAAAAAACAAAATAGAGGATATACGGGAGTATAGGAGAATATTAAAATGGAAATCTGAAAAGAAAGATAAAAAATTAGAAGCATTAGATAAACTATGTGAAATTGGAAATAAAAGGGCTAAAATTGTAATAAACGAAGTGGTAGAGGCTACCGAAGATGATGAGGTATTAAAAAAGTGTATAAAAGTATTGGGTGAAATGGGTGATAAAAAATCCACAGCAACACTTAGTAAAATTTTAGAATGTAATTCTAAATTCAGTATTCGCAAAGAGGTTGTTGAATCTTTAGCAAAAACTGGTGGAAAAGAAGTTATACCCCCTCTTAAAAAAGCTTCAGAAGATGTCCCTTATGTTAGTGGACCCGCAAAAAAATACCTAACTAAAATCAAGGAGGAATGCAATAATGGGTGAAGATATGTCAAAGTTAGAAAAAATGATTAGACACCCTAATGTTTACAATAGAAAAAAGGCTATAGAAAAAGTAGAGAATGTGAAAGACAAAGATGCGACACTAATATTAAATAAAGGATTGAACGATAAAAACTATTATATCCGTTTGATTTCATTAATCAACATAAAAAACTTAAAAAACGATATAGATCAAAACCGAATAGATAAAGACCAAATTAAAAATCTTTTATCCGATGATGATTGGGAAGTAAGAGAAGCAGCATGTCAAATATACGGTGAGATTTGTAATGATGATAGTGTAGATATCTTATTAGATAAATTAGACGAAGAGAAATCGTTTATAAAAAAATCAGCATCTAAAGCGATTTTTGATATAGTTTATAATGATAAAAAAATTAAGGATGATTTGATTATAAATATGTGTGTAAAGAATAGAAAAAAATGGGCGAAACTATTGATAAATTTTGGAAATTATGATCAGATAGAATTTTTATGTGAGTACTTTATCCTAGGTGATAGCGAAATAAAAGAAGAAATTATTGAAGAATTCGAAAATACGCAAAATGAAGACATAACAAAAGTCCTAGAAGATAAATTAACAGAAAAAAACAAAGTTATTGCATCAATTTTAAAAGAAAGACATGAAACTTCAGTATTTGATTTTGAAAAGAAGATCTCTTATGTAACTTATCATATTATGATGGGAAATTGGGAAAAATTAGTTGAAAAGAGTTATCTTAACCCTCTTCAGAAAAAAGTTAATGAGTGTGAGGATGAAGATATAAAAAGGGAAATCAAAAATTGCATTGTAAAAATAAAAGAAACAAACCAAGGAGACCCAAAAACTAAAACACAAAAATTTGTAGAATACTTACAACGAACTTAACCTAACATATATCTATTGAGACTAACTAATTAATCCAAAATAAAACTAAATATCCTTACTAATTTGAGCTCTCTCTGTACTGATTCAGAATAATAAAAACACATTTTTTACAAACATATACAGGCCTCAATGTTTTGGAAGATTATAATTAATCTTTTTCTAGAAAGTATAAAAATATAAAGAAAATATGAAAAATTAAATGTTTTTAGGAGACCGTAGCTAATCTCTCCATGAAAAAGTCCTGTTATAATATTTCATTGATCAATGAAATTATGTAGGAAGTGTTATGACAATTGTCTCTCATCTCTTGTCTGATACTAGTTTTACCTTTTACGTAATCATTATAGAGATTTGCGATATCTACGAAGTCATCGAATTTTACCTGCCTGTGAGCCGATATCTTAGAGGAAGGAAAATGATTTTTTGATTTGTCCACTTTTATCACACTTCCTTCCCTTTTAGCATGAAAATACTTTGTTTCTCCTCTTGGTTGTAGAGCATATATCTCTATATCTCTACCATCCCTGCCTAAGGTTTCTAGAATCTTTTTCCACAATTCTTCATGGTCATCAAAACTTTTAG
>PWFC01000059.1 GCA_003554025.1 Mollicutes bacterium
CCGAGTTTGTCTAGTAGCTGTTCGAGTTCGGTGTTGTCGGCGTATTTTTCCTGAAAGCGAAGCAATTTGTCGAGTTTGTCCAAATCGACTTTTTTGAGCGTTTCGAGTTTTTTGTTCAAGGCGGAAAATTCCTGGATGTTCGAAAGGGCGCTTTCGATGTCGTCTTTGGCGTCGCTGTAGGTTTCGTTGAGTTTTTCAAGAGCGCTTACCAGCTCGTGGAACTCTTGGATGGTGTCTTGAATCTTCTCGTAATCGTGGATCAGTTTCATCGTATCACTCTCCATCAGGGTATTGACGTAATAAACTTGAAAAGCGCGGTCGTCTTTGAAAAGCCCGATCAGCTCTTTGTCGAAGAGCACGTCTTCGCCAAGACGGCTCAGGGTTTCGTATTTGTAGTCGAAGGAAAGCTCGCGGAAGGCGAGGTGGTGTTCTAAGAGGGACTGCTTGCCGCGGAAGACGACTTCGTCGTTTTCGCGGACCACGTTTTTCATTTTTTGCACGATGAGAATGATGAAGCGCTCTAAGCGTTCGTAGTTCACCTTCACCGAATAATCGGCGTCGTGCTTGATTTTGTTGCGGCGGGTGTTCAAGCGTTTGAGGTCGTACATGAGCGCTTCAATCTGGCTTTTCGATCGAATCGCGCCGTCGCTGACCATGCGGACGAAGGTTTCCATCCGCTCATAATCGGTCAGGATGCTGTAAAAACGGAGCGTCTTGTCGACGTCTAAAAAATAGCGGACGGCGTTTTCAAAAAACATCTGCAGCCTCAAGCACTTGCGGGGATGCTCATAGGCTTTCAAAACTATGTATTGTTCGTGCAGTTTCAAGATGTTGAGTTCATGGGCGACGTTGTGGATGACAAGATGCTTCTTGTCGCGTTCGTAGTGTTCGCCCGTATAAAGCGGCAAAGAATCAAGCCCCAAACCCTTCAAAAACCGGTTGAACGCGGGCATAAGCTCGTTGTGCCGGTCGATGAAGGTTTCAACCCGCATATGGTGCCTTGCGTCGATCGCTTCGGATTGCAGCGCCTTGACGTCGCGAAGGTCCAAATGGTAGGGAGCGAGGGCGCTTCTTGAGAAAACTTCGGCTTCTCCGACAACTTTTTCGACGAGTTCGTACATGGCGTCGAAGATGATGTTCGAATATTCGTAGTGGGAAAAGACGATGTCTTCATACACCGTGTCAATCTCTCTCATGTTTGCCTCCTTTCCGGGTATGAAAAAGGCACACCGGACCGTGTGCCGGAAAACCGATTCTTCAAGTTACATATACTATAGCACTCATAAACGCCGAAAATCAAGGGCGCTCAATCCTTTTCTTCCTTCGAAAATTTCTCCCAGAACATGCGGATGAAATCCTGGATGTAGTGGTCTTCGTACACCTTGATAGGCTGCCAGTGCGAGGGGAGGAGCGCTTCGTATTTGGGCTCTTCGTAACGCGTGTCCATCAGGATGGCAAGCCCCTTGTCCTCTTCGCTTCGAATGACGCGGCCGACGGCCTGCACGACTTTGCGCATGCCGGGGTAGGTGTAGGCGTAATCGAAACCTTGATGCCCTTCGGCGTAATAATGGTCCTTAATCATTTCGTTGATGCGGTGAAACGCGGGCAGCGCCACGCCAACGACAAACACGCCCGAAAGCGCATCCCCCATGTAGTCCACACCTTCGCTGAAGCTGCCGCCGAGGACGGAAAACAAGAGTTTCGATCGCCGGCTTTCCGCTTTGAACTCCTCCAAAAACTCTTCGCGTTCGAAGTGGGGCATGCCCCGGCGCTGTTTCATGACCACATAACCGGTCGCGTCGAAACGCTCGTACACCATTTCGAGGTATTCATAAGACGGGAAAAAAACGATGTAGTTGCCGGTTTTGGTCTCAAGCATCGCATAAAGGGTGTCGACGATGCGGCGGACGCTATATTTGCGGTCCCGGTATTTGGTCGATGTCGACACATCGATCAACACGCCGAGGCGTTTCGGGTCGAAAGGGCTTGGCACCTCGAAATGCTTGCCCTCGCCGCGGGTGATGAGGGCGGCGTAATAATCGACGGGCTTGAGCGTCGCCGAAAATAGGACAGTCCCCTTCGCGCGTTCGCGAATGAGGGAGGATAGGGGCTTAGAAGCGTCAAGGCAGACGATGCGAAACAACACGTCGTCTTCCGCCTTTTCCAACACGAAACGGAACGCGTCGCCGAAAAATTCGGCGATGCGCAAAAACTGCGCGATGCTATAGTAGCCTTCGCGGAAGTGTTTGCGCTTTTTGTGTTTCTTATGGGTCTCAAGCAGTTTTTCAAGCCGGATCGCCGCTTGGTGCAGCCGTGAGAGGAAGTCGTGATCGAGCGTTTCTTCGGCATGAAAACGGCTCTTGTCGACCTCGGTGCTTGCGATGCTTGTTTCCATCCATTCGATTACGTCTTGCAGGGCGCTTTTGGGAGAGGGTTTCATCGACTTCACCTCTTCAAAGAGCGTCTTCATATATTGAAGCGAAAGCTCGGCCGAATACATCGAACGGGAACGGTCGATCAAGTTGTGCGCCTCATCGACAAGCAAGCGGGGTTCGTAGGCGCTCTCTTCGAAATAGCGAATCAGACGGATGCGCGGGTCGAAGACGTAGTTGAAATCGCAGATGACGACGTCGCAATAGTTGGAAATCTCAAGCGCGAACTCGTGCGGGCATATGGTGTGGTATTCGCCGTATTTTTTGATGAGGCCGGCGTCGTAGACGTCGTCGTGGACGAAAATGTCCTCAAGCGCCTTTCGCAGACGGTTGTAAAAGCCTTTGGCATACGGACAAAGCTCCGGGTCGCAATCGACTTCCTCTTGAAGGCACATCGTCTCCTTTGAATTCAGGGGGATGGCCTTGACGATCAAACCTTGCGCTTTCATAAGCTCGACCATTTGCACGGCGATGGTTTTCCCCGCGTTTTTGGCGGTCAGATAAAACAGCTTCTCCTCTTCGGAAGAAAGCGTCTTGAGCCCCGAATACAACGCCGCAACGGTCTTGCCGATGCCGGTTGGCGCCGTGGCGTAAAGAATTTCTTCTTTGATCATGGTCTGGTAAACGGCGCCCATGAAATGATACTGTCCTTCGCGGTAGCGGTCAAAAGGAAAGGCGAGGCCTTCAAGCGACCGTCTTTTTTCGTATTGGTGGCGCTTGTATATTTCTAACCACTCAAGATAGGCGTCAACGATTTCATGGACGCTTGTTTCAAGCTGCGAAAAGGTTGAACGCTTCTTGAAGGACTTTTTTTCTTTGCCGGGGTGGTGGATGTAGGTAAGGCGCACATCGAGGTTTGAAAGCCCGTGTTCTTTGGCGTAAAGATACGCGTAAAACCTTGCTTGGTTCATATGCGCGGGGTATGTGTCCTCTTTTATCAGCGAAAGCGAAGTTTCCGTGCTCTTGATTTCTTCGACGACAACGTTTTCGCCTTGCCTCAACACTCCGTCGATGCGGCCGGAGACCACAAGGACGTAGTCGTTTTTCTCAAAACGGCCGCGGACGAACACTTCGGATTCATCATCGCTTTGGTAGGCCGATTGGTGCTCGCCGTGAAGACGTTGGCCGATGATTCGAGCGTTTTTCCGTTTGGTTTGGTTTTCCATATCGCCGCTCGAATACAAAAACATAACGAGTTCTTTGACACTCACGCGGTGTTCTTCCATTTCGGCCACCTCCAGTCCTATGGTGCGATTATACACCATTTCGCTTCGTAAATGAAGCGTTGAAAACGCGAGAAAAATCAAGAAAAAACCGCCCCGGCGCAACGGGCGGTCGCAAAAAATTTCAGACTTTTAAAGCGTCTTGCTCACAAGATGCAGCGTCGCGTACTCTTCTTCGATTGCAACGACCCCTTCGTCCTTGTAGCCTTGTTTCAAAAACCACTCCAAGTCTCCGTTTGGAAACGTTCCGATGTTCGCGCTCACGGCGTAAAGTTTGTCAAAACGCTTGGCGAGTTCTTGTTCGAGCCCTCTCAACGGGGCCGCTTTGGCGTCGATTTTTTCTTCGGCGGGGTAAACGCAGGTCAAAAACGCATAACGGGGGGATTTGGGAATGGGGTAGGGAACCGAAAGCGAGGGCAACGCTTCCGCACCGCCCAACAATTCGCCGTTTTCGACGTTTAAAACGCCGTACACTTCGCCTTGCTGCTCTTTCAAAAAACGCATTTTCGAAAGGTCCTTGCGCCCCGTGCAGTGGCCTGCTAGACCAATGTTTTCTTCGCTTAAGGGGGCCAGTTTGCCCACTTTTTCAGTTGTGCCGTGCTCGACGATGTAGGGTTTTTCTTTCGGAAACTCTCCCGCCGCAAGCCGCTTCAAAAAGGCGCGCGAAAGCGGGGCGAAATACCGCCGGCCGGAGACGACCATCAGCGAGGGGTAAAACATGTTTTGCGCTTTGGCGGCGGCTTCGTCGTTTCTGACATCGTGCGTCGTCAAATCGAAGGTATCGGAAAATTCCTTAAGCAAAGCGATCGATGCATGCGAAAGAGGGCATTGGCCGCCGAAATGGTAATAGTCCACTTTCACGCTGAACGCCCCCTTTCATTTGGGATACTCTTATTGTATCACACTATGTTTGATTTTTGATGCGGATGTCGACGGTGCCCGAGACGGATTTTTTGCGGGCGACTTCGATGCCGCGGTCTTCTTTGTTTTTGATCAAAATATCTCCGCTTACGGATTTGAGCGACACTTTTTTGGGGTAGAACTCTTCGCCGGTAATGTCGCCGCTCACCGAATGGAAGCCGCATTCGCCGCAAGTGGTGTCGGTGATTTTGGCGTCGCCGCTCACCGTATGCACGTTCAACGATTCCTCGACTTCGCAGCGGGACACGCTTAAATCGCCGTTGACCAAAGAGAACTTGAGCGATTTCATCTTGACGTCGGTGACGTTCAAGTCGCCGTTGACGCCGTTCCATTTCGTATGGCCGAGCGAACTTTTGGTGATCAAGGCGTCGCCGTTAACGGTAGAGAGTTCAAACGAGGCCGTCTTCATTTGGTCGACCCGGATGTCGCCGTTGACGCTTTTTTGGTAGACACTGGTGATTTTCACGTTTTCAGGAATTTCAATGATGAAATCAAGCGTGTTTTTGTTGCGGGAGAGAAAGGACAAAAACCCGGAACGTTTGGGCGCTTTCAAGCGAAGCACCTTGTTTTCATAACTCAACTCGTATTGCCCGAGCGTGCCCTCGCCACGGTAAAGCACATTGATTTTTCCGTTTTCGGAAGGTTTGTAGTGGATGTCTTCGTCAACGACTTCGACGCGCACATCGAGCGTGTCCTCACCGTCAAAGGATTTCCACGTTTCATAAGCATCCGAAGCGCCTTTCTTTGTTTCCTCTTGGCCGCCTAATTCCGCAAGTTCGGCCGCAATCTTGGAGGGGTCGCCGAACTTATTGGCGAGTTCTTCTTCTTGCAATCCCTCGTCAATAGCCGTTTGAATCATTTCTTCGTGGTCTTTAAGAATGTCTTCAATTTCCTGAGCCGTCAGTTTCTGTTTCTTCAGTTCTTCGCGCAAATCGTTCAAGAATTTCTTCACTTTTCTTTCCTCCTATATTAATGATGTGGTAGACGCCGCCGATGAAGGAATCCCATTCATCGCGCAACTTCAAATAGTGCTTGAAACCTTTTTCCGTCATCCTGTAATATTTTCTCGAAGGACCTTCTCGAGATTCTTTCAAATAGGTTTCGAAATACCCTTCTTTTGTGAGTCTGCGCAAAATCGGATAGATGGTGTTTTCGTTGACGTCGATGTGCTTTGAGAGATTGTTGATGATGAGATAGCCATACATGTCCTCTTCGATCAAAATCGACATCACGCAAAGCTCTATGATTCCCCTTTTGAATTGTGCATTCATAATGACCTCCTTCTTTCTGTACACAGTATAACACACTACTGTTTATAACACAATACTATTTTACACACATTTCATAAACAAAAAAATCCGGCCTATGCAAAGGCCGGATAAGCTTATGTTTTTTTCATCACCACATAGACGATGGCGGCGGGCCAAAAAACGACGATCCAAAACACCAACCAACAAACGTTGATCTCATCGCCAACATCCACGGGGCGGCGCTGGTGGTAATGGCGTTCACCGCTTTCGTCTTCGTTTGCGTCTTTAGCGTCGGAAGGTTTCGATGGGGAAGCGTCGTTGTCGCGAAATTCTTCGGGTACGGAACCGGATGATTCCTCCATGATTTCCCTTTCCACGGCGGGACGCGTTTTCTCCATCGTTCGTTTCGAACTCGTTTCCTTCTTGGCCCCGCAATGTGGACAGCGTCTTTCTTTTCGTTTATAGGAATTTCGGCAGTAATCGCAAACAATCAAATCGACCAAAACAATCTCTCCTTACCAATATTTTTTATGCCATAAAGAACCAATGCAAAACCTTCAAGACAAACAACGCAAAACCGGCGCCGCCTAACAGGCCTGTGAGAAAGCGCCTCACGTTCGTCGAGGGGAGGACGTTGAAATACTGCAGTGAGCCGTCCACAATGAGCGGCGCAACCAACACCAAAGACCACCATGGACGAAAAGAGAAGAAAAATAGCGCCAAGGCAAGAATTTCACCGCCAATGACGCCTGTGCAGCGGGCGCAAAAAGGAAATTGGTAACGTCCGACAAAAAAAGAGCGCGTGGGCTTTTGATGGCATCCGCACGTTTTCCCGAGTTCCATCGCAAAAAGCCAAAATTTAGACGGCGCCTTCTTCTCATCGAGTTCCGAACGCATACTATCCTCTCCATACGTGTGTTATAAACATTGTACTACAAGGCAGGGCATTTGTGAAGCGCTTATGAGAGTTTGAACGCCTCCTAATCTTATGGTAGTATTAAGAAAATGGGACATATATCATTAGGAGGATGTTGTATGAGAAAATTGGGAATTTTTGCTCTCATTTTGGTATTCGCCATGCTTGCCGCTTGCGACACCGAGGACCCGGAAAGCGACATGCAAGAGGCGCTTGAGAATTTGCAACTTGAAGAAGGAAGCACCAAAGACGATTTGTACCTCCAAGATAGCGTCAACGGCTACACCGTCGAATGGGCTTCCGACAACGAGGAAATTTTGGGCAGCGACGGCGCCATTACCCGGCCCCATCCCGACGATGGCGACGCCACGGTGACGCTCACGGCTTCCATCACGGATAACGACCTCACCGTCGAACGAACGTTCGAAATTATAGTAGAGGCGATGGGGGAAGACTTCTTGGACCTTCTTGACGCAAAAGAGGAGTTAGAAGGTATGGGACTGTTCGAAGACCCCGTCGATGAAGACATCGATTTGCCCAAGAGCGTGGGCGAGGCGACCGTCGACTGGCTTTCGGGAAACACGATGGTGCTCGCCCATGACGGCACCGTAACGCGTCCCGCTTACGGAGACGGCGATGCAAGCGTTCAATTAGAAGCCACGCTCAGCGTAGCGGATAAGAGTCTTGACGTCGCCTTCGATGTGACCGTCCTAGAAATCACGCGCGAAGAATATGCAAAAGCTTCCATCGAAGCGGCCGCAAACGACCTTGAACTCGCCGAAGAAATCGACGACTTCTACGACCTGCCTTCCGAAATCGACGGCATCGGCATCACGTGGTCGTCTTCGGACCCCTATATTTTCAGCCGCCACGGCTTTTACAATCCGCCGCTTTATGAAGACGGCGCGCAAGAAATCGATTTGACGGCCACCTTCCGTTATGAAGGTTCAAGGATGGACAAAGTCTATCCCGTAACCATTTTGCCGGCCGATCAAGCCGAAGTCGTCAAAAGCAGAACCCTTTCTTTCACTTCCTTGGCCGACGAATACATCGTCGAAGACGGCAACATCGAAACGCATTACATCCGTGAAGACGGCATGCCGTTTGTCGATGTCGAAACGTTCGCCGCACTCATTGATGGCGCAATCGTTTATGAGGATTTGGAATTCGTTTACGACGAAGACGTTTTGGAAATCCTCTACCATGCGGAATACGAGGACGAACTCTACGACGACGTCACCTTCGAGTTCACGTTGGACTTTGCCGAAAACACCGCAACCGTCAACCGTTTCGGTTTCTTCTCTTCCATCGCCGAAGCGACCCAAACCGATTTTGGCGAAGGCCTTGAAACCATCGACTACGAAGTCACGATTTACGACGACGTCACCATGGATTTAGGCGCGTACCGCTTCGATTTGGTCCGCGAAAACGACAAGTATCTGATGCCCCTCAATCTCGCCAATTTGTTTTTCACCGGCAGCATGTACGACATTTATTATAACGGCGACGACCTCTATGGATTCGACACGTATCAGTTGATGGACGGCGAAATCGACGACATTTTGAACGATTCGTCGAAAAACAGCGAAAACATGCCCGATGAAATCAAGCGCATGACCTACAATCATCTCGCTTTCACGTTCGACCATTTTTACGGGTTGAAAGAGGACTACGGCATCGATTCGTTCTATTCGGAATTCTACAGCCGTTACTCGCGTTTGATGGACGACGACGAAACCCATTACGAAACCATCCACAATCTCGCTTTCGGCATGGACGATCCGCATACGAGCCATGTTTTGCACGGCTATTACGAGGACGACCTCGACATCACCCTCACCTGGGACCACTTGGGTCCGCGCACCACGAACTTCCAGGAAAAACTTCAGGAATACGGTTCTCGTTGCGGCCAACAACCGGGCCTTACGTTCATGGACGATGACACCATCGCCATCATTCACCTCGACGGATTCGACGAAAACACACCGGATTTGGTCGGCGACTACTTAGACGAAATCGATGAGAAAGGCACCGTCGAAGACGTAATCCTCGACCTCTCCTGCAACACCGGCGGCATCGTCGGCACCGCATGGCAGGTCCTCGCCTACATGACCGATGAAGACATCGTCTATTACAACAAAAACGCCGGCGACCTCTCCACCACCAAATACGTCATGCAAAGCGAAACCGAAGCGGCCGATTACGAGTGGCACATTCTCTCTTCGGACATTACCTATAGCGCCGGAAACATGCTGGTTTCGATGGCCAAAGACATGGGAGCCGCCAACATCATCGGCATAAACAGCCAAGGCGGCGCCGCAAGCATCACCACAAACATCACGCCTTCGGGCAGCGTCCTCTTCATGAGCAGCACCAGCCTCATCACGAATGAGAACTTTGAGAGCGTAGAGATGGGCGTAAGCGTCGAGTACGAACTCGCTTTCGACAAATTCGACGACGAAGACGCCATCCGCGAAGCGATCGACTCTTTCGAATAAGCGTATCGTTCCATAAAAAAACGGCATCGCCAAGCGATGCCGTTTTTGTGTAGGAAGGGTGTCAATCGCCGTATTCTACGGATACGACCAAGATGATCGCGTCTTCAAATGGCGAGTCCGCATCGCCAAAGACAATGTATTCGTCGCCGTCTCGTTCGTGAATCATGAGGAAATCGCCTTCTTCAATGTTCACATCTTCATAAACGAACTTCCATTCCTCATCGTCGAAAAAGGTTTCGTAAAAGTCGTAGGCGTCACTTAATGTTGTGGGCGCGCCATACACGACGTCGATGTAATCGTCGGCTTCATAGTAATCGATGATGACCGATTCGGGATAACGGTCGACGTTTTCAAGGTCTTCGCCTTCATCAACGTCTTCTTCGGGCAGCGTCGCTTCATCGGGTTCTTGCAATTCTACCTCGACGATAATGGAAATGGCGTCTTGATACGGGGATTCCTCGTTGGCGATGATGGTTATGCCGAGGTTTTCGTAGTCTTCATGGGCAAGGACGATGACAAAATAGCCTTCCGCAAATTCAACCTCTTCGTGGTGGATTGTCCAAGCCTCATCGTCGACATAATCTTCAAAGTATGCGTAAGCGTCTTCTAGTGTGGTTTCCGCGGCATAGTAAATGTCGGTGTATTCCTCGGTCTCCTCATAATGATAGATGATGGAACCCGGATAACGGGTGAGGCCTTCGAAATCTTCACCCATGAGGTCCTCTTCGGGGAGCGGTTCGTAGTCGGGTTCTTGCATCTCTTCAAGAACGAGTTCGATCAATTCGCCCAAGATGAGGTACATCGCGATGTTGCTTTCATCCACATGGTCGATGATGGCCAAGAAATCTTCGCGGGTTTCGGGTTCATCTTCAAAGACACCGGTCAAGGTCGCGAAATCAAGCGGTTCGGTGAAGACCGGTTCTTCGTTGTTCGCAAAGACAAAATCCAGCACGACGTCGCGTTCGTCGTCATGAACGACGACTTCGCTAAGTTCGGGGTCCATTAGCGGAATTTCGTAGACATGGCCTTCTTCTGCGAGGTCGGCAAGGGTGTAGGTGCCCGCTTCGATGGCGTCGTCATGATAAATGTCCATCGCGTACTCGAGCGATTCAAACATGATGCCAAATTGCAAGAGCTCTTCGGCGATCAAAATGATGTCGTTGGTCTCGGGCAGCGGTTCGATTTCGGCGTGGCTGCTAATCTCCATGGAAAATTCCATCGTTTCTACGCCCGGAGCGGTGAAGTCTTCATCGAGCGCCTCAAGCAAAGCAAGCAAATCCCTTTCCATCCGGATGGAATCGGAGGTGAAGGGCTCGTGGACAAGCGAGATGTCAAAAGGATCCATGTTTTCGATGTCGGCAAGCATCTGTTCGTATTCGTCGGTTTCGACAAAATCGTCATAAGGCGGCAGTTCGTCTTCGCCATCTAAGGGCAACAGCACATGATAGACGTCTTTGAACACGTCCTCAAACAAGTCCTGCATCATCTCAGGGTTGACGATAATTGTCGTCATGACTTCGGTGTCGTTGATTTTTTCGGCTTCGACTTCAAGATGTTCGTGTTCGTTGTAATATTCAAGCGTCATATACTTCTCGAAACGTTCAAATTCTGCAAGCGCCGCTTCAAGACCCTCGGGGTCGACGCCTTCTTCTTCAAGTTCTGCTAAGAAGATGGCCACGAATTCTTCCACGAAATTTTCGGATTCGTCGATGGGCAAGAACATATAGGCGTAGTCGCCCTCAAAATCCAAGAGCTCGCGGACGTCCATCTCCATTTCCTCTTCGAGTTCGTCGACGAAGAAACCGACATCCGCATACACTTCATAATAGTGTTCGGTCTCTTCGACAATCATGTGGAAATCGATGGGGTCCTCGCCGGGCATCGTAAACGTCATTTGCGTTTCTGTTGTCAACGTGTCGCCTTCTTCAACGACGCGTTGCATCCATTCTACTTGGTAGGTGTGGATGATTTCGGGATCGTCGAAGTCCTCTTCCTCAATCAAGAACATCCACTCGATGGTGTGGGCGTCGGAAGCTTCAAAGTTCGCCTCAAGTTCTTCAAGATGGCTCAAATCGCCTTCGAAGTCTTCGATCGTTTCATCGGCGGCGGCACTATATTCATCGAGATAGACCGCCTCAAGCGTCATGTCCGCATCGATGGCGAAAGTGTATTCCGCTTCTTCGCTAAAGATCTCTTCGGTCTCGGTATTGAGCCAATGGTCAAAGACGTAGCCTTCGATTTGCGAAGCAAAAATCGTCACGTCCTCGCCTTCTTCAATCTCCCCTTCGGGGGTCACGCTCAATTCGGCGTCGCCATGATCGCTTTGCAGGGTGATTTCGTAGGTGTCGACCTCGTCCTCAATTTCGTCATAAACCGCGACCAAGGTCAAATCGGTCGCCACCGGGAAGGTGTAACTCAAATCGGTCGAAACAACGTCGCCGGTTCCTTCTTCTTCCCAGTGCACAAATTCGTAGCCCTCAACCGTAGAGGCGGTAATCGTCGCCTCTTCGCCAATCTCCAAGGCTGTATCGGGTTCTACGCTGAGTTCGGCTTCCGCCAAATCGGAAGTCACGTTAATTTCTGCCTCTTCTGTGGGGTCGCAAGCTCCAAGCACAAATAAGCCGAATGCAAGCACAATCGTGCCGAGAAGCTTCTTCATGAGATAACACTCCCTCTTCTTTTTTTTCACGAAACGCAAAAACCGCTCCAAATCGTCTCATCTTCGGCAATTCGCTTGTATGAGCTGTCATTGAAAGCGGTCCTATGCTTCGTGCTTGTTTACACATATTATAACATGTACTGTTTGTTTTTCAATTTCAGTACGCATGAAGAATTACGGTTTTTCGGTCTCCTTGCAAATCAGTTCGTGTTCGTAGACCCGGTGGCATTGATCGGTCAAGTCGCACACCGTATAGGTGCCGTCGTCGTTGACCGAACGGACGGACGCGTGCAAATCGAGTTTGGGGACGTAGACGGACTCCCCTTCTTTAAACTTGCGGGAAAAAGGCGTTTCAAGCGCGTCGAAAGCCTCCTCGTCGGTGGCGTTTTCATTGATTGAGGAACGATACACCTCAAGATAGGTTCTCATCATTTTTTCGTAATCGTCGTGAAGCTCCGCCCGATCGCAAGAACTCTCAAACATCGAAAGCGAGGAATCGCGGACCTCCATCTTCTTTTCGACCCTGCCGATGGCTTCGGCAAGACGTTTACGGTCGGATTCACGCAAGGTTTCTTTGTGCACGGACAACCAGGCGCCAAGCCGCCTTGTCTCCTCGGCAATCTGCCCTTCTCTTCGGCCCACAAACATAAGCGTTGCGACCACGATGATGCCGAGTGCGATAATCACAATCGGTATCCACATACGAACCTCCTACAAATCGGTGTATTTTTTTGCGGTGCCCCGCGCTTTTGAAACGGGATATTTTTTCTGGTTTTTTTCGATTTTCTCCAAAAGGATTTCGCGGATGTCAAGTTCGTAGTGGTCGCACATAAGAAGACAATACGCCACCACGTCGGCGATTTCGTCTTTGACGTTTTCGGGGTTTGTTTCCTCGTGGTCCCACTGGAAATTCTCCAAAAGCTCCGCCGCCTCAAGCAAGACGCTGATGGCGAGCTTCTCCGGGGTGTGAAACTGTTTCCAATCCCGTTCGTCGCGAAATTTGCGCAGTTTTTCGAGCACCTCGTCCATGAAACCATCCTTGTCTTTTTCTTTTATTGTACCATCAAACCTCTACGATTGCATCCGGTGCGCCTGCCTCAAGAAGCACTTCGTTTAAAAACATCGCAAGTTCTTCCATGCTTTCGGCATCCAAAACGGGCAATCCGGCTTGCCCGGTTTTGCGCCGTTTGGACTTGGCGACGGTTTTGACGATAAAGCGAGAGAGAAAGCCCATTTTCTCAAAGCGAAATTCGCCGCCCATGTGCACGATGCGTTCGCTTTTCTCAAAAAACGTTTGGCCATAGCCTTTTAAAAGCAACGCATCCATGTCGGCGTCTTTGTCGCCGCCAACGAAGAAAAACGCCAGCCGCTTCTCAAGGAGAACGTCCTTGTGCAGCTTGACGAAACGACGCATTTTCGCAAGCGCTTGCCCCATATACACCGGCGCGCCCAAAACGATGAAATCGTACAATTCGATCATGCGGTCGTTGACATAGCCCATTTCTTCAACGGTAACGTCGCCTTGAAGCTTTTTCTTCAACGCATGGGCGACGTCTTTGGTAACGCCGGTTTTTGTGGCGAAGACAATCAACATTTTCACAGAACCACACCCTTTCTTATCTACCTTCATTGTACACCGAGACGCCAAAAGCGAGAAGCGTTATTTTTTCTTTCTGCACCCTTGCACAAAAAAAGAGCGCAGCGCTCCTTTTAGATTTTTGTTGTTCGTTCATTTGTCGTTTGCAACGCTTTTTCCTCTTAAAAAACTGCCGGAAAAAAGCGTGATCGCTAACGCGATGAAGGCGACGTTCAACCGGAATTGCAAAATCGGAACCAGATTCCTAAGCACCAAGCGCCCGAGATAAAACCAACCCACGAGCATAAGAAGCGCGAATATCTTTTGGACATGCGCCCTTACGCGGCGATCGACAAGAATCGAAGGGGCCCGCAGAACTTTCGAAAAACGATGCGCTCTATAAAGGACAAAAAGGGCCGAAAACGCGATGAAAACCGAAGAAAATGTGCGAACCCTTTGGTACAAAGCGCTTGAGGCGGGCAAGGAAAGGCCCACTCTTGAAGCGTATTCGCCCGTCAGGGTATAAAGAAACTCCCAAGCGGTCTTTCCGTTGGTCATCACAACGAGAACCCGGCCGCTCTCAAGATACGCATACGCCTGCGAAAGCGAACCCGCGCCTTCGCCGCCGTGGAAAACGGCGTACCCTTCCTCGTGTTTGTCAAGGAAGAAGCCCAGACCCACCTTATCCGCACCCGCCGCGTAAAAGCCGGCCGCCTCGGCGTGTGGTGCAACCATGGCCGCTACCGACTCTTCGGTGAGGACCGGATTATCCTCCGGCCTAACCAAGGCGTGATAAAGCTTCGCGATGTCGCTAGCCGTGGTGTAAAGTCCGCCCGGAGCGTTGAAAGGATAGCGATGGCGCTCAAGCGGTTCGCCCTCGAGGTCGTAACTGCGGATCAAACGGTCTTCTACCTCGAGATGGGAATACGTCGAATCCTCCATGCCAAGCGGGTCTAAGACATGTTCTTTCGCATAATCGGCGAACCGTTTTCCGCTGACATCCTCAACAAGCAACTCCAAGAGGAGGAAGCCCTGATTGGAGTACTCGAACCGTTCGCCGGCGGGGCGCACCATTTTTGTCCGTTCGAGGTTGTGTTCGCCGTCGAGCACTTCTTCAAACGGTGGAATCTCATAAGGTGGAAGACTGTAATCCGTCTTGCCGGTGATGCCGGCGGTGTGAGAAAGAAGGTGGGCGATGGTGATGGATGCTTCGTCGTAATCGCTTGTTTCCATGCGGTAGGAAGTCATGTGATCGTACAATCCATCGTGTATCGACAAGCCGTATTGTTCGACCAAATGCAACACCGCAAACGCGGTTACGGTTTTGCTGATGGATTCGGCGCGGAAGACGGTGTTCGAATCGACAAGACGATTCTCTTCTCTGTCGGCATAGCCGAAATACGCTTCGTATGCGACGTTTCCTTCTTCCTTGATGAGCACCGAAGCGCCCGGGACACCGGAAGATTCCATCCATTTTGGAATCTGGCGGTCAAAATACGACGCGTCCGAAAACGCAAGCACGAAAGTGCTTGCGATGAAAAGTGTAAAGAGCGTTGTCAAAACAATTTTTCTCACAATGAGCACCCTTTTTAGGTTTGTTCTATGTGTTTGACCATTCTTAGTTGCTTGGCATCGTCCAAAGCGATCGCAAACGGTTTTTTGAATCCGGCTTTTTCAAACCCCATCGCTTCGTAAAAGCCTATGGCGTGGCGGTTGGTTTCAAGCACCCAAAGCATGATGTCTTTGTGGTTTCGTTTCGCAAGCGCTTCTTCCGTCCGGTTCAAAAGACGGCGGCCATACCCGAACCCTTGCGCTTTTTGCAACAAGTACATCGCAATGATTTCGCCGCCCTTAAAATCGTCGTCGCGGCTTCCATCAAAACAAGAAAAGCCCACAAGCCCCGATTCGGTCTCGACCACCAGCACATTGTTTAGGGGCACCGCCTCCATCATGGCGATGCTTTTTTCCACAGAAAGCTTGCGCAAATAATCCGGCTTGAGCAAGCTGTCGTAGGTTTCCATCCAACATTGATGGTGCAATTTCCCTAAATCGCGGATGTCACGCTTTTTTGCAAAGCGAATCTTCATAGCGCTCCCCTCTATGGCTGAAGAGATTCAATGTCCATACTGATTGGGCAGTGGTCGCTCCCCATGATTTCCGTATGGATTTCGCTTTTTCTCACTGAATTGAAGATTCTCTTTGAGACGACGAAATAGTCGATGCGCCATCCGGCGTTGTTTTTGCGGGCGTTGAAGCGGTAACTCCACCATGAATATTTGACGGTGTCCGGATGAAGGGTCCGAAACGTATCGGTGAACCCCGAACGCAAAAGAGCGGTGAGCTTATCCCTTTCTTCATCGGTAAAGCCGGCGTTTCTCCGGTTGTTTTTAGGATTTTTGAGATCGATTTCCTCGTGCGCGACGTTCAAATCTCCACAAAGGACAACCGGTTTTCTTTGGTCGAGCTTTGCAAGGTATGCGCGGAAACGATCCTCAAAAGCCATACGGTAAGTAAGTCTTTTGAGTTCGTGTTGCGAATTGGGCACATACGCCGTCACGTAATAGAAGTTTTCGTATTCGAGGGTGATGATGCGCCCTTCGTCGTTGTAGCCGTGGCCATCAATGCCGTAAGTGACGGCAAGCGGTTCGTACTTGGTAAGCACAAGCGTTCCCGAATACCCTTTCTTCTCGGCGTCGTTCCAATACTCATAATAGCCAGGAAAGGAAAAATCTTTCTGGTGTTTCTGCATTTTCGTCTCTTGCACCGCAAATATGTCGGCGTCAAACTCTTGAAAAACATCCATGAAGCCTTTTTTCATTGCGGCGCGAAGACCGTTTACGTTCCATGAGACCATTTTCATTGCAAGCGCTCCTTTGTCGTGTTACTGCCATTGTATCGTAAGCTATGGAATTTGAAAAGACGGAGAAAGAAAACTTCGCCTTACACCCCTTTAACCGGCGAAGAAAATTTGCTATAATGTTGTTTCGGTCTTTTCAACAGGAGTGAACGCAATGAAAACATTCGCGAAAAAAATCAACCAAAAATTTTATTACGGCTGGGTCATCGTTTTTGTCAGCGCCTTTTCCCTGTTTTTTTCCGCCCCCGGACAAACTTACTCCATAAGCGTATTTATCGACAGTTATTCCGAAATTTTCGATTATTCTTCCTCGCTCATATCCCTAGGGTATTCCATCGCCACGTTGATTAGCGGAAGTTTGCTTGTGGTGATGGGCAAGCTCACCGACAAATTCGGACAGCGGATTATGATCATGGTTGTGGGATTGCTTCTCGCAATCACCACGTTTTACAAAAGCTTCGTGTTCAACATCGGCATGATATTTGTCGGCTTTTTCTTCTTGCGTTATTTCGGACAGGGTTCCATGACTTTGATTCCCCACAGCCTCGTGCCGCAATGGTTCAAAAAACGTCGCGCGTTTGCTTTAAGCTTAGAAACGTATGGCGCTTTGATCGCCACACTGAGCGTGCCCGCTTTCAATTACTGGCTCATTGGCCAAGTCGGCTGGGAAAACGCCTGGCGTTTTTGGGGCCTCGGTTTGCTTTTGGTGTTTATTCCAACCGCCTTTTTTACCGTCATCAACCGTCCAGAGGACGCAGGCATCACCGTGGAAAACGAAGGAAACGGCACCGAAGAAGAACTCAAAGCCGAACTCGACGCCATCAACAAAGAAAGTTTCACCCTTCAAGAAGCGCTTCATACCAAAGAATTCTGGTTTGTCGGGCTGATGAGCATCATCGTTCCGATGTTCACAACCGGCGTCACCTTTCATTTTTTCTCCATGATGTCTTTACGCGGTGTCCCCCCGCAAGCGGCGTCCTTCATCATCGGTCTGATTGCGCTACCCGCTTTCATCATGCCTTTGGTGGCCAGAATTTTGATCGATCGCTACAAGCCGAAATACATTTTTCTTCTCACGCAAACCATGATTTTTCTCTCGATGGTCTGGTTGGCCTTTTTTGTCCAAAGCGCAATAAGCGCGACAGGGTTCATCCTCTTTTACGGAATGGCCGTCGCCATCCAGCAGGTGACGCTCAACACGCTTTGGCCGACGTATTTCGGGCGAAAACATCTTGGCGCGATACGCGGAGCGGCGACCGTGTTCATGGTTCTTGGCACCGCGTTGGGCCCTTTGCCTCTCGGCCTCAACTACGATCTGACCGGCGGCTACAACGAAACCATCTTTATCATGATGGCGTTGACCGTCGGAGCCTTCGTCATGGCGCTATCCATCCGAAAACCCCGCAAAGAAGACCATTATGAAAAATAAGCCCTGATTTCAGGGCTTTTTTTGCGTCAATCGAACAAGGCGGTTGAATCCTCCTTCTTTCTTTAACGATTGCATCGCCTCCACTTTGAAACCTGCGTCCTCGAAAAGCGTCTTCCACGTTTCATCGCTTAAGTTCAAAAGGTAGAGGCCGGCCTCGTCTTCATAAAAATCGTCTTTCGTTTTCGTCAAACCTTCGCCGCGAAGTGTGGCCTCATCGAGAAAGGGCGTTACTTTCACAAGAGCCTTCCCGGTTGGTTTCACAAGTCTTGTCGTTTCCTTTAAAAGCGCGATTGCGTCCTCTTTTTTCAAATTGTCCAGCACATTCATCAGCAAAAATGCATCGAACGAACTTTCTTGAAACGTTCGAAGCGTTTCAAGAGACCCGGCGTAAAATTCGGCCGATTCAATGCCCGCCGCCATAAAGCGCTCCTTTGCTAGAGCGACGGCTTCTTCGCTTAAATCGACGCCGACAAAGCGCCCGGTGCGCTTTTTGGCGATCACGCAAAGCGCGGTCGCCGGGCCGCATCCGAAATCGAGCACGGCAAGGCCGTCTTCGCTTGCAACCCAGTCTAGGGCGTTGTCTAAAGGTTCAATGCCGAAAGCGGCTTGTTTGGGCGGAGCTTTGGGCATGTTTTGGAACCGGGCGTCCCAAAACTTTTTGGCTTTGTCATACTCCACAGACGTTCATCTCCTTGGTGTTTTGTCTCTTGGCATGCTATAATTCACATATCCAGCATACCACATCCTGCTTGAAGAAAGAAAGGTGGTTTCATGAAAAAGACGCTTGCGCTCGCTCTTGTCGGGCTTGTTTTGCTGATAGCTGCCGGCTGCCGGCACCCCGAAGAACGCACCCTTTCTTTCACAAACCTCTCCAACGAATACGATGTCGAAGACAAAGACTTTACCGTGCACTACCCCGAGGGACGGTTGCCCTATGTCGATGCGCAAAGCTTTTTCGCTTTGATCGACGGCGCCATCCATTACGAGAAACTGTCGTTTAAAGACGCCGGCGCTTCCTTTGAAATCTCTTATACCGAAGAAAGCGAAGCGTATGGAACGCGTGAATACGTTTTGACGTTAGACGCCGAAACCGATACGGCAACACTCAACCGCCACGCTTTTTTCAGCGCGTTCGCCGTCGATACGGCCACCGATTTCGGAGAAGGGCTGCAAGTAATCGATTTTGAAGAGAACACCCCGACTTCGCAAACGCTCGATTTCGGCGCTTACAATTTCACGTTGCGCAAACTTGACCAGGATTTTCTCATCCCCCTGCATTTGGCGAATTTGATGTTCACCGGCAACATGTACGACGTCTATTATAACGGCGACGAACTCTTCGGCGTCGACACCTATCAAATTCGCGAAGACGACATCCAAACAGTGTTAAACGATTCCACCCTGAATTATTCGCGGATGCCCAAAGAAATCAAGGAAGCCACGTACGACTACTTGCTTTTTTCCTTCGACCATTTTTACGGCCTAAAAGACGTCGAAAGTTACGCCGGGCTTTTCTCCATGTTTGAAGACGACATCTTAAGCGACATCGAAAGCCATTATAAAGCCGTCAGCCAACTCGCCTACTCACTAGACGACCTCCACACCTCGCACCTTATGAGCGGGATGTATTCCCGCGACCTAAGCGTTCCGCTTCATCATGACGATTTAGGAAGCGAAACCCGCGACTACCTTTCAAGACGAAACGATATGCAAAGCTATTGCCAAAGAGATGAGCGCACCTACCTCGGAGACGGCGTCGCAAAAATCGTCATCGACTCCTTCGACGCCACGACGCCAAAACGGTTCGAAAGCCACCTAGAAATTTTGAAGAGCCAAAGCGAAACCGAAGTCGTCCTCGTCGACCTCTCCTGCAACCGTGGCGGTATCGTCGGTCCGATGATGCAGCTGTTCGGCTATATGAGCGAAGAACCGATTCAAACGCACAGGGCAAACACCTTTGACAACCACCAAACCACCCGCACCATTGAAAACGACCGTGAACCGTTCGATTTCGAATTCGCCTTTCTTTCCTCTTCCTTAACCTTTAGCGCCGGCAACCACATGCTTGCGATCGCCAGGGAAATGAACTTTCCGATTATCGGCGAGCCTTCCCGCGGAGGCGCGGCGAGTATCAAGGTCAACATCACCCCTTCGGGAAGCGTTCTTATGATGAGCGGCGTCAGCGTTCTCACCGACAGCGATTACGTAAGTTTGGAAGATGGAGTCGACGTCGATTACCGCCTCGACTGGGAATCCTTTTCCGATGAAACCATTCTCATTGAAATTTTGAAAAACATATCAGATTAACGAATTTTCACCGCCTCTATTGCGCTGTTGAAAAAAAACATGTTACGATTAAGATGTAAGACATATGCACGAGGACAAGGAGGAGGAACCATGAGAAAAATCATGTTGATGATTGTGTTCGCCTTAACGATTTCAATCGCCGCATGCGCCGATCCGGCCGACGTTTACGACGATCCGATGAACCGTATCGAGGATGCGCTCAACGCCATCGACTTGCCGGAAGAAACCGATTCCGATTTGGATTTGCCAACGACTAGCGAAGCCGAACCCGTAATGTGGGATTCGGACAATCCGGACGTAATCGCCACCGATGGCACCGTGAACCAACCTGAAGACGAAGACGTCACGGTAACGCTCACGGCAACCGTGGCCATCAATGAGTTTGAGGATTCAAGAGATTTCGAAGTCACCGTCTTATCCGAATGATTCGTGAGACAAGCCAGACAAACCGCACCCGATGAAGGATGCGGTTTTTTACACTGTTCGCGAAAAAAGGAATGTCCGCCCCGAGGGTCGGACATTCCTTGTTTTGTTTATGAGCCGGCGCGCCGCAGAGATCACTTGTATTTGTCTTTGAGTTCCTTGCGGCGCTTCTTTTGTTCTTTCTTGTCTTTGCGCTTACGCCGTTCTTCTTCTTTTTCAAAACTTTCTCGTTTGCGTTTCATTTCTTCTTCACGGATTCTCTCCCGTTCTTCTTTTGCCTGTTTGTCGGCCAAACGTCTTTGCAGGGTGCTCATCTTGTCGAAATCCTCGCTCATCTCGCTAAGGGTTTGGTTTTGTTTTTCAAGCGTTTCGATAAGCTTTTGATGATGAGCCTCTTGCGCCGATTCAAAGGCGAAAAGGTTGATGGCTTCTTTCGTGGTTTCGGCCCGATGGTCTTCGAAATATTCACGGATGGCGCTTATGTGTTCGACGTACTTGGTGGGGATTTGGGCGTTTTGCAAGATTTTTTCTTGAAGCTTGTCGAGCTTTTTCGTCTTGTTTTCGATCGTTTCCCCGGCTTCTTGCGCCTTTTCCAAAAAGTCGTTTTTGTACTCTTTGATCATCGCGCGGCTTTTGTCGAGCGCGTCGGCGACGTTTTGTTTGCGTTTTTTAAACAAACGGTTGTAGCGTCTTTTGTCGATGCCCTCGCCGATGCGCAAAAACAGTTTCTTTGCGGTAAGCCCCGTTACCACAATCAAAAGGACGTAGAAAACGCCAAGCCCTATCCAGTGCGAAACTTCCGTGAAGAAAGGATCGTATGCGTAAACGCCCAACGCATCCAACAAATAAACGACCCCTATGGGCAGGGCGAAAAGAACGGCGTACGTCAAGACGGTGTAAGCCGCATGCACGAACTTCTTCGAAAACGTCTGTTTGTACGCTTCGCTCTCAAGGAGTCTAAGAATTTGTCCATAGGGGAAGAACTTGTGTTTTGAATCGAACGTGACGCTTTCCCATTTGCGTTTTTTTTCGGTCAAATCGGCAATTTCTTTCCGCAAATCTTCAGCTTCCTCTATCGTTTGCGTCAAATCCACAATCGCTTGATAATCCTTATTGTTTTCAAGCACACGGATTCCTCCTTCACCGTTATGTCAAGTCCAAGTTATCTTCATTATACCATGCGTTGCCAATTCCAAAAGGGGGAAATCGATTTCTTTGCGAAATCCAAGCCGGCAAAGAAGGAAAATCGTTCGTCTTTTGCTTAACGCATCAGTTTTCTGACAAGCTTCTCCTTGTTTTTAAAAGGCGGATACGGCAGTTTCGGGTCAAGGCGCGTCGACTTTTTCATATAAGACTTGACGTGCGAGAACGTGTCGAAAGAATGTTTGCCGTGGTAGGTGCCGATGCCGCTTTTGCCCACGCCGCCAAACGGCAAATAAGGGTTCGCCACATGCGTAATCGTGTCGTTGATCGCGCCGCCGCCAAAGGACAGGTTGTGCATGAAATATTCTTGCGTCGTTTTGTCGGAAGAGAACACATACAGCGCAAGAGGTTGGTCTTTTGTTTCAAGTTCTTTGCGCGCTTCCTCGAGCGTTTTAAACGTCAAGACGGGCAAAACGGGGCCAAAAATTTCTTCTTGCATGATCGGGTCTTTAAAAGTAACGCCGTCCATGATGGTGGGCGAGATGTAACGCTCTTTTTTGTTTGTGTGATTGCCTTTGATGACCTTTGAGGGTTCGATGAGGTTTTTGATGCGTTCAAAATGGCGGTCGTTGATGATTCTTGGGAACGCGTCTTTCTCTTCGCGGTAGAACTTGTCGATGGTGGTTTTCAACGCTTCTAAAAAACGGTCTTTCACGCGTTCGTCGACATAGAGGTAATCGGGGGCGATGCACGTTTGCCCGGCGTTTAAAAATTTGCCGAAAGCGATGCGGCGTGCCGCTACGTCCAAATTGGCGTCTTCGGCGATGATGGCGGGGCTTTTTCCGCCGAGTTCGAGCGTCACGGGCGAAAGGTTCTTGCTGGCCGCTTCGTAGACAATCTGTCCGACCCGCGGAGAGCCTGTGAAGAAAACATGGTCGAAAGGCTGTTCAAGCAACGCCTGCGTCGTTTCTTTTTCACCGGTCACCACGTGCACGTATTCTTCCGAAAACGTCTCGTTGATCAGTTTTTGGATGAGCTTTTCTGTGTGGGAAGGAAATTCGCTCGGTTTCAATACGGCGGTGTTGCCGGCCGCGATGGCCCCGATCAAGGGATCGATCATCAGCTGAAACGGATAGTTGTAGGGTCCGATAATCAAGACGGTGCCTTTGGGTTCTTGTCGCACGTAACTTTTGGTGAAGGTATGGAACACAGGGGTCTTCACTTTTTTCGTTTTCATCCACTTTTTGAGTTTTTTCATAGTCTTGCGCAACGAATACAGCACAAACCCAATCTCCGTTGTGTACGCCTCGAACGACGATTTGTTCAAATCTTTTTTGAGCGCTTCTTTGATGGCCTCTTCGTTGTCGACAATCATGGTTTTCAGTTTGACAAGTTGCCGTTTCCGAAATTCGTAGGGATACGTCTTTCGCGTTGCGAAAAACCGTTGTTGCTTTTCAAACAGTTCTTTCATGGAAATCCCTCCTCACTTTTTATGGTAACACATGGACACTCCTTCGTGAAAAAAGGCGCCCGCAAAGTTGCGGGCGCCTTGAACATCATTCTTTATGCGATATGCCGGTGAAAGTGATTGAATCGAGCACTTTGTCTTCGTAAAGGCCTTCGGGATGATTGATGTCGTAAGAGGCCTCCAAAGTGACGCGATAGGTTTTCTCTTCATCGTAAGCTTCCGCAAAGGCGAAAGTGTCGGACAATTCGTCGAGGTCAACGGCGATGGATTCGAGTTCGTTCGCTTCGCCATCGACGATTTCGTAAAGCACAAGACGCATGTCGTCTTCGGTGTAAATCTCGTCTTCATCGTCGATGGAGCCAAGATCGACGGTGATGAGTCCGGCGTCGATATAGGGTTTGCTCATCTCGGGTATGGGGAATGCGTAGGCGAGCGTTTGGAACGTTTCTTCGTGCAAGAGATATTCTTCTTGCACGCCTTCGCCGTCCGCAAAATCCACATCGCCATAAATCCGGATTGTGTAGTCTTGTTCGGAATAGAGGTCGCTTAAGATGTAGTAGTAACCATCCGCAAAGGAGCGTTCGGCGATGATTTCGTCGTCGCGGTCGTAGAGGACGAGTTTCAACGAGTCCTCATCGACGCTTCCGAAGACGTTTTCAAACGCGGCGTCAAAGGTGATGGACTCTTTCGCGATCTCCACTTCCTCGATGGAAGTTTCCGGGAGTCCGTCGATGGTGGTTTGATCGGTTTCTTCCAAAATGGCATCGGAGGTTCCCTCGCCGTCGTTGAGGTCGATAGACGTTTTCAAGCGAAGCTTGTATTCGGTATTGGCAGAAAGGTTCTCAAAGACAACCGTGTCGCCGTCTTCCACGCTTTCGCTTTCAAGCACCGAACCGTCTTTCAGAAGTTCCAAGATTGCGCCGTTGACGAACGTCTCGTCCTTATCGTCGAGCGCGACGGTCA
>PWFC01000003.1 GCA_003554025.1 Mollicutes bacterium
AATGTAGAGCGGAGTAATAAAGCTTTCTAATCTAAAATAGACTATTTTGAAATAGACTAATCTGTTTTATATTGAGGTCAAAGTGCGTGTTTCAGTCATTTGCCAGACCTGACGAGCGCTGGTCGCTGCTCTCCCCCAGCGGCCTGATCGCGCACTTGGTTTAAAAGCTATTAGAGGATTACATAATCTCTACTTGTACTCTTATTTGATCTATTTTCATTTTTATCCGAATGTTTTGTTATCCGCAATTAGGCTTTAACAAAGCCTGTATATCAGCTATACGAGAGTATAGAAGCTTCATACCTTTGAGTAGTTTCTAGGGGGGTCCTACTGATCTTACATGAGTAAGTATTAGTGGTTTCACCGGGAACTACGATCGTCTTTGTGTCTGAATAAGTATCCCTCTCAGTTATCACTTGGAATCTTACCTCTACTTCTTTCGATGAACTATAAGTGTTTTCGATTGTAGCGTAGACCACTGGATCGTATCCAAAATCGTCTTTTCCGTCCACATTTACAATTCTTACCTCGCCTGTATCCAAAGCATTACTATCCAAACAGCCCGATGCAAACAATGTCATGCCCAGGATTATTATCGCACAGATGATTGCGGTCCCTTCCTTCCTAATCAAATTATCTCACCGTATTATAATCAAGATAAAAGTATTTATATTTTATGTATATCTACCGATGTTTTTAAACTAGGGATCGCCTGTTATTTTATGATAGATTGACTTAGGGAATTGTTTGATTCTTTTCCTAAAATATATATAGGATTTGATCTATACTATCATCGTTAAGGAAGAGGGACTTATATGAAAAATGAGCTATTTGTACTTTCCATCGGCCTCTTATTAGTCTTCAGCGGGATGACGGTAGTTCTTGGTGAAGAAACGAGGGATTTGAAGGGATGTGTTGAAGAAGCTGGATCATATGATGGATGTGAAGAAGAGATAACAGAGTTAACCATGTTCGACAATCTTTTTGAAATACGTAAGTCCGAATACATGATCTTCTACGAGCAGGATTCTATTCCCTCGACCATTGAAGATGCAGATCGCATTGCCAGAGTGGAGATAAATGAAGAGGTAAGGTCGGCTGGAGAATTGGCACAATCTACTTTTATAGAGTTTGAAGTGTTCCATGGATCTTACATGTTGGAGGTGAATACCGACTCAGTAACGGTCAGGGAAGATGAGATATCATTCCGAGGTAGCGTGAGCGGTAGTTCTCTTGGATATTTTACATTTTCTAGTCATGAAGGGAGGGTATCGACAACCATCAGGTTACCTGAGATCGGCCGACGATACTTGGTACGTTATAATGATCGATCAGAAGAACATCATTTATATGGGGTTTGTAGAGAGAACTTCGATCAAGAAGATCAGAACTTGATCAACTCTTCTGATGCTGATTCAATAGATACCAATGACGCAGATATTTTTCCTTCAGATGTTGAACTTTCTCAGACCGTAGAAGTCGATGTGATGGTAGTATATACTTCAAGTGCTCAAAGTTGGGCTTCAAGAAACGAGGGAAGTATCAATAATGCGATCAACGAGGCGGTAGGAACGGCAAATACGATAATGAGTAACAGTAATACAGGTGTGAGATTGAACACCATCTATACCTCTCAAGTTGACTATTCTGAATCAGGTGGTGATTTAAGCACTGATTTAACTAGATTGAGAAATCAAAATGACGGTTATATGGAGGAAATTCACGATTGGCGTGATTATTACGGAGCCGATTTGGTTTCTTTATTTGTCGTAAGCGATTCAAACATATTAGGGAGAGCATGTGCACCTTCTTCTGAAGGCCGACTCACACCTGATATGGGGTTTTCCGTTGTAGGGGTACAGGAGGCCTCATCGAGTGATGTTTTTGCGCATGAGATAGGCCACAACTTTGGGGCTGGTCATGCAGCAGATCAAGAGATATCTCCAGGACCACAGATGGATGATAAGCCATATTCTGCAGGTTGGCGATGGATAACCGGTACATGGCCAGGTAGGAGAAGATATCGAACGGTGATGGCCTACAACACGTACGATTGGGGTTTCTTTGATTATGAACCGGTCCCTTACTTCTCAAATCCTAATATCGAACATTGGGATAATGATGAACCTATAGGCCATCCTGAAGATGGAGATAACGCTAGAACCATTAGAGAGACAAGGGCGATCCTCTCAAATTATCAGGAGCCGACACCTCAGGTAGATGTAACTTCTCCTGTTGGAGGAGAAGAATTGTATGTTGGTACTGAACTGGAGATCGAGTGGGAAACCATCTCCGGAGATAATGGTATAGATAGTATCGATATCAGTTACATCCGTCATTTCGAAGAAGGTGGTGTGGAATACGAAGAAGTTGAGACCATAGTTGAAGGACTGGGTGATACGGGTAGCTACACGTGGGAGATACCTGAGATAGATGATTCCTCCGTTCTACTTCGTATCGAAGCCACCGACGGTGCGGGCTTCAGCCGATCCGAAGTTACTGATGAATACATGGAGATAAAAGTGGACGATGTTCCGCCTGAAATAGATCTGATCGATCCTGTAGAAGGCGAAATATTTTCGGAGAATCAGGTTACCGTCAGCTGGGAAGGGTCAGATGATCTCTCTGGTATCGATCACTATATGGTACGTACGGAGGATGGATGGTTAGAGGAATTAGAAGAAGAACAATTCACCTTAGATTTAGATGCCGGTGATCATACCATCGAGGTCAAAGCGCTCGATAATGCCGGCAATTCAAATACAGATTCAGTCAATATAACTGTGGATACCGTTCCACCAAACATTGTGATCTTGAATCCAGATGAAAAGGCGAATTTGGAACCCGGAGATACAACTATTGAATGGACGGGGTATGACGGTTATTCGGGGATAGATCACTACGAGATAAGATTTGATAACGGAAGTTGGCAATCCGTCGGTGATGGTACCTCTCACACCTTTAGGGATCTAGAAGAAGGAGAGTACACGGTGACAGTGAGGGCCGTTGACAGAGCGGGAAATACTGAAGAAGAGGAAATTGTGTTCACGGTAGAAGAGACTTTGAGTTTTTCCGAGATCTCAGGGATAGGTGTTTTCATGTTTATCCTGACCACTTTGTTGATCCTTTCCGTCTTCATAGTTTTCGGAATATCTAGATGGAAGAAGGAGAGACGGGAATCTTCAAAGGATGAATGGGGAAATCGGGATGAAGAGGTAATAATAATTGGAGAATCTTCACCTTCCGTCTCTGCTGAGGAAAATAAGATCAATTTATGTCCGAGATGTAGAAACGTGAATCCTCAAGATGCTCTCCACTGCGAGAGTTGTGGAAATGCGCTTACTACTCAGAAAAGCTCGGAGGAATCTCAGCAATCTCTTTCTGAATGTGCCGAGTGTGGAGATATGATACCTGCTGATGTTTCTTCCTGCCCTAACTGCGGGGTTGAATTCAGTTCTACTACCGTGAAGTGTAGTCAGTGTGGAGCATGGATCGACGATGGTCTGGCAAATTGTCCGGAGTGTGGGACAAGATTTAGGTCGTAGTTCAAGTGATACTTAGCAAATGAAGTCGGTCTTGCTGGATTTAAGGAGCCATTATATACGAAGGTATTTATGATATCTATCCGACGACGTTTGCAAAATAGAAATCCGACGACGTTTGCAAAATAAGGGGGGTGATCCGACGATGATTGCAAAAAAATACGGGTCGTTAGGGCGTTGGTGTAACGGAGACGTTGGGATCGGATCGGTTGGTTTCTGGGTGGTGGGGAATCCGACGGTGTTTGCGTGTGAAAGGCGTCTGGTATCCGACGATGATTGCAAAAATTAGCGAGAGGTTTTGTTTTTTATATGTGTATGGAAGGGTAGAGAGGTCGGTATTTACAGAACGTTATTTCGTTTTAGGATCTCTTAATGTAGCGGTCGGTGTGGTCGGATTGATAGGAGGTATCAATGCGATCAAAAAGAGGAGTTATTACGTTTCGATAGGGTGTGGTGTTGTTCCCCTGATCTTCATAGTCCTCACACTTCTTTTTTTAGAATTTCCTTTGTTAAATCTATGGAGTCTTATATTTTGGACGGTAGGGCTCAATCTGATAGCTTTTTCGAGTGAAGATTTTAAGAAGAACTCGTGAAGTCTGAGTGAACTGATTTTGGGATATCACGGCCGTTTCCCGCTAATTCGCGCTTAGGCTAACTAAAAGAGCGATATCCGAATATTATTTATATTTTGAACGTATAGCCCGTGTCGAGGGATCAAAGATAAGGGCTAAGATCTCCGTGAAGAAGGTCTCCGACATGCCCCTCGGGTACGACTACCAGTACTGGTTAGCCAGTATGTTGTTGGACAGGCTTGATACTGCCGATGGTGAATTAGCGGACTTTTTACATTCTCACACCGGTTACAAGTTCTACACTTTTTCCAACCTAAGGTTAGAGGATATGAGAGACTCGAACTCCGGTCTTCAATTTAACAACGCCCATTTTTTCCTCACGTCTCCCGACAAGGAATTCATAGAGGGTTTTTCATCCGGATTGTTGCAGGATCCAGATTTCAATTTAGGTCACACCGAGTTCGCAGTGAAGTCGGTGGAGATCCTCGATGAGAAGCAGATCCCTGAGAAGTGCGTCATGAAGACCCTCTCTCCTATCTACGTCAAGACCAAAAGAAAGATCGACGGCGAGCTCAAGGAATGGGACCTTCATCCCACCGACGGAAAGTTCTACGACAACCTTCATCAGAACCTATTAGACAGGTACGAGGAGTACCATAACGAGGAACCACCGAAAGACTTTTTCGATATAACGAATATCCACCGTCACAAAGAGAGGAGGTATACCATCAAGGACAACTACAGAAGATGCACCGAGATGAAGTTCGACGTACAGGGTAGTGAAGAGCTGCTGGAGTTCGGGTACGAGGCAGGGTTTGGAGAGAAGAATGCGATGGGGTTCGGATGTGTGGAGGTGGTTGATGGTGCTTAGAGCATTAAAACAGATCGGTGAAGAAATTGGGATTGAGAAAGGCTTTGAAGATGACCTTCTTGCTCCTAGAGAAGATCAAATAATATCCATTCTCGAAATCAAAAACGGACAAATTAATGAAATTGAAAATATAGAATATGATCCAGAAGCGGATGATGGATACCAATATTTTTACGCTGGCGGTAACGCCTCATTGGTAGGTGGAGTAATGGGAATTGGAGGTGTTAGTCCATTCTTTATAGATCCTTCTAAAATTGAGGAAGGCAAGGTTGAAAGATGTAGTGATTTTGATAAATTCTATCAAGTGGAATATGAAGATGATTTAGTGACGAAATTATTGGACTTTTTCAAAAAGAATGATGATGAATTCCAAGAATTAGAATCTGACTGGGCGTATATTAAGGAATTTGAGGGACGAGAAACAGAAGAAAGACACGAATATTTTATCAAAGTTTACGCTACCGCCCCTCAAAACAAAAATATTGATTGGGTTGAAGGTGATTGCAGTCTTTGTGGAAAAACAGGGGAAATGAGAGACATAAGGTTGCCTTTCTTTTCTTTAGAAGTCACGAATTACAATTTTGGCTTAGCAAGTAACGAAGTAGATAAAGGTCCTCTGAAATTATGCCAAGAATGTGAAGGGAAAATAACATCTGGATGGAAATACCTCAATAATATATTCGGTAATAATTATCTCTTGATACCAGAACCCCGTTACGGAACGATGGAGGGGCTAGATGTGTTTTTCAAGCTTGCTGAGGAAAATGCTAGTGACTTTGAAAAACTCAACAATTTAGTATGGGAGAGAGATATCTACGAGACCCTTGAATTTAGGTTTTTAGTTACAGAAAAGCAACAGTCCAAACTTAACATATTAAAATCAGTTTCTAATTATCATCTCTTTGCAAAAAAGTTTCAGAATGAAAATTTAGTTTTAGATGAAGATCTAAAATATTTCCCAAATGAGGGGCTAGATGTTAGGATAAGAAAATTGGAAAATTATTTTGACCTAGAAGAAATTCTGAAATTCTTCTTTGTCAACGAAAGAAATTATTATTTCAATGAATTGTATGGTCAACCTTTCCATTTTTATCAACTTTATAACACTGACTTACCGAAGAACCTAAATTCAAAATTCAAGCATCTATTATATGCACATCGTGATGAGCTATTTTCATTCATATATGAAACTAATCCTGATGCGATTTCAAAAGAAGGTCTTAA
>PWFC01000078.1 GCA_003554025.1 Mollicutes bacterium
AACAGGAAAAGAAACGGTTTGAAAAGTATTTACAGGAGCTTGATTCAATAGCTATTGAGTATCATAAGTCTGGAAGGGAAACTACACAGGTAGAGCTTAAAGGGTGGCTTAATCAGAGTTTCCTAAGTTCTGCGATCAAGCCAGGAGAATTTGTATTTCTTCAGGATGTAATACCTTTCTCTAAGTTCTTGAAGTCAATGGATAAGGAGGTAGCTGAACAGTGAAAGACTTTACGAATTTACCACTATTCCCGAGAGCGTATTCAACAGTAGCTCATTTGGGAAGAACAAAAGAACATAGATCAATTATTCCCGGTGAAAGCCTCAAAGAAGATATAGTGTATATGAGCACTAACGCGGGAATACCTACACTGAAAAAGGAGATATTACAAGAGCTTAAGAATCAAAACGTAGTAGAGTCGAGTAGTAAGGATAGTATATATCTCACCGTTCGGCTTATAAGCAAAAAGACTAATAGTAAGAAGGAAGAAACGAAAATTTTTTCATTGGAGGATAGTAATGATAAAGATAGTTAGAGTAGACGAAAATGCAAAAATGCCGGAGTACAAAACAGAAGGTTCATCATGTGCCGATCTATATTCGATTGAGGAAGTTACCCTAATTCCCGGTATGGTAACCGCCGTTCGAACAGGAATCAAGATGGAGATTCCAGAGGGGTTTGAAGTTCAGATTCGGGCAAGAAGTGGATTAGCTTCTAAGGGGGTGTTCCTACCAAATGGAATAGGAACGATTGATAGCGATTATAGAGGAGAAGTAAAGGTGCTTATGTCTACTATCGGCCACGGGCATCTTATTCGAATTGGTGATCGTATTGCTCAAATGGCTGTGAAGCCGGTAAGTAAGTATCCGATGACCGAGGTTGATTCATTATCTGATACAGAGCGTGGTGAAGGTGGATTCGGCTCTACAGGAGTCTAAAATCTCCAATACATCAATTCCTAAAATAGTTGAAATTTCCTGTTGACAAACGCCGCGTATCCGTATAGAATGAACGTAGATAGTTAAGGGAAGGAGAGGAAAGGATGGAAAACAAGCACGTTAAGATAGTATTCAATGATGGCCGTGTATATGGGTACGTTGGTAAGAAAACAGGTAGTGGTGTTTGTGATTTGATAAATGACCACGAAAAAGCCGTGATAATGTCTTACGCGGTAGCGGAAAAGATGACCGCATACCTTGATCGAACAGATTATCGTTTCGTGTCAGTGGACTAAGTAAGGAAGTAGTGCATGGTGCAGCCCGTGTAGGTGAGAAACCGAGTCGGGCCGGGGTGGATTCACCCCGCCACGCTTAACTTACAAACCCAATCCAATAGGAGGACATATGGGATATACACATTTTTTTCGCCAGTATCGAGTGTTTATTGATGAAGAATGGAATAACGTCTTACGGGGTGTCCGCAAAGTATATGCGAATCTTCCGGCGTACAGTCATTCCTCAGGTGGTTATTATAATGATTACCCGTTGATTATTCACGGACCAATCGGTGAAGGTGAGCCGATATTTAACGAGGAAAGAATCTCGTTTAATGGCGACGCTGAAAATGATCTGGACCATGAACCACTAACAGTGATGAAGGCGCCGAGGAGAGGTTTCGAATTCTGCAAAACTGAACGGAAACCTTATGACTTGTTCGTTCAAGCAGTGCTTCTCATTTGCGCTCATTATCATAACAAGTTCATCGTAACGAGTGACGGCGATGAAGATGATTGGTTTGAAGCGGTTAATTTGGTGAACCGTGTGCTTGGGTACAATCTTCGTAGTCTTGAAGATGCGAATACCAGATAGGGCTAGGGGCAGAGGGCTGAGAATGCCAGCCGGGGCCGGTGAACCTCTTACACCGGTCCTCCCGCTCAACCTACAACCTAATCGGCAAGGAGGGCATATTGAACGATGTATTTTGGGAAGAGGTAGCAGCACACCAAAAGCAAAAGGAAGACCGCGAGAAGTTTTACGATGAAATTATGCAGCGTATCGTGAATGATAGGGTGTTGGATTCGTGGGCTAAGGTCGGCAATCTTAGGCAAGGTGTGGGAGGGCAATTTGTGATGTTGAATATCCGTGACCCCAAGATCGAGGGGCCTACGCGATTTGTAACGCATAAGACCCTTGGCGCGGGTGTCTTCGCAAAGACGATGCAGACCGGTGCCTGAGCTATCAAGTTCGCTGGAAGATGCCGCAGTATAGAGCAAGGGAAACTCCAAAATGGATTGGAAATCTTGTGGGAGCATGGTACAGCCCGTGTAAGGTTATTACCTGAGTCTGGCCGGGGGTTGAAACACCCCCGCTACGCTTAAGCTTATTAATTTGGAAAGGAGAGGAAAGGATGGAAAACGAAGTTTTTAGCTTTAGCAACGATCCGTTTGGTGACTTGTCGAGAAACACTGCAAGTATTTACATTAGTCATGAATTGCTTGGACCGGAAACTCATAAGTTTGAAACTTTTGCAGAGGCAACTAAGGAAGTAAATGCTGCATTGTCGGCAATGGGAAGTGATCCCGTGTACGTATATCCAGATGTGTATGGATATGTGTGGGCAAAGAATGTGTACGGGAAAGGTGTTCCTTTTGAAATAGGGTATGAAAAATGAAGACAAATAAAAGCAAAGCGAAAGCATCAAGGTGGTATGATGATCTTCTCGGAAAGATAAACTTGTTCCATACCGGGACTATTGAAAGAGAGGACTTAGTTGCCGCAATCTCTGAATGGCAAAGTAAGATAGATGAGGATACGTATGAGAGTGAGTACGATAGTACGCTCTATTTTCCTCAAAGGGGTTCACGATGAAACGAATTGGTGGATACTGGTATATTAATGGGTATGGTCGGCCCTTCCCCACTCTGAGGGAAGCGATTCGATACAAGATGGAAATTCTGGCAGAACAGCGGGGTTGACACTTTTAGTCAATCCGTACCGCATGATAAATAAGGTTGCCCCTGCCTTACGGTAGGGGCCTTTTTTGTAACTATTAAAGTATGGGTGATGATTCCGTTAACAATGCAAGTTACATGGCTAAGGATTTAATAGATGGAGACGAATCGGTAACTGCAAGAAAAGACTTTAGTGAGCTATCACAGTATGAACTGAATTCTGCACTCCACATTATCCTCGACGATTCGAATATCTCAGATAAACGAAAGAAGGAACTCATGATGAATATTTGGAGGATTCATTATAGGGTGAAGCCTCCCTCTATCGAGGAGTTTCTTACAGTTGACTGGATAGGACCGACCGCAGAGAATTTGTATGACCATGTATTCCAATGGCTGATAGACTTCTGGCAACCACATAGTCCGTACAGGCACTTGCTTCTATCTACCTCAATTGGTACAGGTAAGAGTCTAACTAGTGCGATCAGTAGCTTGTTTGTGACTACTCATCTATGGGCTATGCGAGACCCGAAGAAGTTTTTTGGTCTTTCACAAGCTACTAGTATTGTCCATGCGCTTATTTCCTTTACCATGGAGAAGGCGGGGCAGCTATTGCTTCAGCCTTTCTTTCAGATTTTGCTATCATCTAAGAAGTTTCAAAGAATACGACAAGAGGAAAAGTTGGTAGTGAAACAGAGGGATGAATATCCTAATCAAGTGTGTTGGACTTCAGCCGGTAGAATGGGTCAGCTACAATTCTATAATGATGTTCACTATATGCTGGCGTCCAGTCCACAGAAGTTGTTAGGACTTAATATGATAAGCGCAATACTCTCTGAGATATCTTTCTTTCTTGATCAGGGATTTAGCAGTGAGTACATATGGAGGATTTATCAAGATTCGAAAGCCCGTGTACAGAATAGGTTTGAGGGTCAAAGGTTTAGTGGAACTATTATTGACTCCTCGCCTAACGATATGGAAAACTCCCCGATAGATAAGTACATATTCTCAGGTGAGGCAGAGAAGGTTCCAGAGAATTACGTTATCACGGGAGCGCATTGGGATTTCCTACCTCAAAAGTACCCCGAATACAACAAGACTGGAAATACCTTTCCGTTGTTTAAGGGATCAAATAAAGAGCCTCCAAGGATATTGACAGATACTGAGGAATCAGACTATAATGAAGATGATTTATTTAGGGTTCCTATAGACATAAAGCAGTTGTTTATCGAGGAGCCTCTTAAAAACACTAAGGACTATTGTGGATGGCCCGCAGGCAGTCACGGTAGACTTATTCAGGAGGAACAGACAATGGAAGGAATATTTACTCCACAGCTTAAGAATATCTACAAATATATTCACGCTCCTGAAAGTGAGCGGCCAGAGAAGCTTATATGGAATGCGATAAGAAGTAGGTTCTTTATAGAGCATAGTAAGGGGAAATATGAGTTCTATCGCAACGCTGGAGAAAAGCGGTATATTCACATTGATCAAAGTGAAGTGAAAGACGCTACCTCAATTACCATGCTTCATCCAGAGACGGATAAGAATGGGAACATCGTGTACATAACAGATTTCACCATCGTTATTGTTCCGGGAAAGGAACGGATTAATCTTGATGCTATTCGATTCTTTATGATGGACTTGAGGGATATAGGAAGGATTAACATACGACGGATTACGTTAGATCAATATCAATCATCAGCTACGAGGCAATATCTCAAGCAAGAGGGATTTGACTGTGAGCTTCTTTCGGTTGATCGTGACATTAATCCTTATAGGGTGTATATTGGAAAGATCAATGGTGGGCGTATACGATGCGGGTATAACATCTTTCTCAAAAACAATTTGAAGTCTCTTCAGGAAGTTACCCTAAACTCAGGAAAGAAAAAGATCGATCATATTAAGGGTAAGATTGTCGAAGAAGATGGAGCAAACTGGGGAACCAGCATGATGGGGCGTTATGCAAAAGACGTAACTGACTCTCATTGTGGTGCGCTTTGGAGTTGTATACACCATCATGATACCCCACCGATGTATGTATGGGAAGAGGATAAGGAGATTGGTATAGAGGATAAAAGCCCGGAGAACATCGATAAGAATTTCAAGTCTACTGTGAAGAAAAAGATGCTTAACGAGATAAAAGAAAAATATGGCTATGTAGTAGCCTCTTGACATTAAATACCATAGGAGAGTATTATGAGTGACGAAAAGAATACAGAAACTGTTCAGCTTAATGAAAAGCAGGTAAGCAGGGAAGAGCTTGAGCGAGAAAAAGAGAAGGCTAAAAAAGAGCCTGATGTTACCATTGAACAGACTGGACCGAGTACATATAAGAAAAAACTTACTGGCTAAGGAGGGATAATGCCGGACACTAAACCGCCGATAAAGTTCAATAAAGAGGATAAGAGGGTTATTCAGGAGCTTCATCTTCTTACGGGTAAATCCTTTGAAGATTGCAGGGAGTTTCTTGAAGGGCTTGCCACGATGTGTTTGTATCATTATCTTGAAGATTCTCACGTTCATTTCCCGTTGATCGGGAACTTGTCTGTAGTGTATTCTGGCGATCAGGTTACAAACAAAGGCCGCGAAGCTAAGATTAATACCAGCTTTGAACCTGATCCGTTTTTGAAACGTATTATAGGTCAAACCGTAGACGGGGATGAAACGGACATTGAGAAACAGGTTCGTTATCGAATTGCTAAGACAATGAAAGCATTTGTGGATGAGTAAGCCCATGGATAAATTCTATTTAACCGAAGAAGGCGAGCGCATAAAGAAGTTTGACTACATAACCGACTCCGACGGTGAAACTGTAGTAGTACCTACTAAAGAGTGGAAGGAATATAAGCAAAGGAAAGACTTTGAAGATAAGCTTAGGATACAGGGAATACGTGTAGACTCATGGGGGCTTGACTTTGACGATTACATAGGCGAAGATGAGAATGGGAACATTCCTAAGCTTAGAATGTATGTAGATGAATTTGAAGCTAAGTTTAGGTCAATTCATCTTTATCTATGGTCAAGGAAGAACGGTACTCAGAAGTCTACTATCGCCAGTATTATTGCAA
>PWFC01000014.1 GCA_003554025.1 Mollicutes bacterium
GATTTCTTGTTGAGCGAAGCGCGCTACGCACAACTCCACGACATCAACCCCGACAAGGCGGAATCGTTGTTAGAAGCCAACTTGAAAGACGCCAAGCGTCGCTATCGCATGTACAAGCGTTACGAAGCGATGGATTATTCCGACGAACAATAACCATGAATCGCTTAAAAAGGCGCTCCTTCGGGGGCGCCTTTTTGCTAGGAAATGTGCGAGAGTACCCGCAAAACCTTGCTTTTTTTGCCATAAACGTTTATAATATGTTGTCAAATCATGGAAAGAGGGATTGCTATGAGCATGAATCCACCGTTAGATTTACCATACATACTGCAAAGTCTCGGTTTCACAATCCTTTTTGTCGGTTTAATCGGCTTTGAACGCCAACGTCGTAACAAGATCGCCGGTCTTACGACGCATTTGCTCGTGGCAATCGGTGCGGCCGGTATCACCATGGTCCAGCAAATGATGGTCTTTGACGCCATCGCGTTTATCGAACATCATATGCACGACAATCCGGAGATTTTGGAACACGCGGATTTGACCATCGAACGCCAACGTATCGTTGCGCAAATCATATCGGGCATAGGCTTTTTGGGCACAGGGACCATCCTAAAAACCCAAGGCCACATCAGCGGTCTGACCACGGCGTCGACACTTTGGATTAGCGCCATCATCGGCATCATCTTTGGATATGGCCTCTATACACTTGGCATAACCGTATCGCTAACGACGCTGTTTGTGCTCACCATCATCAAAAACTTCATCCGGCACAACGTCGATGAACATCATTGATGAAACGTCAAAAAAAGTCTCGGAAACGCCGTTTCCGAGACTTTTTTTATAGCGATGCGTTTTTTCCGGCGACACGGCCCATGACCAAGCAATCGGTGATGGCGCAGCTTCCGAGCCTGCCTGCTCCATGCACCCCCGCCGCCGCTTCGCCAGCGGCGAACAGGCCTTCGATGGGTGTGTTTTGTTTGTCTAAGACACGAGCTTTCGTGTCAATGGCGAGCCCTCCCATGGTATGATGGACTTTCGGCCACATCCTCATGGCGTAAAAGGGGGCCACTTCGATTGGCGTTGCCCGTTTGGACAAGGATTTCTTGAACGCGTCTTTTCCGTTTTTGATGCCTTGATTGGTTATTTCAATGGTTTTTGCTAGCGAGCCGTAATCAACGTTGTAATGTTTCGCGAGGGTCTCGACGGAGTCAAAGGCGCGCACCACTTGTTTTTTCAAGGCTTTTTCAAGGGAGAGACCGTCACGCTTTACGGCTTGATCGTCGGCGATGCCGATGGTGGGTTCTTTGCGGTCAAGAATCGCTTGTGCGACGGTGTCGCGGTCGGCGAGTTCATCGGTGAAACGCTTTCCGGTCTTTCTATCTACGACGATGCCGTAGGGAAGCACGATGTAATCACCAAAAAGCGGACCCGCGCCCATGCCGTTCTCATCGGGAGACGCCCATGGCGCAAGCTGGATGCAGTCCATATCTTGCAATTTGGCCCCGATTTTCTGCGCGGCTTTTAAAAGTTCGCCGGTTGAGGAGGGCTTGTTCGTGGTCGAGATGTTTTGCAATTTCGCATCCAACGAGGTCTTCAGCGTTTTGTCCGCGCCGAAGCCGCCGCTGCATAGGGCAACCCCTTTGCGGGCGCGGAAGAAGATTTTACTCGTTTCGACTTCTTTGGTAAAATGATATGGGTACAAGGCCTCAACGCCGACGACACGTTTTCGTTCGTCTTGGACGAACGCTTGCACGTATGTCTTATAAAAAAAACGGACGTTGTTTCGTTTTAACCGCTTAAGCAAACCTTGAAGCAAGGGCCTTCCGCTGAGCGTCCCCTTGGGCGCATACGAACGGGGCGCTGAATGCCCGCCGAAAAGGTCCACGCGGTCTTCGTATTCGACGCCCAACGTTTCTCTTGTCCAAGTAAAAACGTCTTTGGCGTTTTGGGCGACAATGTTGACAAGCGCAGAATCGTTGCGTCCTTTGCCGGCTTTTAGCATATCTTCCGCCATCAAAGCGGGAGAGTCCTCGATTCCGTTTTTTTTCTGCAAATCGGTGTTTGGCGCGGCGATGCCGCCGTCGCTGATGCGAGAATTTCCGCCCGGTGTGCCCATTTTTTCAAGCACGAAGACTTCAAGTCCCCTATTTGCGGCTACATACGCGGCGGACAATCCCGCAAACCCCGTGCCGATGACCAATACGTCGCAAATTTCTTCTTTCATTGTCATTCCTCCCCGATGCCATTATAGTAGCACGAACCCGCCGGTTTGCAAAAGAAAAACCTTGGGAAAAAATATCGTTTCATTAGCCAAATCGACCGCTTTCATATACAATATGTGTGGACGAAAAAGGAGGTTTTTTTATGGCCACATTGAAAATCGAAGACCTGCACGCGCAAGCGGAAGGTCATGAAATACTCAAAGGTGTGAATCTTGAAATCAAAGGTGGAGAAACACACGCCATCATGGGTCCAAACGGAACGGGGAAAAGCACGCTTGCGTCTGTCATCATGGGGCATCCACGCTATCGGGTCACCCAAGGAACGATCACGTTAGACGGCGAAGACGTTTTGTCGATGAGCACCGACGAACGCGCCCGCGCCGGACTCTTTTTGGCGATGCAGTCTCCCGCCGAAGTTCCCGGCGTCACCAACAGCGACTTCATCAAATCGGCGATGAACGCCCGTTTGCCCGAAGAAAACAACATCTCCTTGTTCAAATTCATCCGTGAATACGACAAAGCCGTTGCCGCCCTTAAAATGCGCGAAGACTTGCCCCACCGTTATTTGAACGACGGTTTTAGCGGCGGCGAGAAAAAACGCAACGAAATTTTGCAGATGCGCATGCTCAAACCGACCGTCGCCATCCTTGATGAAATCGACAGCGGCCTTGACATCGACGCTTTGAAAGTCGTCGGCGAAAACGTCACGGAGATGAAGAGCGACGACTTGGGTTTGCTTTTGATCACTCACTATCAACGTTTGCTCGATTACATCTCCGCCGATACGGTGCACGTAATGATGCAAGGAAGAATCGTGAAAAGCGGCGACACGGACTTGATGAAAAAAATCGACGAAAAAGGCTACGACTGGATCAAGGAAGAATTGGGCATCGAAGACGAACGCGTCGTCCCCGAGAAAGACGAACGCATTCTGCTTGAAGACTGCGCCACCAAAGAAGCGTTCGAAAAATGAAAAACCCTATCGCCAACGTCGACGCCTTGATCCAAGACCTTGAAAACGTCATCGTCGTCGAAGACGGTCGCGTTGTCCGAAATACTCTTTCAGAGATTGCCGGATTGACGATTGAAACCTTAGACGCCAACCAGCGTTTGAATGAAGATTTTGCCGCCATAACCGTTGAAAACGAAATGGTCAAAAGCAACGAAAAAAACCGAGAGACCACGCTCTATTTTCGCGTGTCCAAAAATGTGCGTTTGAAAAAACCGATTCATCTGTTCTTCAAAAACACCAAGTCCTCCATCCATCAAACGGCAGTGTTGCTTGAAGAAGGGGCAACGCTATCTTTGTTTGAGTATCTCTACGACACTCAAATCGCTTCGGCAAATTACCTTTTCAAGGCCAAAGTGTCCGAACACGCCGTCTTCGATTACACATCGCTGACGCGCCACCATCGCCATTCGCACACGAGCCTTCATAGGCTTTTAAGGCTTGGTGGCCGCAGCAAAGCCACCGTTCAAACCGCCCAAATGGGCGACGACCAAACCCACCAAGAAACCGACATGCTTTTGCTTGGCGAACGCGCTCAGGGCACAATCAAAACCATCGCCTTGACCAACCGCCAACAAGAAGCGGTCGTCCGCACCAACATCGACCACAAAGCGCAAAGAAGCGAAGGGTTGATTGAACATTACGGCGTGGCCAACGACCAAAGCTTTTTGGCGTTTGAAGGCGTCGGGCGCATCCGAAAGGGAATGGTCCAAAGCGTCGCAAAACAAAGCAACCGCGGCGTCATTTTGGGCGCGAACGCCCGCTTGGACGCCAACCCGCTTTTGTATATCGACGAATACGACATCGAAGCCTCACACGGCGCCGCCATCGGCAAGATCGACGAAGAACAGCTCTATTACCTCATGAGTCGGGGCTTAAGCGAGAAAGCGGCCCAGCGGCTCATCATCCGCGGCTTTTTGGCTCCCCTTGAAGCTTTGATGCAAAACGAAAAATTCGACAAGCACATCCACGCGCTTCTCGCAAACAAAATCGAGTAGGTGAAAGTATGGAAAGTTTAAGTCTGAAAAAAGATTTTCCGGTTTTCGACCAAAACGACATCGCGTATTTGGACACTGCGGCGACGTCGTTGACTCCAAGAAGCGTCATCGGGAAACTTACCGACTATTACAACAACTATTCCGCGAACGTCCACCGCGGTGTATACCGGCTTTCGCACGAAGCCACCGAACTTTATAACGCAACCCGAGAAGCCACCGCCCGTTTCATCAACGCCGAATTCGAAGAAATTGTTTTCACACGCGGCGCTTCAAGCGCGCTCAACCTAGTCGCTTTCGGTTATGGCCTTTCGAACTTGAACCCAGGCGATGAAATTATCATCAGCGAACTTGAGCACCACTCCAATTTTCTCCCTTGGCAGCAGGTGGCGAAAAAAACCGGCGCAAAGGTCGTCTACGTTCCCTTAAGCGAAGAAGGGCGCATCGAAGTCGAAGCGTTCGCCTCCGTTTTGAATGAGAACACCAAAATCGTGGCCTTGACCCACGTCTCCAACGTCATGGGGTATATCACCCCCATCAAGGCCATCACGGAACTCGCCCATTCTCAAAACGCCGTGGTATGCGTCGACGCGGCGCAATCCGCCCCGCATCTTCAAATTGATGTAAAAGAGATCGATTGCGACTTTTTGGCGTTTTCTTCTCATAAGATGCTCGGGCCCAAAGGCCTTGGCGTTCTTTACGGGAAGAAGAAGCGTTTGGAAAACATGGAACCCGTCGAATACGGCGGCGACATGGTGGAAACCGCCAGCAAGGATGGCTCCACTTGGCAAGCTCCCCCTCTCAAGTTTGAGACGGGCACTCCGCCGATCGCTTCGGTCGTCGCGTTCTTTGAAGCGCTTCGCTATCTTCAAAACATCGGCTTCGTCGCGCTCAAAGAGCACGAACAGAGGTTGAAGAAGTATGTTCTCGACGCTTTTTCCAACATCGAAAGCGTCAAGGTATACAACCCCACTAGCGAAACCGGCATGGTCACTTTCAACATCGAAGGCGTTCATCCCCACGATGTGGTGACGGTGCTTGATGAGGACAATATCGCGCTGCGCGCCGGCCATCATTGCGCGCAACCGCTCATGCAGTGGTTGGGCGTGGTTGCGACTTTGCGGGCTTCCTTTTACGTCTACAACACCCTTGAAGATTGCGACCGTTTGATCGAAAGCGTGAAGAAAGCCGTTACATTCTTTAAGGAAGCCGGATTATAGGAGGAATTTCCATGAACAGACTAGAAAACCTTTACCGTAAAATCATCATGGACCACTACAAAAACCCTAGAAACAAAGGCCTCACTGACGATACAAGGTATAAGCAAGAACATATAAAAAACCCCAGTTGCGGCGACGATGTGACCATTCAAAGTTTCGTCGAAGACGGCGTTGTCAAAGACATCCGCCATGATGGCTCCGGGTGCAGCATCTGCTGTTCGAGCGCCAGCGTTTTAAGCGTGCTTCTCAAAGACCGTCCGGTCAAAGAAGCCCTTGCGTTCAGCGAAAACTACACCAAAATGATCGCCAATCAACCCTACGATGAAACGCTGGAGTTTGAAGACGCCCTCGCCTATCAAGGCGTTCGAAAATTTCCCGCCCGCACAAAATGCGCCACCATTGCCTGGAAAGCCTTTGAAAGCACGGTGAAAGTAGAGGATAACGATGAGTGACAAGACCAAAAAAGAAATCGAACGCATCATCGGCGACTACAAATACGGCTTCAAAACCGACACCAAACCCCTTCGCGACACCGGACGGGGGTTGACCGAAGACATCGTCCGTGAAATTTCCGCGATCAAAAACGAACCCGAATGGATGCTCGAGTTCCGTTTAAAAGGCTACCGCGAATTCATCAAGCGTCCCAACCCCACTTGGGGTCCGGACTTGAACAAAGTCAATTTCGAAGACATCACCTACTACAAGAAACCTTCGGAAAAAAGCGAACGTTCATGGGACGATGTGCCCGAAGAGATCAAAAACACGTTCGACAAGCTCGGCATCCCCGAAGCCGAACAAAAGTTTCTAGCCGGCGTCGGCGCGCAATTCGAAAGCGAAGTCGTCTACCATTCGACCCTTGAAGAACTGGAAAAACAAGGCGTCGTCTTTTTGGACACCGACACCGCTCTCAAAGAATACCCCGAGCTTTTCAAAGAATACTTCTCCAAAGTCGTCCCGCAAAACGACAACAAATACGCGGCGTTGAACAGCGCCGTCTGGAGCGGCGGGTCGTTCATCTACGTCCCCAAAGGCGTCCACGTCGAAAAACCCCTTCAATCCTATTTTCGCATCAACAGCGAACAAATGGGGCAATTCGAACGCACCCTCATCGTCGTCGATGAAGGCGCGAGTTTGCATTACGTAGAAGGGTGCACCGCCCCCATCTACACCACCGATTCCCTGCATGCGGCGACGGTGGAGATTTATGTCCGAAAAGGCGGGCATTGCCGTTATACGACCATCCAAAACTGGGCGGCGAACATCGTCAACCTCGTCACCAAGCGGGCCCTTGTCGAAGAAGACGCCCACATGGAATGGGTCGATGGCAACATCGGCAGCGGCATCAACATGAAATACCCCGCCTGCATTTTAAAAGGCGACCGCGCCAAAGGCACCACCATCTCCATCGCCTTTGCCGGCAAAAACATGCATCAAGACACCGGCGCAAAGATGATTCATTTGGGCAAAGACACCACCAGTTCAATCGTCTCGAAATCCATGAGCGCCAAAGGCGGCAAGGTCAACTACCGCGGACTCATCCATCACGCCCATAGCGCGCGCGGCGCGAAAAGCAACGTCGAATGCGACACCATCATTTTGGACAAAGAAAGCACCTCCGACACGCTTCCTTACAACATCGTCAAAAACAACGCCGCGCAGATCCAACACGAAGCGAGCGTTTCAAAAGTCAGCGAAGAACAGCTCTTTTACCTCATGAGCCGCGGCCTCAGCGAAGAGGAAGCGACCGAAATGATCATCATGGGCTTCATCGAACCGTTCGCCAAAGAGCTCCCGATGGAATACGCCGTCGAACTCAACCAATTGATCAAACTGGAAATGGAAGGGTCCATCGGCTAACGCCATGGCCCCTTTTTTTCTAAGATGTAAACGTTACCCTGGCGTTTGAACGGTTTTATTTTTCGATTTGATACGTTATAATGAGAGGGACAACATCAAAGAAAGAAGGAGAGAGTATGAAAACAAGCATCAACGCGATTCGATTCTTAGGATTGGATATGGTCAATAAAGCCCAAAGCGGGCATCCCGGCATCGTCTTGGGCGCCGCGCCGGTAGTGTACAAACTGTTCACCAAGCACATGAAAGCAACGTCCAACGCTTCCAAATGGTTCGACCGCGACCGCTTTGTCCTTTCGGCGGGACACGGGTCCGCGCTTCTTTATTCGACGTTGCATTTCGCCGGATACGACATAGACATGGACGACTTGAAAAGTTTTCGCCAGTTGGGCTCGATTACGCCCGGCCATCCCGAATACGGAGAAACCGACGGCGTTGAAGCGACCACAGGGCCCTTGGGCCAAGGCATCGGCATGTCGGTGGGCATGGCCATCGCCGAAGCGCACCTTCGCGCGCGCTTCAACAAAGACGATTTAAACGTCATCGACCACTACACCTACGCCCTTTGCGGCGACGGCGACTTGCAAGAAGGCGTCGCGCTTGAAAGCATGTCTTTGGCCGGACACTTGGGCTTAGAGCGTTTGGTCGTGCTTTTCGATTCGAACGACGTCCAGCTTGATGGCCCCACCGAGGAAGTGACCAGCGACGACATCCGCAAAAAGGTCGAAAGCATGAACTGGGACTACCATTACGTCGACGACGCCAACGATACCGAAGCGGTCTCTCAAGCCATCGAAAAAGCGAAAAAGACCGACAAGCCGAGCTTCATCGAAATCAAGAGCGTCATCGGGTTCGGTTCGCAAAAGGCCGGCACAAGCGCCACACACGGCGCACCGATTGGCGAAGAAGAAACGGATTCGATGCGTCGCGCTTTCGATTTCAACCACGGTCCCTTCGACCCGCCAAAAGAAGCGTATCAAGACTTCAAAGACACTTTCATAAAACGCGGCGACAAAGCCTACGCGGATTGGCAAAAAACCATGGAAACCTACAAAAAACGTTACCCTGAAGCTTACGAAGAACTGACCGACATCATTGAAGGCCGCGGTGAAGTGGACTTTGACAAGCTGTTGGCCCCGGCCGAAATTGGCACCGTCGAAGCGACGCGCGCTTCGATGGGCGGCGTTTTGGGCGAAGTTTCCAGCGCCATTCCCGCCATGATCGGCGGTTCTGCGGATTTGAGCGGCAGCACCAAGGTCAAAGGGAACGACGGAAATTTCACTAAAGAAAACCGTCTCGGCAGAAACATCAACTACGGCGTTCGCGAACACGCCATGGCCGCCATCACGAACGGCCTCGTCCTTCATGGCATGAAGGCGTTTAGCGGCGGATTCCTCATTTTCTCCGACTACATGAAGCCTTCCATCCGCCTTGCGGCCTTGATGAACATACCATCCACATTCATCTTCACCCACGACAGCGTCGCCGTCGGCGAGGACGGGCCCACGCACGAACCCATCGAGCAGCTGTCGGTATACCGCGCCACTCCGAACACCGACACCATCCGCCCGGCAAACGCCAACGAAGTGCGCCACGCGTTGCGCTACGCCTTAGAGCAAACAAGCACCCCGACCGTCATCGCGCTTACCCGCCAAAAAACGACGCTCCTTAAAGACGTGATGTACGACGACTTCAAACAAGGCGCCTACGTAGCAAGCGACAAAGACGATTTCGAAGGCATTTTGATCGCTTCGGGCAGCGAAGTCGAGCTCGCTTTGAAAACCCAAGAACATCTTGAACAAGAAAAAGGCGTCAAAGTCCGCGTCGTTTCGATGCCCTCCATGGAACTGTTTGAAAGACAGCCGGAAGACGTCAAAGAATCCGTTCTTCCCTCTTCCTGCCAAAAGCGGCTCGCCATCGAGCTTGGCAGTCCTCACACATGGTACCGATACGCAAACGACGTTTGCGGATTGAACCGTTTCGGCGCAAGCGGAAAAGGCGCCGAAGTGGTCGAACATTTAGGGTTCACCGCTTCCGCCGTTGCAAAACGTTATTTGAACCTTTAACACTAAGCGGCGCAAAAGCGCCGCTTTTTTGTGGGATTTTGCCGGTTTTTTCTCAACGGAGGCGAGGGTTCTTACCTGCAATCCGAAGGTATACTGAGAAAAAAGACCGGGAGGTTATCATGGAGTACATCAAACGGACGGCGCATGGCGTAAGCGTTGCCGAACGCGGCCAAACGCGAACGTTGAAAGTGGGCATCCGGCAGTTTTTCGGCAAAATGCTTTTGCGGGAGCATACGACGTATGAAGGGCGAATTCAAGCGTTGAAAAAGCGCTACGGACTGAAAAACAATGTCCCAATTTACATTGACGAGGACCATTGTTTTTACACCACGAAGAACCTTCGGGAATACGACAGCGTCTGCATCAACTACCACAGCGTCCTCTCTGTGCGCGAAAAATCCAACAAAGAAACCGAAATCGTCTTCAAAGACCTTTCAATCCTCGCTTTGCCCATCCCCTACGCCACGATCATGCGCAAACACGCCAAAACCGCTCAATTTCTGCGCACTCTGTCGTTCTCTTAAAAGCCGCTTATGCGGCTTTTTTTGTAAGCGCTTCGACAAAAAGAAAGTGTTTTCAGGCAATTCCTTTCATGGATTTACCCCGAAAGATTTAGTATAATATATATGGTTGAAATTTGAACACAAGGAGTTGGATAGCAGTGGCAAAGAAAACCGTTCGAGATTTGGAAGTTCGAGGAAAAACCGTTTTGGTCCGTGTGGATTTCAACGTTCCCATGGAAGAGGGAAAAATCACCGACGACAACCGCATACGACAAGCGATTCCCACGATTGAAACGCTTTTGGAAAAAGAGGGCAAAGTCGTGCTCTTTTCACACCTTGGCCGCGTCAAAGAAGAGGCCGACAAGGAAGGCAAATCCCTTGCGCCCGTGGCCGAAAAGCTCTCCGAGCACTTGAACAAGCCCGTCAAATTCGTTCCGCACACCCGTGGAGAAGAATTGGAAAGCGCCATCGCCTCTATGCAAGTAGGCGACATTTTGATGTTTGAAAACACCCGTTTTGAAGACGTCGACGGAAAGAAAGAATCCAAAAACGATAAAGAACTTGGCAAATACTGGGCCTCTTTGGGCGATGTCTTTGTCAACGACGCCTTCGGCACCGCGCACCGCAATCACGCCTCAAACGTCGGCATTGCGACGCATATGGACGAAGTCGCCGCCGGCCTTCTTTTGGAAAAGGAAATCAAGTTCATCGGCGGCGCCGTCGATAATCCGGAACGTCCCTTCGTAGCGATCTTGGGCGGCCTAAAAGTCAGCGACAAAATCGGCGTCATCGAGCACCTTTTGAAAAAAGCGGACACCGTGTTGATCGGCGGAGGCATGAGCTATACGTTCATGAAGGCTCAAGGTCTTGAAGTGGGCACAAGCGTTGTCGAGGACGACAAACTCGACCTTGCGAAACGTCTGCTTGAAAAGGCGGAAGGCAAACTGTTTTTGCCCGTCGATTTCCGTGTGGCCAAAGAATTCAAAAACGACGCGGAATCCCGCATCGCCGATTTTGACGACATCAAGTCCGACGAAATGGGCCTCGACATCGGCCCCAAAACCTTGGAGAAATACTCCGACATTTTGCAAAACGCCACCACCGTCGTTTGGAACGGCCCCGTAGGCGTTTTCGAGTTCAGCAATTTCGCCAAAGGCACCGAAGGCATCTTAGAAGTGCTCACTTCGCTTAAAGACACCACCACCATCTTAGGCGGCGGCGACAGCGCGGCCGCGGCCATCAGCATGGGCTATGAAGACAAAGTCACCCACATTTCCACCGGTGGCGGAGCAAGCTTGGAATACCTTGAAGGCAAAAGCCTTCCGGGCATCGAATGCGTCGACGAAATCAAATAGTTCTATAAGGGGAATGTATCGTGAAAAAACAAATCGTAATACAAAGCACAGAGGGCTTGCACGCCGCTTTGGCCTCAAAGCTCGTGCAGCTCGCTTCCACGTTTTCCGCCGATGTCCGCATGGAATACGCGGACAAAGTCGTGGACGCCAAATCGGTTCTCAGCTTGATCAGCCTGGCGGTCCCAAACGGCGAAAACGTGAACATCATCGCCGAAGGCAGCGATGCCGAAGAAGCGATTCAAGAAATCGAGAAGTTGCTGGAAAGGGGATGAAAATGCGAAAACCGATCATCGCAGGAAACTGGAAAATGCCCAAAAACCGCGATGAGGCGCTGCAGTTCATCTACAACGTCAACATGAACGTTCCTTCTCGCGAATACGTAGAAACCGCCGTTTGCGCACAAGCGCCGATTCTTCGCGACCTTGTCAAACGGCAAGGCGACCATTTGCGCATCGGGGCCCAAAACATGCACCAAAAAACCGAAGGCGCCTTCACCGGAGAAGTCTCCGCCGCGGTCCTTAAAAACATCGGCGTGACCTACGTCATCATCGGTCACAGCGAACGCCGCGAGCACTTTTACGAAACGGACGAACTCGTCAACCAAAAGCTTCATCAGGCGTTTCGCCACGGCCTCACTCCGATTCTTTGCGTCGGAGAACCCTTAGAAGTGCGCGAAGAGGGCACGACCGAAGAGTACGTCAAGAAACAGGTGCAAAAAGCCTTAAAAGGACTTGGCGACGAGCAGGTTCGCGATTTGATCGTCGCCTACGAGCCCATTTGGGCAATCGGCACCGGCAAAACCGCAAGCAGCGAACAGGCCGAAGAAACCATCGCCATGATTCGCAAGACCCTCTCGACGTTATACGACGGAGGCGTCGCCGACGCCGTTCGCATTCTTTATGGAGGCAGCGTCAAAACCCACAACATCGAAGAACTCTTGCAAGAAGAAAACATCGACGGCGCGCTTGTTGGCGGAGCGAGTCTGAAAACCAAGGATTTCCTCGCCATGTGCGAAACGGCGCAAAAACTGAAAGCGTAACCGAACAACGATTCGCAAGCATACACCCGAGCCTCGGCTCGGGTTTTCTTTTTTCAAAAAAAATCACCTCTTCTAACGCAGAAGAGGTGATTGTCGGATGTTAACGGTTGTAGAACTCAACGATCAGATTCTCTTTGATGTCTGTGAGAATCTCGCTGCGTTCCGGCAGGCGCTTGTAGGTGAAGGCTTTTTCGTTGTCGTCGTAATCGATGAAATCAAGCCGTTCGTCGACGCCTTCTAAATTGTCGGCAATCAGTTGCAATTTGCGGGATTTTTCCCTCAAAGCGACGGTTTGCCCGGGGCGCACACGGTAAGACGGGATGTCGACTTTGCGTCCGTCTACGGTAAAGTGGCCGTGGTTGACGAGTTGGCGGGCTTGACGGCGGGTTTTTGCGTATCCGGCGCGGTAGACGAGATTGTCTAAGCGGGATTCGAGCAAAAACAAGAAGTTCTCGCCGTGGCGGCCTTCAAGCTTGTTGGCCTCGCGGAACGTTTTTTTGAACTGACGTTCGTTCAATCCGTAGGTGAAGCGCACTTTTTGTTTTTCATAAAGCTGAAGGGCGTATTCACTGGGTTTTCCGCGACGTTGTCCGTGCTGACCCGGCGGGTAGGGGCGCTTGCCGAGTTCTTTCCCGGTTTCAAGCGTCGAATGCTTGAGACGGCGGGAAATTTTCCATTGTGGACCGGTGTAACGAGCCATACGTATTCCTCCTTTTTTGTTTTTGCGCAAAAAAGAGTTCATACCGTCTCCAAGCATAGAACAATTTTACAACGTTCATCTCGCCAGCAGAGACTACTAGAGGACCACAAACGTGGATTGTCCTAAATTCTCGAAAACGCATATGTAGCTGCCTTCATTACGCATGCGAGAGTATTATACGGTTTTTAGTTAAGATTGTCAACCAATACCGCGGCGACTTTTTCAAGATATTTCCTGTCGATTTCGTCGAAGCGCGCTTTTTTGGGACTGTCGATGTCCAACAATCCGAACAGTTCGCCTCGAACCATCAAGGGGACAACGATTTCGCTCTTTGACGAAGCGTCGCAGGTGATATGGCCCGGAAACGCTTCGACGTCGTCAACAAGGAAGGTTTCCTTTTCCTCGGCGGCCTGTCCGCACACGCCGTGCCCGATGAGAATTTTCGTGCACGCGGCGACGCCTTGGAATGGGCCGAGATAAAGACCGTCTTTTTCCATGCGGTAAAACCCCACCCAATTCACATCGTCGAGAAAATATTCAAGAATCGCGGAAGCGTTGGCCAAAACCGTATACCAGGGCTCTTCTTGGTCGACGTAATGCGGGAGCGTATCGAGCAGTCGTTCGTAGTTCGTTTGTTTGTCTTCGCTTTTTTCAACCGGTACAAACATCGTTACCACCTCAAGGAAATAATATAAAAAGTCGCCGGAAAATGCAATCGATATGGTACAATATTACTGTTTGAGAGGTGATACCATGTACGACCGCATTCTAATCCGTTATGGGGATTTGATGCTCAAAGGACGCAACAAAAAACAATTCATCCAAGCGGCCGTGGCTCGCGTCAAAGAAAAGGTGAAAAGCGAGAAGGTCACCTTCGAGACGGCCCACGACCGCCTCTACATACGCTTAAACGGCGAAAACGCCGAAACCGTCATGGCCGACCTTGACAAGGTGAGCGGACTTTCAAGTTATTCTCCCGTCGTCAAAACGGGCAAAGACTTAGACGACATCGAGAAGAGCTCCCTGGAACTTCTTGAAAAACTCGTAAAGGGCCAAAAGTCGATCAAAGTCGAAACCAAACGCGCCGACAAGACCTACCCGCTGACCTCCCAAGAAATCTCCAAGAAAATAGCCGGAAAAATCTTGCCCGCCTTTGACGGCTTATCCGCCGACATGCACCATCCGGACTTGCTTTTGACCATAGAACTAAGAAGCGACGCCGCGTACTTGTTTGCCGAAAAAATTCAAGGACTCGGCGGATTTCCCGTCGGCACGATGGGGAAGGGGATGGCGCTTTTATCGGGCGGAATAGATTCCGGCGTCGCCGCCTATTTGGCGATGCGAAAAGGCATAGAGACCGAACTGATTCATTTCGAGTCGACGCCTCTGACGCCGATTGAATCCGCGCAAAAGGTTGTCGACATCGCGAAAAAGCTGGCCGTCTACGGCATGCAAAACCGTGTCGTCCTCCACTTTTTTCCGATGCGACGCATCCATGAGGCCATTTTGAAACACGTCCCCGAACCCTACCACATCACCATTTTGCGAAGGATGATGATGCGCATTAGCCAACGCGCCGCCAAGCGCCGCAAAATGTTTCTTCTTATCAACGGCGAAAGCGTCGGACAAGTTGCGAGCCAGACCCTCTCTTCTCTTTTTGTCTCAGACCGGGCTGTCAGCGTCCCCGTCATCCGCCCCCTAGCGACTTACGATAAGAATGAAATCGTCGACATCGCCGAAAAAATAGGCACCTATGAAATCGCCATTCGCCCTTACGAGGACTGTTGCCAGATTTACGTGCCCAAATCCCCGGCGACAAAACCCAGGGATTTTTACGCCCGCCGTTACGAGACCCTTTTTGATTACAACGAAATGATTGAAGAGGGCCTTGAAGAGATGGCCACAATCATTGTATCCGAGAAGAGCGAACTCGACCTTGTCGCGTCCGGATTCACCGTTAAGGAAGCGCTCATCGATAAGGAGTGATGGCATGATTGTTTCTTTGAACAACGAAACCGTGAAGAACCACGCCAAACTGCGCCAGAAAAAACACCGTCAAAAACAGCGGCGCTTTTTCGTCGAAGGCGAGCACCTGGTGGAAGAAGCGAGAAAGATGAAACTCTTGGACACCGTATACGTTTTAGAAGAAGACGAGCGCTATCCGGAGGCCTTGCTTGTGAACGAAGCGGTCATGAAAAAACTGACCGACACGAAGTCGCCGCCGAAGATCGCCGCCGTCTGCCGTTTTCGACCTTCTAAACCCATCGGCGACAAAGTGCTTTTTCTTGAACATATCCAAGACCCCGGCAACATCGGCACCCTGCTACGGAGTGCGCTGGCGTTTTCGTTTCATACCGTCGTCTTGGACCGATGCGCCGACCCTTACAGCCCTAAGGTTTTAAGAGCGACGCAAGGCGCCATTTTCCGTTTGAACGTCGTGCCTCTTTCGCTTGAGGAATTCAAAGAAAACGCCAAAGACCATACTCTAATCGCCACAGCCCCGTCTAAAAAGGGGCGTCCCATAAGACCCGCGCCCCCTTATGCGCTCATGCTTGGAAACGAAGGCAGCGGCCTCTCACGTGATGCTTTGCGCGCCTCCGATGTGACCTTCCACATTGAAACCGAAACCATTGAATCGCTGAACGTCGCCGTCGCCGGCAGCATTCTCATGCACGAGCTGAACGCAAAAGGTCCGTTCTTTGCGTAGTAACGCCGACAAAAGGCCGTCTATGAAACTTATGACTTGCCTATTCCTTTCATATATGATAGTATGTATTTGACATATGGGTTAGAAGAGTGGGTCGAGTCCCACTCTTTTTATGCCAAAAGGAGGGTGTTTTATGAAAACACTCAAGGAAAAAATCGAACACGAAGTCGAACGATTGGGCTTTTATCTTTACGACATGACGCTTGGACCACGCGGAAAAGACAAGGTGTTAAGCGTCAAAATCGACCACGAAAATCCAATCACCATCGACGACTGCGTCAAGGTTTCGGAGCACCTTTCGGAGTTTTTGGACAAAGAAGACCCCATCGAAAGCGCCTATATGCTTGAGGTCACCTCCGCGGGCGCCGAGGCGGACCTTCGCACATTTGAGGAGATGAAGCGCGCCTTGCACAAACTGGTCTATGTCAAAACGTTCGACCAGGAATTCAAGGGAACGCTTGAAAAGGTTACCGAAACATCCATTGAAGTCAAAGACGAGAAAAAACGCACCACCATCTTTATCGCCGACATCGAAAAAATTCGTCTGGCGATCGATTTCTAGGAGGAAACCCCATGCAAAGCAAAGAATTTTTCAAAGCGCTCGACGAATTGATCCAACAGCGCGGCCTCGACAGAGACAAAGTCATCGGCATCATCGAACACGGGCTTTTAAACGCCTACAAAAAAGAATACGAAAACCGCGACAACGTGCGCGTCGTTTTCGATGAAGAAAAACACGCCATCAACGTTTATGCCGACTATGAAGTGGTCGAGGAACCCGAAAACAAACACCAGATTTCCTTAGAAAAAGCCCGTGAAGAAAAAAAGCGCATCAAAATAGGCGACACCCTCACTAGCGACATCACACCGAGAGACTTTGGACGCAACGCGGCGATGAGCGCCAAACAAATTCTTAAACAAGGGCTGAAACAACTTGAACGCGAAAAAATTTACGACATCTTCAAAGAAAAAGAAAACGAAATGATGAACGCGGAAATCGTCGCGATGAACCGCGAAAAAGATTTCGTTACCCTCGATTTGGGCCACGACCTTTTGACATCGCTCCCACGAAAAGAATTGTTGAACTCGGACACGGTCCGCGTCGGCGCAAAAATCAAAGTCTACGTCAGCAAAGTCGAAATGACGCCCAAGGGACCGAAAGTCTATGTCTCACGCACGGATAGAAACCTCGTGAAACGCCTCATCGAACAAAACGTTCCCGAGATTATGGACGGAACCGTCGAAATCATGGGCCTTGCCCGAGACGCGGGCCGCCGCAGCAAGCTCGCGGTTTACTCCCACGACGAAAACGTCGACCCCGTCGGCGCCTGCTTAGGGCGTGAGAGCCGACGCAAAAAAGAGGTCGAAGACGCCTTGCAAGGCGAAAAGATTTCCTTTTACCGCTGGTCGAAGGACCCTTACGAGCTGATTGAAAACGCCTTAGCGCCCGCGAGCATCGTCGCGATCAATCCCGACAAAAAAGAAAAAAGCGCCGTCGTCATCGTTGAAGACGAAGACTTCACCGGCGCCATTGGCGCCAAAGGCCAAAACGTTCGTCTTGCGGCACAATCGAGCGGCTGGAAGATCGACATCAAGTCCAAAAGCGACGCCAAAGAACTCGGAATCCATTACCGTCCCCTCGAAGAGATGGACGAAGAGGTGAATGAGGATGCCGAAGAAGGAACGTAAAATCCCCCTTCGAAAATGCGTCGTCTCGCAAGAACGTTTGCCCAAAGGAGAGTTGCTGCGGGTGGTCAAGAACAAAGAAGGCGAAATCTTCGTCGACCCCACCGGCAAAGCCCACGGGCGCGGCGCATACGTCAAAAGGGACACGGCGCTCATCAAGAAAGCCATGAAAAAAGGCGCCCTTGACAAAGCTTTCGGCGCCAAAGTTCCCGAAAGCGTCTACGAAGACATACTTGCGGTCATACGCAATGGAAAAAAATAGGATTCTGGGCTATTTGGGACTCGCCCACCGAAAAGGTAGCGTCGTTTTCGGAACCGAAAAGGTCTTGAAGAATCTTGAAAATGCCCATCAAGGCATCGTCTTCATAGCCAGCGATTCCGGCAGGAACCTGCAAAAGAAAATCCGCGACAAGACCAAGCATCACCAAATCCGCCTGAACGACTTGTTCGACAGTCATACCCTGTCGCAATCGTTAGGCAGAAACAACATTAAGGTCTGCTTGTTGAACGACGAGGCCATTGCCCGTCAAATCGAATAAGAGACCCTACAGAAAGAGGTGTTTTTCATGGCGCAAAGAAAACGTCGTAAAAACAACAAACCCCAAAACCGTTCCAACAAAACCAAAAACAAGGGCGGCGCAAACCGAACTCAAAACCGCCCCGCTCCCAAGAAACAAAAACTCAAAGAAGGACCCGTCGTCTACAAACCCGAAATGACGGTCGCCGATTTGGCCGACGCCATAGGCGTCAACGTCAACGACATCATCAAAAAAGCGATGTCGCTCGGCGTGATGGCCACCCAAAACCAATCTCTCGACTTCGACACCGTCGAACTCATCGCCTTAGAATACGACAAGAGCGTTGAAGAGGAAAAAGTGAGCGACGAAAGCCGCTTCGAAGAAGTGCAAGTTGATGAAAAAGAGGAAGACCTCATCGTCCGGCCGCCTGTTGTTACCGTCATGGGTCACGTCGACCACGGCAAGACGACCTTGCTTGATACCATCCGCCACGCACGCGTCGTCGACGGCGAAGCCGGCGGCATCACGCAGCACATCGGCGCCTATCAATACAAAACCGATGACGGCAAAGCCATCACGTTCATAGACACGCCCGGCCATGCCGCGTTCACCGAAATGCGGGCCCGCGGAGCCAGCATCACCGACATCGCCGTCTTGGTCATCGCGGCCGACGACGGCGTCATGCCGCAAACCCGCGAAGCCATTGAACACGCGCAAGCTGCCGAATGCCCCATCATCGTCGCCATCAACAAAATGGACCGCCCGGGCGCCAACCCGGACAAAATCAAACAAGAACTCACCGAGTTCGAGCTGCTCCCCGAAGAATGGGGCGGCACCACGATTTTCGTCGAAATGTCCGCGCTCAAAGGCGAAGGCATCGACAATCTGCTTGAGATGATTTTGCTTACCGCGGAAGTCGAAGAGTTCAAAGCCAATCCGAACCGCGAAGCTTCAGGGACCGTTGTCGAAGCCGAACTCGACAAAGGCAAAGGCCCCGTCGCAACCTTGCTCGTTCGAAACGGAACCTTGAACACCGGCGACATCCTAGTTGTCGGCAACACATACGGCCGCGTCCGCGCTATGAGTGACGACCTTGGCCGCAATGTCGAAAGCGCCCTGCCCTCGCAAGCCGTCGAAGTCATCGGTTTAAACGATGTCCCTCAAGCCGGAGACCCTTTCAAAGTGTTCACCGAAGAACGCGAAGCCCGTCGAGTTTCCGAAACGCGCACTTACCGAACGCTCAAAGAAGAACGCGGCGCCCGTCGCGCTGTAAGCCTTGACGATCTTTTCGCCAACTTAGAAGAAGGCGGCCAAAAAGAACTGCGCCTGATTGTCAAAGGCGACACGCACGGTTCCATCGAAGCCTTGCGCGGCTCGCTTGAGAAAATCGAAGTCGAAGGCTGCAAGATCGACGTCATCCGCGCCAGCGTCGGAACCATCACCGAAACCGACGTTTCCTTGGCGCAAGCTTCGCAAGCGATCATCTTGGGCTTCAACGTTCGCCCCGCCGCGAACGTTCGCGACGCGGCCAAAGAGAAGAATGTCGAAATCCGTCTATACAGCGTGATTTATAAAGCCCTTGAAGACATTGAGAACGCGATGAAAGGCATGCTCGACCCCGAATACGAAGAAGTCGTCATCGGCCAGGCGGAAGTGCGCGAGACGTTCAAGATATCAAGACTCGGCACCGTTGCGGGCTGCTATGTGACCGACGGCCAAATCAACCGCGACGCGAAAGTGCGCGTCCTGCGTGAAGGCGTGGTCATCTACGAAGGCGAACTTTCCAGCCTCAAACGTTTCAAAGACGACGCCAAAGAAGTCCAACAAGGCTATGAATGCGGCATGATGATCGACAAATTCAACGACATCAAAGAAGGCGACGTCATCGAAGCCTCAATCATGAAGGAGGTCACCCCCTAATGCCATCCATTCCCAGGCTCGAAAGCGATCTCAAAAAAGCCCTGAGCAAAATATTGCGGGAAGAAACCAAGGACCCGGACATCGGGTTCATGACGGTTACGGATGTCGACCTCACCAACGACCTTTCCTACCTCACCATCCACTACACCGTCCTAGACGACGATGAAGAAACCCGCAATATGCGCGCCAAAGCGCTCGAACGTTCAAAAAAGTTCTTGCGCACAGCGCTTGCGCAACATGTGAAGATGCGCAAGATGCCGGAACTTAGGTTCCGCTACGATTCCTCATTGGAAACCGGAAACCGTATCGAACGCGGCCTCAAGAAAGTCATGGACGAAGAAGAATAAAAGCGATGCCCATCGCTTTTATTTTCTAGCGAAAAGAAGGCGATACAATGCTCAAAGAAAAACTGAAACACGTCCCGCAAAAGCCCGGAACGTATTTGATGAAAGACGAATACAGCCGGGTTGTATACGTGGGCAAAGCCAAAAACTTAAAACACCGTCTTTCGAGCTATTTCACAGGGTCTCACGATTACAAAACGACAAAGATGCTAATAAGCGTGCACGATTTTGAAACCATCGTCACCCATAGCGAACTAGAGGCCTTCATCCTTGAAATCGATCTAATCAAAAAATATAAACCTCGCTACAATGTGCTTCTTACCGACGACAAATCCTACCCCTACATCGAGATCACCCGCGAACGCCATCCGAAACTGATTGTGACGCGAAACGTCACAAAACAAAAAAACCGCCGGCTTTACGGTCCGTTCCCAAACGTTCGTGCGGCACGCGAGACCTTGCGTCTTTTGAACAAGCTCTATCCTTTGCGAAAATGCCAAAGGTTGCCCGACCAGCCCTGTCTTTACTACCATCTCGGGCAATGCTTAGCCCCCTGCATCAAACCCGTCTCAGAAAACACCTACCAAGAAATCGTTCAAAAGATCGACGCCTTTTTGAAAGGGCAAACCGGCGACATCGTCGCCGATTTGAAAAAGAAGATGCACACCGCGAGCGAGAACCTTGAATTCGAACGCGCCCAAGAATACAAAGAGACCATTGAAGCGATCCACACCACCACCGGAGCCAAACAGGCCGTCAATTTGAAAGACATGCGCAGCCGCGATGTTGTCGGCGTCGCCCGCGACGAAGAGTTCGTCGCGTTCAGCTTTCTATTCGTTCGTCATGGAAAAATCAGCGCAACCGACAAAAAAATCTTTCAAGTCCCTTTGAGCGCCGAGGAATCGATCACCGATTATCTTGCGCAGTTTTACAGGACGTACCCGACGCCAAAAGAAATCCTCGTCGAAGATACACTCGACACAGACATCTTGCAAGAAGCGATTGAGACATCCGTCAAAACGCCCAAGCGAGGGGTGAAAAAACGTCTTTTGAACATGGCGAAAGTCAACGCGCAAGAAACCCTCAAAAACGAAAAAACCAAAGCGGAGGAAACAAAGAAGAAGACCTTCGGGGTCCTCGACGAACTCGGCGAACTTCTCCAAACGCCGCCCCCTTACCATATCGAAGCGTTCGACAACGCCCATCTGTTTGGCAGCCATCCCGTTAGCAGTTTGGTCGTCTTTAAAAACGGCCGTCCAAGCAAAAGCGATTACCGCAAGTTCAAGTTGAAAGACCACGGCCGAAACGTTGGCGACGCCGCCCAGATGCAAGAAGCGATCTATCGCCGTTACCGGCGCGTTTTGCTTGAAAAACAGCCGCAGCCGGACTTGATCTTGGTCGACGGCGGCATCCAGCAGATGAACGCCGCGAGCGAAGTGCTCAAAAGCTTAGAATTGAACATTCCCGTTGCCGGGCTAGTCAAAAGCGAGGACCACCGCACCCACCATCTGCTTGACACCGAGCACAACACCATCGCCTTAGAAAAACAAAGCCGGCTTTTCCATTTCCTCTCGCATGTGCAAGAAGAAGCCCACCGTTTTGCGACGACCTTTCACAAGGACTTGCGCGAAAAAGGCGTGTTCGAAAGCATACTCGATGAAGTCCCGGGCATCGGCGAAGCCACCAAAAAGAAACTGTTGCGCCGTTATCGGACTCTTGAAAAGATCAAAAACGCGCCCGACGAAGAACTACGAGCGATGCGCATCCCGAAAAAAACCGTGCGCGCTCTCAAAGAACATCTCAAAACGACAGAAAACAGGTGATGTATTTGAAAATGCTTTACGGAAGAATCCGACACGTCAAAGAAGAAGGCCGCATCGTGGTGGTGCACACCAAAAACCGTTTGCGTCGCCTGTATTTTCAGCGTTCCCTTTTCGCCCGTTTTCTCAAATATTTGCAACCGGGCAACTATATTGTCGTCGAACTCAAAAAAGACATACCGAAACAATCGACGGTCCATACCGTCCGCAGGCTTGTGCAAACGACGCCCCGCGGTTCCTACGTTGCGTTTTCGCAACGCAATCTACGCGAAGAAACCCGTCGATTTGTCAACGGCCTCTCGCACAAACTGTTTTTGGATTTCGAGATGAGCATGCACCCCTATCATGCGGACAAAAACTTCGTCCAAGAAATCATCCAAGTTGGCTACGTATTGACCGACGACGCCGAACATGTCCTTGAAACCTTCGAGAGCTTTATTCGCCCAAGCCGCCACAAAGAAATCACCAAGCGCACCAAGAAATTTTTGAACATCGACCAGTCCACCGTGGAGGGCGGGATGACCTTTCCTGAATTCTACGACCGTTTTCAAAATTTGCTGCTTCAATACAAACCGGCCATCATCGTCTGGGGGAAAAACGATTCTTTGGCTCTCAAGGACGCCTATCGTATTCACAACTTGAAGCCTTTGTGGAAAGCGAGCCGTTTTGTGAACCTTTTGAAGCTTCATAAAAACTACTTCAATCTAAAAGACGACCTTGGCCTTTTAAGCGCCTATCGCTACTATGGGTATGAACGTGAAAACCAGCGTCATAACGCTCTTGAAGACGCAAAAATGACCAAAAAAATTTTTGAGGGGTTCAAAACGTTGATCAATCGGGAAAATCCCCCGAGAACTTTGAAGAAACCGAAACGCTAGCATTCGATTGTAATGCGAAGAAACCTGCGGTACAATAAAGGTGAGGTGGAAGATATGAAAGAAGAACTTGTCGACCGTCACAAAGAGAAGTTTCTCACCGAACCGAGGGCATTTTTCTTCGCGCCTGCCACAATCGCGCTTTTGGGAGATTTTTGCGATTACGCGGGCGGCGACGGGTTGATGTTCGCCACCGACATCGGCATCGACGCGGCCGTAAGCGTACGCGACGACCACAACATCCATATCGACATGGAATTTTTCAACCAACGCCGCGAAGCCGTCATCGACATGCGGCGTTTGGTTTTGGAACAAGAATATGAAGACGTCAACATCCTAGAAGCTCTTTTGCTCAAACTTCAATACGAAGGCTACCAGGTCGAAGACGGGTTGAACCTTACGCTTCAAACCAACGTGTTGACCGACATCAACGCCATGCTCACACCGACGCTTGCCTCGCTCTTTATAGAAATTGTGATTCGGCGAAACAATTTTTCAATTTCCGAGGAGAAAAAAGGCATGTATTTGCGGTTTGCCGAAGCCAAAGTACGAGGCGAATCCCCCGTGCCGCTTCACCAACTTTCCACTCTAGAGGCCAAAAAGCATACCCTGACACACCTCGCGGGGAAGAATTTTACGCGTAAGGACGTGGACTTTGACCTACAGACACACCGGCTTTTGATTGCGCTCATCAAGCGCCCCCGGTTTGTCCTTGACGACAATCTTACCCGTCGTTTGCGCGCTCTTCAAAAGGGGTACGACGCCATCAACGCCTACCGCGACATACCAAGCCTGTGCGCCGTCGACCGGGACGAGTTTTTGCGGCTTCGCAACGCCATCAAGTCGAGCATGGTGCTAAAACGGGTCGAACACGTCATCTTCGAAAACGGTCGCACCCATGAAGGTTACGATGCGCTCCGCCGGAAAAATTACGCCGTGCTTGGCGAATTGATGAACCAGTCCCATCGTTCTTTGCAGGAATTGTTCGATTATTCCGATTCGTTTTTCGACCAGCTTGTCGAACAGATGTTACGGGCGGGCGCGCTTGGCGCCAAACTCAGCCGGTTTTCCGGCATGCCTTGCGTTGTGGCTCTTTTCAAAAGGGATACGGAAATCGATCTTGATAAATTGACAAACCGCGCCATCGAGCGGTTCGAACGAAACGTCGTCATCGTCGAAGTGACCCCCGGCGACGGCGTTGGGCTTATTGAGGGTGAGCTATAAAAAAGACAGTTCAGTTTGAACTGTCTTTTTGTTTGGGTCAAACCGTGACAATCACCGGAAGGATCATCGGGGAGCGTTCGGTTTTTTTGTAGATTTTTTCATTCAGAATGCGCACCACTTCCTTTTTGATGTAGGAGACGTTCAAAGCGGCTTGGGTTCGAAGAATGTTGTCTACGTGTTCGTTGACCATCGCGCTGATTTCGTTGGTGAGGGCGGTGTGGTCTTTCATGTAAACGAACCCTCGGCTGACAATCACCGGCTTGCCGAGGACTTGATTGGCTTCTTTGTCGATGGTGACGATGGCGCTTAAAAGTCCGTCTTCGCTCAAGATTTTTCGGTCTTTGAGCACGACGTTGCCGATGTCGCCGATGCGCTTGCCGTCGATGTAGACGCTTGAGGCGGGCACTTTGCCCGCTACGCGGGCGGATTTTCCGGTGAAGGCGAGAACGTCGCCGTTATCCAAGACGAACTCATTGCCGCGTTTGACGCCGGTTGCGATGCCGGTTTCCGCATGGATTTTCAACATGCGGTGCTCGCCGTGCACAGGCATGAAGAATTTCGGTTTCATCAGCTTGAGCATGAGTTTCAACTCTTCGACGCCGGCGTGGCCGGAAGTGTGGGTGTCGGTGAGGGGCGAATGGGTGATGACGTTCGCTTCGCGCTGGAAGAGTTGGTTGATGGTCTTGTTGATGGAAGGCTGGTTGCCGGGGATGGGGCTTGAAGAGAATATCACGGTATCGCCGGGTTGGATTTTGATTTGCCGGTGGGTGCCGTTGGCGATTCGGGACAGGGCGGCGAACGGTTCGCCTTGCGAACCCGTGCATAGTATGGTGATTTCTTCGGGGTTGAAATGTTTGAGCGCGCGTCCGCTGACAAACGTTCCGTGCGGCGCTTTGATATAGCCCATCTCTTCGCCGACTTCGATGGTGCGTTCCATACTGCGTCCGAATACGGCGATTTTCCGGTTTGTGGCAATGGACGCTTCGATGATTTGTTGCACACGGTGCACGTTGCTTGCGAACGTTGCGACAACCGCGCGTCCTTCGATGCGGGAGAAGATGTCGCGTATGTTTTCGCTCACCTGCGTCTCGCTTTTTGTGAATGCGTCGATTTCGGCGTTGGTCGAGTCGCTTAAGAGAAGCTGCACGCCATCGCGTCCGAGTTTGGCCATTTTCAAATAATCCGCATCGGGACCGGTGGGTGTGAAATCGAACTTGAAGTCGCTGGTGTGGACAATGTTACCTTGCGGAGTTTTTACCACAATCCCAAAAGAGTCGGGGATGGAGTGGTTGGTACGGAAAAATGAAACCTGCAGATGGTCGAAGCGAATTTTGTCGTTTTCGAAAAATTCCAGCAGATTGTAGTGGATGCCTTGATGTTCTTGCATTTTGTTCTTGATGAGTCCTACGGCGAGCCCGTTGGCGTAGATTTTCGGAATCTTGACATGGCGCAAAAGCCATGGAATTCCGCCAATGTGGTCTTCATGACCGTGCGTAATAAAAAGGGCTTTGATTTTGTGTTCGTTTTCCTGCAAATAGGTATAGTCGGGAATAACATAGTCGATGCCGAGCAAGTGGTCGTCTGGAAACATGACCCCGGCATCGATGACGATGATTTCGTTTTGGTATTCCACGCAATACATATTTTTACCGACTTCACCAAGACCGCCTAATGCAAAAACACCGACTTCGTGTTTTTTTAAAAAATTGTTTTGCATTATCGAGTCCTCCTAAAAACGATTCGTTCGTATGTCACCCCATTATAGCTTATTTTCCGCGATAAACCAACGGATTTGTGTTATAATTTTGACAGTAGGTGATAGAAATGAACACAAAGAAGATCGTGTTTTTCGATGTCGACCACACACTCTACGATCCGTTTGAAAAGCGCGTTCCCCCATCCAATGTCGAGGCGTTGAAGAAATTGCACGAACGCGACGATGTCTTGCTTGCAATTGCGACGGGACGTGCTTTTTACATGCTTGACATCGTTAAGGAAATACAACCTTACATCGATTTGTACATCACCATCAACGGGCAGCTTATTTACCATGGAGATCGTTTGATCGAGGATCTGCCGATGCCAAAAGAAGACGTTGCAACCGTCAAAGAACTTTTCAACCGACACGGCCTCGCATACGGCTTCATCGGTAAGGAAAGCCATGCCATCAGTCGCTTGAATTCGAAAATTGTCGGACGTTTCTATGAACAAAGTTTGCCGCTGCCGGATTTGAATCCCGATTTCGAAAAGGAAAACCGGGTGTATCAGATGTGGGCCTTTTCCACCCCAAAGCAGATGCACGCCGTTGAAACCGAGCTCGAAGGGTACCGCCTTGTGCCTTGGATAGAAGAGGGGTTCGACGTGATTCACAAGCTCAGAAGCAAAAAAGAAGGGGTGTTAAAGACGTTGACCCTTTTGAACATCCCCTTAGAAAACGCCTATTGCTTCGGAGACGGCAACAACGACAAAGAAATGCTTGCCGCGATCCCCAATTCCGTCGCAATGGGAAACGCATCGGAACACGTGAAATCCCATGCCGCGCATGTGACCGCTCCTTTTTATGAGGACGGAATCGAAAAAGCGCTACTCAAATTCGGTCTTTTGAAATGAGGTGTTCCCGTGATTGCCGAAGTGCTCGTTGACATTCCCCATAAAGCGCTCGACAAGGTTTTCGACTACGTTGTCCCAAAGGATTTGGAAGACAGCGTTTCTCGTGGCCAACGCGTCGATGTCCCCTTTGGCGCCCGCATCATCACGGGTTTTGTCGTCGGATTGAAAGACGCCACCCAAGTAAAGGGGTTAAAATCCATAAAAACCATCCGCGACCTTGTGCCGTATTTTGATGAGGAAAGGCTTCGCATTTCTTCTTATTTGGCCGAAAAACACTTATACCCTCGCGCGGCCTATTTAGAGGCGATGCTGCCCCGAGGTCTTTCGATGAAATACGAACGCCGCCTCAGAGTCGTTGACATGAACCGTCTTCCCAAGCCTTTGCGCCCCTATTTTAGAGAAACTTCGGACATCGCATACGACGAGGCGCTCAAAAAAACCGCCCATTTAGTGCGCGAAGCCTTAGAAACCGGCGCGTTAGAACAATACCCGGTCATTTCCCAACAAGAAAGCGTGAAAGAAGTCGACGTCGTAAGGCTGAAAAAAACGGCAAAAGTTCGAGGGGACAAACAAAAGGCTGTCCTTGAATACTTAAGGAACCGGGGAAAGCCCATAGACAGAAAACGTCTCCAAAAGGCCACAGAAGCGAATTCGGACACCTTGAGGCGTTTGGAAAAACACGGACTGATCGACATCGTTTCCGAAGAACGATACCGCGAACTGCAATCCTTGTACAATTTGAAAGATAAGGCCGTCACGTTGAGCGAACCCCAACGTGACGTTTACCAAGCAATCAAGGATTCTTTCGGTTCGCATAAAACGTTTCTTTTGCATGGCGTGACTTCAAGCGGCAAAACGGAAATTTACATCAAGCTCGCCGAACAAGCGCTTGTCAAAGGCCAAAGCGCGCTCATTCTCTTGCCGGAAATTTCTCTGACGCCCAAGATCGCCGCCCGTTTCAAAAGCCGCTTCAAAAATCAGGTGGCTCTTTACCACAGCGCCCTATCAACCGGCGAACAATACGACGAATGGCGAAAAGTGCTTCGGAAAGAAGCCCGGCTTGTCATCGGCGCTCGCAGCGCCGTCTTCGCCCCGCTTGAAAACATCGGCCTCATTGTCATGGACGAAGAACAAAGCGATTCTTTTATCCAAAGCGACGCTCCGCAATACGACGCCAAAGAAGTGGCCCGGATGCGCGCCAAGACGCACGCCGCTCCCTTGCTTTTAGGAAGCGCCACCCCTTCGGTCTCGTCGTATTATTACGCACAAACGGGTCGCTACGAACTGCTCGAACTAAAAGAAAGAGCCTTAAAAAGCCTTCCGCCCGAGTTGCGCGTCGTCGATATGAAATCGGAGTTCAAAAAAGGCAACACCACCATGTTCGCCGAAGCCTTGCAAAAAGCCATTGAAAAGCGCTTGTTCAAAGGCGAACAAACTCTCCTTCTCATCAACAGGCGCGGCCATGCGCAATTCGTGCTCTGCCGCGACTGCGGACACGTCGTCAAATGCGACGATTGCACCATCAGCATGACTTATCACAAAACAAACGACGTTTTGATGTGCCACCACTGCAACAAGAAACAACCGATGGTCAAAACTTGTCCGAAATGCGGTTCTTTCCACATCCGATATATGGGAATCGGCAGCGAACGGGTCGAAGCCGCGCTGAAAAACCTGTTCCCGGAAGCCAGCATTTTGCGTATGGACCGTGACACGACAGGGAAAAAACAAGGCCATGAACATCTGCTTTACGCCTTTGAGGAAGAAGGGGACATTCTAGTCGGCACGCAGATGATCGCCAAAGGATTGGATTTTGAAGACGTCACCTTAGTTGGCGTCTTAAGCGCCGATATGGGGTTGCATGTGCCCGATTTCTACGCCGAAAGCGAAACTTTCTCGCTGTTGATGCAAATCGCCGGCAGAAGCGGCCGCCGCGAAAAAAAAGGCGAAGTGATCGTCCAGACTTACGACAAGGACCACCCCGTGTTTTCCGATTTGCAAACGGGCGACTACGAATCCTTTTACCGCCGTGACATCGCCTACCGCATCCAAGCGCGCGTAGAACCCATTCTTAGCCTCACGCAGCTGCTTGTTGCGCACAAACAAAGCCGACTCGCTTACCACAGGGCTCTTGAGGTCCTGCGGCGTTTGAAACAAGACGGATTTGAAACGCTTGGACCCTCTTTGCCGAAGATTCCTTATAAAAACGGAATGTATCGTCAACAGCTCATCGTCCGCCACAATCAAGCCAAGTCGCTTTCAAAAACCCTTGGGGATTTGATGGACACCGTGGATATGAAGCGCGAACGCTTGATTGTCAACCACTACCCCCGCGATTTTTAGGAGGCATACTATGAAAATATTGTTTATGGGGACCTCCGAATTCGCCGTCCCCATCCTGCAAGCCTTGCACGAGCACTTCGAAATCGTCGGCGTGCTCACCCAGCCCGACCGCCCAAAAGGACGAAGGAGAAAACGCGAACCCTCTCCCATAAAAATTGAGGCGGAAAAACTAGGGCTTCATGTGCACCAGCCGCAAAACCTTTCTCAGGCATTTGAAGACTACCGCTTCCCAGTGGATTTCATCGTGACCGCGGCCTACGGCCAGAAAGTCCCGAGGGCTTTGCTTGATCACCCCCGCTTTGAAGCGCTCAACGTGCACGCTAGTTTGCTGCCGAAATATAGAGGCGCCGCGCCCATTACCCGCGCCATTGAAGAAGGGGCGCAAGAAACCGGCGTTTCCATCATGCGCATGGTCGGCAAAATGGACGCGGGACCGATATTCAAGCAAACTTCCTTGCCCCTCAGTGGCAAAGAAACCAAGGGCATGTTGGAAAAGAGACTCTCCCAACTGGGGGCGCAATCGCTTCTATGGACCATAAACGCCATCGCAAAAGAATCTTTAAAACCCGAATCGCAAAGTGAAAAGGAAGCGACGTATGCGCACAAAGTCGGCAAAAAGGATACACTTTTGTCTTTCGATGAACCGGCCTCAACGATTGAACGAAAAATTCGCGCCCACAACCCTACCCCCGGCGCTTATTTCCTTTATAACGATCAGCCGTTCAAGGTTTTCTCCGCCAAGATTGTCGAAGGTTCCAACGCCCCCGCAGGGCAAGTGATCACACGTTTGAAAAACGAAGTTCATATCCAAACGGAAATGGGCGCGCTTTCCCTTTTGGAAGTGCAGGCCGCCGGCAAAAAACGGATGGACATCGCATCGTATTTGAACGGCGCCGGTCGAAACGCCTTCCAAAAAGGCGAAACCATCGCTTCAAATCGAGAAAAAAGCGTCAACTAGCAATTTATCTTTGGCCCAAAAAGTGCTATAATGGGTAATTAAGACAAACCACCACACTGTAAAGGAGATTGTATCTATGAACCCCCGAAGCCTCTTTTCCCGTCAAGAAATGCTCAACATGAACATAAGAACCCTAGAAGAACGCGGCGTCAGCGTTGAAGACATCGCCGAAGTCGCTTACGCACAACAAGCGAAATGGACGGCCGACGTTTCAAAAAAAGACTGCGTCGAATCCGTCGAAAAAATCCTTTCGCTTCGCGATACGTTTCACATTTTGCAGTTAGGCGCCGAGATTGACCGTTTGACCGAAGAAAAACGCATTCGCGAACCCCTGCGCGAAATTCTGCACAACGATTTGGGCCTTTTTGGCATCGACGAGCTCTTCGGACTCGAACTCGCCGGCCTTTTTGGGACCATCGGCAAGACCAACTTCGGCGACATCGACGTCAACAAGCCCGCCATCATTGAAAAACTGAACACCCAGGGCAAAGAAGACGAAAACGTCTGCCACACTTTCCTAGACGACATCGTCGGCGCCATTGCGGCCGCCGCCTCGACTCGCGTCGCGCAAATCGCCAACGAAAACGAAGCCAAAAAAGATCCCCGCTACAAGGAGATTAAACTGGATTTTGACCTATAGGATGTGATTCCATGGCGAAAAAAGAAAGGGATTTGGACGATTTTTTCAAGAAGACCGACAAAGATCCCGACGAACTGAAAACCTACGTGGACAACATCAAGAAGGGCGAAGACCCCAACCGCACCACGCGGCTTGATAAAATTGCCATGTTCTTTAAGAATGCCGTAGAACGCATCAAAATGTACTCGAAAAAATCGGACGCCGCTTCCTCGAAGAAACCTTCGGATTTGCGGCGTCGATTGCGCATCGTCTATAAACGCGTCATGAAAAAAGCCACCGAGAAGTTTCACTTCGAATCCGGCGTAGACATACTCGACGACAAGAGCGTCCTTTACCGGCGCAACCGCGTCATCAAAAACATTTTGATCGTCACCAACATTGTTTTCATGGTGTTTGTGCTCATCGGCGCCGAAGACAGGAATTATATCGTCATCTTCGGGTTCGGTGTGCTGATGTTCGCTATCAACACCACGCTCAAGCGCATCATCCGCGAACGACCCAGAACGCTCCTCAAACAACAGATGGCGATGTACATCGCAAGCGTCTATATCCTCTTAGCATCCTTTGGTGTCTACATCAAGCTTCGAGTCGGCGTCGACCCCGGAACCGTCGGCGGTTTTTCCATCACCCAAGCGGGGTATGTCCTCATCTATTTCGCGCTCGTCGTCATCGCGCTTTATCAGGATGCGACGCTGCTTCGCATTTTGTTCAAATGGGTGCTCGTTTTGATGACCATCATCCATGTGACCATCATGTACCCTCTTTACGAACACGCCGAATCGATCACCGTCCTTTACAATTATCTCATCGTTGAAAACCCGACCGTCACCATAGACATCTTGCTTCGTACGCTTGTGTTGATCATTTTCAACATCGCACTATACTCCTCGGTCGCCATCGGCGAGATGATGAACAACAAACGAAAAGAAGAACTGCTCAAACGCCGCGATATGGAATCCGATTTCAAAGCCGTTGTCGGCGACGTGTTTGACGTCATCAGCGTCTTCAACGTCCACACCGACACCCGCGACAACACCCACGCCGCCAGACGCGTGGCCGAAATCGCTTCACGCCTCGGCAATGTCTTGGGTTTGAGCCCGACCGTCTGCAACGAAATTTACGAGTATTCGAAGATTCATGTCGACCGCACCAAAGAACTTTCCATCGTCGAATACGAAAACAAGGAAGTCCTAGACGAAAAGGACTACCAAGTCATCCGCGACAAAACAATTCTTGGAAGCGTCATCATCAAAAGGCTTCAGCTCAACCAAAAAAGCGAAGACATTGTCCGCGCCCATTTCGAGAAAACGGCCGACCGCGCTTTCATTGAAAGGATGAAGCGCATACAACGCACCCAAGAAGGACAAATCATCCTGCTTGCGGAAATGTATGAGATTTTGCGCCAGCCAAGAAACTACAAAACCGCCTTGGAACATAAAAGGGCTTTAGAATTGCTTGAATTGGAATTCAAGGACTATTTCGAGCCCTATATCCTTGACCGCTTCATGAAATACAGCGGCGAATTTGAAAATTACTACCAGCGCTTCAAGCAAAAACTGGCCTAAGGGAGGGATTTCAATGTGGCAGTACCTGTCCGACATTTTCATCGTATTGTTAATTGTCGGCGCAATTGCGTTTTACATCTTCAACCGCCGCAACAAGATGCTCAAGCTTTGGGGGGAAGTCTCCCGTCTTGAACTAGACTTTCACAAAAGCCTCTTTGAGACGGCGGACGCGTTTTCTCAACACGCCGACCTCTTTGATCATTTCGATCATCTCGAATACTTGAAGGATTTGACCAAAGAGGGCTCGCCCAAAATCAGAACCCTCTCGTTAGAAGAACGACGGGCTGTGTACAAAGCGCTGCAGACGCTATATGTTTCTATGGACGACGACGAACAAGAAACCCACCTCACTTTGAAGAAACAGTTTGAGGACTTACAAAGTCGAAGACTAATCTACAATTCCAAAGTGCTTTACTACAATCACTTCATCCAATCCTTTCCGATGCGCTACCTAAGGAAAAAAATGGGGTTTGAAGAAAAAGATTATTTCGGATGAAAAGCGTTGTGAAAACAACGCTTTTATTTATGGAAAACGCCATGAAAACAAGAATGGGAAAATCTCGAAAAAATTCGCGATACCCCTTGATTTCTCCCGTAATCAGCGTATAATTATAAATGTGGAAAGCGTTTACACGAAGACAAAGAAGACGAGGGTAATGACGATGAGAACTTGGGCTGCACGAAACGAAAATGTGTGTGGTATAGTAGTCAAAAACGTCTCTCTCAGTATATCTTCAGGCGAATCGTAACGAAAAAACGGGGATGATTTTAACGACAAAATTATCCTTTTTATTGTGTTAAAAAGCACCGCGAGAGGATGGTTAGCGTGCATACTGTTGTCATAGGCGTCATCGGCGCCGACGTTCATGCCGTCGGCATTCGAATCATCGAACATGTTTTGCGAAAACACGGTTTCAACGTCGTCAACATCGGCGTTTTATCCTCGCAGGAGGATTTTATCAACGCGGCCATCGAAACCAACGCCAAGGCCATTTTGGTTTCTTCGCTCTACGGCCACGGCGAAATGGATTGCAAATACATGAAAGAAAACTGCGAAGAGGCAGGATTGAGTCATGTGAAACTGTATGTCGGCGGCAACATCGTCGTCGGCAAACAGGATTTCAAAGACGTTGAACAACGTTTCAAAAAAATGGGCTTCGACCGCGTTTACCCGCCCGGAACCGACATTGAGGAAGCGGTCGAACACATCAAGGAGGATCTCAATACCGCATGAGCGTTCACCTCCTAGTGGATTTCGGCTCCACCTATACCAAGCTGACCGCTGTGGATACGGAAAAAGAAGTGATCGTGGGTACTTCGAGGGCGATGACGACGGTGCGAACCGATGTCCTTGAAGGCTTCGACATGGCTTTGGAGAAGCTGCAAAAAGCGCATCCGGACATGGGCGAGATCACGACTATTTCCGCATGCTCAAGCGCAGCCGGCGGATTGAAGATGGCGGCGATCGGCCTAGTTGAGGAATTGACGGCGGAAGCGGCCAAAAGGGCATGTCTCGGCGCCGGTGCGCTGGTCAACCATGTGTTTTCGCACCATTTGTCCAAAAAAGAGATTAAAACGCTGAAACAGGCGGATGTGGATATAATTCTGCTTGCCGGCGGCACCGACGGCGGCAACAAGGAATGCATTTTGCACAACGCGAAGAAACTCGCCGAAGCGAAACTCGGCATCCCCATCATTGTGGCCGGCAATAAGGACGCGGCCGATGAAATCGACGAACTTTTCGAGAAATCGGAAGAAGAATATTACATCGTCGATAACGTCATGCCCAAACTGAAAAAGCTCAACGTTGCCCCGGCGAAGGACGTCATCCGCCGCATCTTCATCACCAAAATCATCGAAGGCAAAGGCATCAAAAAGGCCGAAGAGAAAATCGGCGAAATCATCATGCCCACTCCGGAAGCGGTTTTGCAAGCGGCGGAACTGCTTTCGAAAGGGCATGAAGAAGTAGAAGGCTACGGCGATATGATGGTCATCGACATCGGCGGCGCGACCACCGATGTGCACACCATCGGCGAAGGCTCCCCGAAACGGACCGAGGTCATTTTGAAAGGGTTGCAGGAACCCTTTGCCAAACGAACCGTCGAAGGCGACTTAGGCGTCCGTTATAGCGCGAACGCTCTCCTTTCCTTAGTCAAGCCTTACGAGTTCAAGAAATATTACGAAAACGGCGACGAAGAAGCGACCGACGAAGACATCGAAGAAGCGATGCAACGTCGTCACGACAACGTCGACTACCTTCCGGAAAACGATCAGGAAAAGGCTTTTGACAAAGCGCTGGCGCGAATTTGTTGCGATTATTCGATGAGCCGGCACGTCGGCACCGTCGAAGTTGTGTACACACCGCTTGGCAACATGTATTATCAAACCGGCAAAGACCTCACCGAGATTCAATACGTCGTCGGCACCGGCGGAGTCCTCATCAACAACGCCGGCGCCAAACAAATCCTCAAAGAAGTGTTGCACAAGTCCCACAAAAAATTGGAGCTTCGTCCCAAAGATTCGGAATTTCTCATCGACGAACTCTACATCCTAAGCGCAATGGGGCTTTTGGGCCAAAAACATCCGAGATTGGCCTTGAAACTGTTAAAACGTCACTTGAAATAGGAGACCGTTGTATGGTGCAAAACAAGAAAATACCTTGGGAAGAATTTTTGGCGAAGCGCGAAGAAATACGTTTGCACTGGCAAACCGGCCAGAGTGAACTGCTCGATTTCGAGACCGCGGTCGAACGCTTGAAAAACGTACCTGACGAGAAAAATTTCGCTTTGAAGCTTCGCAAAGCCAAAGAAGAAGGTCTTACATTGACACAGCCCCGAGCCGGCGTCGCGTTGATCGACGACCACGTCGCGTTGCTCAAGTATTTGGCCGAAGAAGGCGAGGCGGATTTGCTTCCTTCAACCATCGATTCCTACACCCGGCAAAACCGTTACGCCAACGCCGAAGACGCCATCAAGCAATCGGAGAAGCAAAAACGTTCGATGTTGAACGGGTTTCCCGCCGTCAATTACGGCGTTGAAGGGGGCATGCGGGTGCTCGATGAGACCCCTGTCCCCATTCAAGCACGGCACGGAACGCCGGACGCTAGGTTGCTATCGGAAATTATCCACGCCGCAGGCTGGACCTCAAACGAAGGAGGCGGCATCTCCTACAACATTCCCTACGCCAAAAACATTTCGTTGTCGGACACCATTCGCTACTGGCAATACTGCGACCGTTTGGTGGGGTATTACGCCGAACAGGGCATCGAAATCAACCGGGAGCCCTTCGGGCCCTTGACAGGAACCCTCGTTCCCCCGTCAATTTCGCATACCATCGCCATCATCGAAGCGATTTTGGCCGCCGAACAAGGCGTCAAAAACATCACCGTCGGCTACGGCCAATGCGGCAACATCAACCAAGACATCGCCGCCCTTCAAACCCTCGATTCTTTGACGAACTATTACCTCAAGCTCTTTGGCTACGAAGACGTCTACGTCACCACGGTTTTCCACCAGTGGATGGGCGGCTTTCCGAAAGACGAATCGAAAGCCCTTGGAATCATCTCTCTCGCTTCCGCGGTCGCCGCACTCGGGAAAGCGACAAAGATGATTACCAAAACCCCCCACGAATCCGAAGGCATTCCGACAAAAGAAGCGAACGCCGAAGGATTGAAAGCCTCGAAAATCGTGACTCGCATTCTAAAGGAACAGCGTTATTCGAGTTCAAAAGAACTTGAAGCCGAAAAAGAACTGATCAAAAAAGAAGTCAACGCCATGCTGTATGCGACCTTGAACGTTGGCAAAGGCGATTTCGCCGCCGGGGTCGTCGAGGCTTTCAAACAAGGCATATTGGACATCCCCTTCGCACCAAGCGAAGTGAACGCCGGCAAAATCATGCCCGCAAGGGACGCCGAAGGCAACATCCGCCTTTTGGAATTCGGGAACCTTCCTTTTGACGATGAAATCAAGACCTATCATAAAAACGCGTTGAAAAAACGCGGCGAAAAAGAAAACCGCGAAGTATCGTTCCAAATGACGATCGACGACATCTACGCCGTATCCCGCGGCAACCTCGTCGGCAAACAAGACCCCCTAAAGGAGTTCAAGACCCCATGAAAATCCAAGACGTAATCGTTTCAGAAGGCCTGACCGGATTTTATTTTGACGACCAGGCCGCCATCAAAGCGGGCGCCGAAATGGACCAATTCACCTATACCGGCGACCCGAGAACCCCGTATTTCAAAGCCATCCGCCAAGCCGGCGAAGCGCTCTCCATCATGCTTGTCTTAGAAAACGACATGATCGCCTACGGCGATGCTTGCGCCGTGCAATATTCGGGCGCCGGCGGCCGCGACCGCCTTTTCGAGGCGAAAAACGCCAAAGCCTTTTTCGAGGCGCACCTCACAGAAAAACTGATTGGCGTCGACGTGAGCCGTTTTCGTGAAAACGCCGAATATTTCGACAATCTAAAAATCGATGAACAACCGATTCACACCGCCCTGCGCTACGGCATTACCCAAGCGCTGTTAGAAGCCGCCGCAAAAGCCAATCAAAAAACGATGTGCGAAATCGTCCGCAAAGAATACAACATTCCCGGAAACACCTACCGTATGATTCCCATCTTTGCCCAAAGCGGCGACGACCGCTACAACAACGTCGACAAGATGATCATGAAAGAAGTCGACGTCATGCCGCACGGCCTCATCAACAGCGTCAAGTACAAATTAGGCCAACACGGCGAATTGCTTGGCGAATATGTGAAATGGCTTAAAAACCGCATCGTTTCCAAACGGCTCAACCCCGAATACCATCCCATCCTGCACATCGACGTGTACGGCACCATCGGCATGATTTTCGACGACGACATCGACAAGTGCTACCGGTATTTGAAAGAACTCTCCGGCATCGCGTCACCTTTTTCTTTGCGCATCGAAGGCCCCATCGACAAAGGCAACCGAGAAGAAACCAAAGACGCCCTCAAAGCGCTCAAACAAAAGATCGACGCCGATGAGGCGTGCCACGTCGAAATCGTCGCCGACGAATGGTGCAACACGCTTGAAGACGTCAAGTATTTCGCCGATGAAAACGCGGCGCACATGGTGCAGGTGAAAACCCCGGATTTAGGCGGCGTCAACAACACCATCGAAGCGCTGCGCTACTGTTTGAAAAAGGGCGTTGGCGCTTATAGCGGCGGTTCGTGCAACGAGACCAACATCAGCGCCGAAGTCACCACGAGCATCGCCATGGCCTGCGAGGCCAAACAATGCCTCGCCAAACCCGGAATGGGGAGCGACGAAGGCATCATGATTGTCAAAAATCATATGATGCGCACGCTAGCGCTCATAGAAAGCAGGCGATAACATGGGAAAATCTTATGTGGCCGGAACGCTTGAATCGAGCGACTGTCTGATTACGCTTTCCCCCGCAGACAAACTAAAAATCGAGATCGACACCGTCGTGCACGAAGCGTTTTACGATCACATCAAAACCTTAATCGAAAAAACGCTCGCCGAGGAAAGCCTCGAAAATGTCCGTTTGCGTTGCCAGGACCAAGGCGCGCTCGATTACACCATCAAAGCCCGGCTGAAAACCGCCATCCTGAAATATAAGGAGTCCGAAGATGGCTAGAACGTATTTGTTCATCCCCGGCAACGTACCGCGCATGCTCCAAAACGCCGACGTGTTCGAAGCGGACGCTTTGATCATCGATTTAGAAGACGCCATCGCTACTTACGAAAAGGACGAAGCCCGTGAGCTCACGGCGCAGTTTTTGCGTGCGCATCGACCCCAAGGCGTCGAAGTCTATGTGCGCATCAACGCCGAAGAACCGCTCTTTTCCAAAGACATGAAGGCGTTGGCGCCGCTTGAGATCGACGGTGTTGTGCTTCCGAAAACAACGCTTTCTTCCCTGAAAGCTTATGAGGCTTACCAAGACCAGTTCGACGCCAAGCTTCCTTTGATTGGCCTAATCGAAACGCCGGAAGCTTTTTTCGAACTGCTTCAGATTGCGAAATTTTCTCTTGTAAAAGGATTGATTCTCGGCGCTGAAGATTTGAGCGCGGCGACCGGCATGCACCGCGATGAGAACGGTCAAGAACTGCTCTTTTGCCGGTCAAAACTTCTCCTTGCGGCCAAGGCCGCAGGCATAAGAGCCATCGACACGCCTTGGACCACTCTTGAAGAAGCGTCGCTTTCATTAGACATACAATCGGCAAAACGCTTGGGCTTCGATGGAAAGTGCGCCATTCATCCGAACCAGGTCCCTTCGATCAACGACGCGTTTTTCCCGACCGAAGAAGAACTTCGAAAAGCCCGCCGCATCGTCAAACGCCATGAAGAAACGAACAGCATGCGTTTTTCGCTGGATGGAAAAATGGTCGACAAACCGGTTGTCGAAAAAGCGAAGGCCCTTTTAGAGTCCGCGGAAGCCTACCGGTTTAAAAGGGGGAAGGGACAATGAAACATGAACGCTTAGGCGAACTGCTTGATGGATTGGATTTGCGCGACGGCATGTGCGTTTCTTTCCACCATCATTTGCGCAACGGCGACAAAACGTTGAACCTTGTGATGCAAGCCCTTCACGAACGAGGCCTAAAAGAACTGCATCTCATGGCTTCTGCGCTGTTCCCCGTGCATAAGCCGATTCTTCCCCTCATCAAAGATGGAACCATTGCCGACATAACCACCAACTACATGAACGGTCCAATCGCCGAGTGCCTGAGCAACCATGGTCTAAAGGGCAGTCTCACCATGCAAACGCACGGTGGCAGAGCCCGAAGCATCGTGGAAGGCGACAACGTCATCGACGTTGCCTTTATCGCCGCCCCGGCCGTCGACAAGGCGAAAAACGCTTCGGGCGTGCATGGAAAAAACGCCTGCGGTAGTTTGGGCTACGCTATTGAGGACAGCCTATACGCCAAACGGAAAGTTTTGGTGACCGACAACCTCGTCGACACCTTGGAAGACCCGCAAATACAAGGCGACGCCATCGACGACGTTTTGCTCGTAAAGACGCTTGGGGACGCCGAGGGAATCATGAGCGGGACGCTCAAAATCACAAAAGACCCGCTCGGTTTGAAAATCGCCCGTGAAGCGTTGCGCCTTTTGCAAGCCCTTGACGTCTTTGAAGATGGCGTGTCGTTCCAAAGCGGTGCGGGCGGCATTTCACTCGCCATCACGAAAGGGTTCAACGATATTATGAGAGAACGCGGCCTCAAAGCCTCCTTTTATTCGGGAGGCATCACCCGCTATCATGTGGACGCGCTTGAAGGCGGTCTCGTCGATAAACTCTACGACGTGCAGTGTTTTGACGACGCCGCCATTGAAAGCTTGAAAAAAAACGCCAACCATCATGCAATCAGCGCTTCAAACTACGCCAACCCGAACAACGCAAACCGCGTCATCAAAGATTTGGACGTCGTCATCCTAGGCGCTAGCGAAATCGATACCGATTTCAACGTCAACGTCACCACCGATTCGTATGGGACCATCATCGGCGGCAGCGGCGGACATTCCGATACCGCCGAGGACGCCAAACTGTCCGTCATCGTATCCCCGCTTCTAAAAGCGCGCACGCCTCTCATCCGTGAAAGGGTGCGCACCATCACGACACCCGGAAAACATATCGACTGTTTGATCACCGAACGCGGAATCGCAATCAATCCGAAACGCCGAGATTTGCTTGAAAAGCTCAAAGACACGCGCCTTCCGCTTTTTTCCATCGAAGAACTGATGGCAAAGGCCCACGCCTTTACCGGCAAACCGAAAGTTTCACATCCAGGGGATAAGATTGGGGTTGTCGAAAGCCGCCACGGCTCAACGCTCGACAACCTGTATAAAAAGGGGGATTGACATGGAAATCAAAGAGGTCGTTTTGGAAGAGGAACGCCTTGAAATCGAACGGTTTTTAAGCAATTTCCATCTGACTTTCGAAGACGACATCGATTTGACGCTTTCGTTGCGTGAAGACGAAAAGCTTATCGCCACCGCTTCGGCGTCCGACAACATCGTCAAATGCGTCGCCGTCGCCGACGAATACCGGCACAAAAACCATCTTGGAAAACTGATGAGCGCTTTGATCAAAGAATTGAACCAAAAAGGCGTCGACCACGTATTCGCCTACACCCGTCCCGAACACATCGAGATTTTCAAACGCCTCGGTTTCCGGCCCATTGTCCAAACCATGAATCTTACTTTCTTGGAAAGAAACGGCGACATTCGGGCGACCCTGAAAAGCCTCAAAGAAACATACGGGCTCACAAACGAAGCCAAAGGCAGCGTCGTCATCAACGCGAACCCGTTGACCAAAGGGCATCTTCACCTTATCGAGGAAGCCCGCAAGCATCATGAAACCCTGCTTGTGTTTGTCGTCAGCGAAGACCGTTCGTTCTTCCCCTTCGAAGATCGCATCGCCATCATCGAAGAAGCGCTGAAAGACAAGGAAAACGTTGTGGTGTTGCCGACGGGTGACTATCTCGTTTCGTTCGCAACCTTCCCCAAATACTTTCAAAAACACGAAGAATCCATTCGCGAAGAACATGCGCTCATTGACGTGCTCACCTTCAAACAACACTACATGAAGGCGTTCAACATCACCGACCGCTACGTGGGAAAAGAACCTTATAGCGCCATGACCGATACTTACAACCAAACGATGAAACGCTATCTATGCGACGGTTTGCACATCATCGACCGCAAAAAGCACGATTCAACCCCGATTAGCGCGTCAACCGTCCGCAAATTGCTCAAAAATAACGGCCTTGAAGCGGCCAAGCCCTACATCCCGAAAGCCACCTACGATTACCTGCGTTCGGAAAAAGGGCAAAAAATCATCAAGGACATCAAAACCCATGACAAACGCCACTGAGATTTTGCAAGCGCGCAGCGTGCGCGCCGAAACCGTTGAGGCGTTTAAAAATCGGAACCAAACCGATGTCTTGTCGCTGAAAACGAACGTCGCGGGCGCCCCGAAAAACACTCGTTATCAAGCCCTCGTTTTGCGGCTGTTTCACCATATCCTGCAACAACTTTTCGAAACGGAAGGCACATATTGCGCCTCAAAGGACGGCGATTATGTGCTTTTTCCTGTTGCAAAGGCGGATGCCGCCAAACGTATCGGCGTGTTTTTGGAAACCCATCATGCCCTAGGCGGTTTTGTCGACATCGACGTGTACATGCGCGACCAAGTCGAGCCGTTGCACCGTAACGATTTGGGCTATGAAGAACGCAAATGCTGGCTTTGCGGCAAGCCGGCCCGAGTTTGCGCCCGTGCACAAACGCACGACATCGCCTCCTTGCGCGCACACATGAACGAAAAGGTGGAGGATTTTCTTGTTTCCGCGCTTGCCTTAGAAGCCTCGACCGCGCTTCGAAAGGAAGTCTTTTTCTATCCTTCGCTCGCTTTGGTCTCCTCGCGCGATTCCGGCCGTCACAAGGATATGAACATTTCCCATTTTTTGGCCTCGATTGAAGCGTTGAAACCGTATTTTGAGCAATACGTCCGCTACGGATTTCACAAGCGTTCGCTCAAAGACCTGCGCGGTTTGGGCAAAGACGCCGAGGCGGCCATTTTGCGCTCGACAAACGGCGTGAACACCCACAAAGGTTCAAATTTCATCTTTGGCCTCACGCTTCCCCATTACGCCCGTTCGCTCAAAAAAGGCGAAGATCTCTACGCCTGCATGCGCCTGCTTTCCGAAACGGCGCGCACGATTCTCCAAACGGACTTTTCCGACCTTCCCCCGGAAGAAAAGAGGACCCGCGGAGAAACGCTTTACGCCGAGCACAATGTCAAAGGCATACGCGGCGAAGCCGCAAACGGTTTTCCCGCTGTTTTTTCTTGGTACCCGAGAAAAGACCACCATCCGCTTAGGAAGTTTGCCTATATCGCTTCCCGCTTGGAGGATACGACGTTGATTTGCGGGATGTCGCCCACCCTTCACGAAGTGAAGGAAGCCATGAAGCGGGCCCAGGATGCGCCTTGCAAGGAATTAAGGCGCATTTACGCCGAACTCAAAAAGAAGGGGTGTTCGCCCGGGGGCGCCGCCGACTTGCTTGCGCTCGTGTACTTTTTAGAGGCGACGGACGTTTTGTTTGAACCGCTTGAAACTATGTAAATTTCCTTTCATTAATGGTATACTAAAGAAAATCATCCGGCAGGGGGATGGAGATGGACAATCACTATGTTGACGCCGACGATCGGCAAAACGAGCGTTTTGCGAAAGGATACTCCTTTTACAAACTCGCGTTGGTGTTTGTCGCGGGTTGTTTGCTCGGAACTTGGTATGAGGAAATATACCATTACTTTTATTACGGATATTACGAGAACAGAAGCGGCGTGATTTATGGACCTTTCAATCCAATCTACGGCGTCGGGTTCGTGTTGATGCTTCTTGTGATGCGTCCGTTCAAACAATGGTATGCGGCCATTTTGGCCGGCGCCTTCGCGGGGGGCGTTTTTGAGTACGCCGCCAACGCCGGACAGGAATTTTTCACCGGTGCGGTTTCCTGGAGTTACCACGATTACTTTTTGAACATCAACGGAAGAACGACCATTCCCTATGCGCTTTTTTGGGGACTATTCGGGTATTTCATGGTACGGGTCGTCTACCCTTTTCTCTCCGCGCGCATTGAATCTCTTTCGAAGAGAACCGGCAAAATCTTGACATGGGTTTTGGTCGTGTTCCTTTTTTTGAATATGACGATTTCATACGGCGCCCTTATTCGCTCGCATCATCGAAGCGAAGGGATCGAGGCCCAAACGTTTGTCGGCGAGTTCTTCGATCGTCATTATCCCGATGAACGTTTGGCGGAGGCTTTTCCGGATGCGCGTCGCATCGATCGAAACAACGAGGAAGAGGAGGGGGAAGAATGAACATCGTTTTTGTGATCGACGAATTCGGCAAAAGCGGAAACGGCACCTCTATCTCCGCTTTGCGCATGGCGGAAAACCTCCGTGAGCGGGGACACCGTGTCCGGGTGGTTTCGGGGACGGCTCCAGGCGAAGACAACGTCTACCTTACCGGCATCAAGCGGTATCCTCTCCTTTATCGCCTTTGCAAGGCGCAAGGCATGTTTTTGGCAAAGGCGGACGAAGACGTTTTGAAAGAAGCTTTTGAAGACGCGGACGTTGTGCATTACTTCCTGCCTTTCGCTTTGTGCCGCCGAGGCAAGCGGATCGCGGACGCCATGGGCATTCCTTCGACCGCGGCTTTTCACGTTCAGCCGGAAAACATCACTTCGACGCTTTATTTGAACCGGTTGCAGCCTATAAACGAATGGCTTTACAGCAAATTCCGCGGCTTTTTCGACCAGTTCGACCATGTGCACTGCCCGAGCGAGATGATCAAAGACCAGCTAAGAAGCCGATATTACCGAGCGAAAATGCATGTGATCTCAAACGGCGTATCGCCTGAATTCCGGCCCAAAACGGTTCTTAAACCGCAAGCGTTTCAAGGCAAAACCGTGGCGCTTATGGTCGGGCGCCTTTCAAGAGAAAAACGACAAGACCTTATCCTAAAGGCGGTCGCAAAATCCCCCTACCAACAAGACATCCAAGTGGTCTTCGCCGGGCGGGGGCCTTGGCGGAAGAAATTGGAGAAAATGGGGAAACGGCTCCACAACGCACCAAAATTTCTCTATTGCACGCAAGAGGAGCTTATCGATTTGATGAACGTCGCAGACCTCTACATCCACGCCTCCGATATCGAAATTGAGGCCATCTCCTGCATCGAGGCTTTTTCATGCGGCTTGGTGCCCATCATCTCGGACAGTCCCGTTTCGGCGACGAACCAGTTCGCTTTGTCCGAAGACAACTTGTTTCAAGCGGGAAACAGCGACGACTTGGAAGCAAAAATGCGGCATTTGCTGGAAAACTCGAAAAAGAAAGCGGCGCTTTCAAAATATTATCTCAAGTACGCGCAAAATTTTCGCGTTAAAGAAAGCGTCGACAAGTTCGAAAACATGTTAGAAGAAGCGATTGCTTTGTATGAAGGCGAAAAAAAGACATCGCCTGTTCGCGATGCCTAAGGGGTTTTGTTTTGATAATGGACGCCTTGGTGGGTGTTCTTTTTCCGCAGCAGCTTGTCGATTTCGTTTAGGACGACGAATTTCTTCAACGTCCATTTCGGGGCAATCAGTTGGTTTTTCGGCGCGTCTCCCGTCAAGCGATGGATGACGATGTCGGGACGTAGGCGCTCGATTTGCTTGACGGTGATGTCGACGTATTCTTTTCGGGTGAGCAATCTTACTTCGTTACGACCGGTCATTTTGGCGAGTTCTGTGCCTTTTAGCGCATGCAGCATATGGATTTTGACGCCTTGGATGTCGAGTTTGTTCAAGTGGTCGATGGTTTGCAGCATCATCTCTTCGTTTTCTCCGGGTAAGCCGTTGATGATGTGAGCCACGACTTCGATGCCGCGTTTTCGCAGCCTTTTTACGGCATCGTCGAAACAGCGAAGCGTGTGCGCGCGGTTGATTTTTATCGCCGTCTCTTCATGGATGGTTTGCAAACCGAGTTCGACTTGCACAGGAGTTCTTTCGTTCATTTCCGCGAGCAATTCGACTTTTTCGTCTTCTAAAGCGTCGCACCGGGTCGCAACCGCGAGGCCGACGACGCTTTCATCTAAAGAAACGGCTTCGGTGAACAAACTTCTCAAGGTCGAAACGTCTTTGTATGTGTTGGTGTTGGCCTGAAAATAAGGCATGGTGTAACTGTCCGGCCATTTTTTTTGCAGGCCTTTTTTGACGTTTTCAAACTGTTGCTTCAACGGCAGCGTTTTTGGGGCGTTGAAGTCGCCGCTTCCGGAAGCCGAACAAAAAACGCACCCGCCCCATGCTTTTGTGCCGTCGCGGTTCGGGCAGGTGAAATCCCCGTTCAAGGGCACTTTGAAAACTTTCTTTCCAAAACGCTTTCTCAAAGTTTCGTTCAAGGTGCGATACGGTTTTTCTTTTGTGAAAGGATTCATTTGAGCCACCTCGGACCCATTTTAGCATAAAACCCTCAAAGATTGCACGAAGTATGTTACAATATGTGTTGAGCACGAAAACAAAGCAGAAGAAGTGATGAATATGTTTGAACGTGTACGAACCGCAATCGCAGCTCCGCAACACTTGATTCTTTTTCGCAAGGACCGATTGATATGGGTCTTTTTGTATATGCTTTTTTTCGCGGCGCTTTTCGCAACCCATGAAATTGTGACCGTGAGTACGTATGACGGCATTTCGTGGCAAACCCAAGAAACAATTCGGGAAAACGGCGTGTCTCCTGATGCGGATTGCCGAATCGAAGACGCGGTTTTGCAGTGCGACGAGGAGACGAGAGAAGTGCTCTTTGAGCATACGACGCTGACTTTCAGCATTGATTCGCACGATTCCATCGACACCGAAGCGTATGGAGAATATTCTCCGCATTTCGTGCTGCACGGCGATACGCTTTATGTGTATTTGGACACCTTCGCCGGGATATTCTCGCACGAGAAGCCGATCGCCGAACTCGACGAAGCCGTCCACAACATTGATCTTAACTACGATGAGGAAACCGAACTGGAGTTTTTCGAAGCCGTCTATGCGGCGGTGGATGCGGAAATTCTCGCATACCGCGGCTTATGGGGGACGGGACTCATTCTCTTCCGCCTCGTTTCGGGCCTTTTGCTGTTCAACGTGTTTGTGCTGCTTAACGCGTTTTTGATTCAAAGACGCTTGCGCAAAGTGCCCTTCAAACAAATGTTCGTGATGATGTCGTACGCCTCGACGCTGCTCTTTGTGGTGCTGGTCTTTGACGCCATTTACTCTTTCCATTTCATCTTGTTCATCCTCTTGCTGTTCGTCGCTTTCCGACAAACGAGCCGGTTGGCGCTTGAAATTCAGCGGCAAATTCAACGTTAGCCTTGTAAGGCGCGTAAAAATGTGCTACTATATTACACACTAAAATGCATGGACACGGGCATAGTATTCGGACATTGTTTTCAGAGACTTAGTGGCTGCTGCGAACTAAGAACAATCCCCGAAGAACTCACCCGAAGAGCAGTGCGGGCAAAACCCGCAACGTATCCCGCGTTAAGGGCCAAAGCGCTACGGAACTAAGGTGGTACCGCGGAACTCTCCGTCCTTAACTTTGTTAAGGGCGTTTTTTTATCCAAATAAGGAGTGATTGCATGAAATACAATCCGAAAACCATTGAAAAGAAATGGCAAAAGCACTGGTACGATTCCGACTGCTTCGAAGCCAAGGATTTTGGCGAGAAACCCAAATATTACGCGCTTGTGGAATTCCCCTACCCTTCAGGAACCGGCATGCATGTCGGTCACATTCGCGCCTACACTTCGCTTGAGGTCGTCTCGAGAAAACGGCGGATGGAAGGCTACAACGTTCTTTTTCCGATCGGTTTCGACGCCTTCGGCCTGCCTACCGAAAATTACGCGATGCAGGAAAAAATTCACCCGCGCAAGGTGACCGACCAAAACATCGAGATTTTCACCGACCAGCTCAAACGTGCCGGGTTCAGTTTCGATTTCTCCCGCATGGTCGATACGACCGACAAAGATTACTACAAATGGACGCAGTGGATTTTCGTGCAGCTTTTCAAAAACAATCTGGCCTACCGCCATAAAACGACGGTTAATTTTTGCCCCGACTGCAAGGTCGTCTTGTCCAACGAAGAAAGCCAAGGCGGAAAATGCGACCGTTGCGGCGAAAGCGTCGTCCAAAAAGAAAAAGACGTCTGGTTCTTGAAAATCACCGAATATGCGGAACGCCTGCTCAAAGGTCTTGAGGAATTAGAGACGCTCCCCCGCATCAAAACCGAACAGAAGAACTGGATCGGCAAATCGATCGGCGCGGAAATCCGTTTCGGCATCGCCGATTCCAATGAGAGCCTGAATGTTTTCACCACCAGGCCCGATACCTTGTTTGGTTCGACGTTTATGGTCATCGCCCCCGAACATCCCTTGCTTGAAAAAGAATCCGACAAAATTGAGAACGCAAAAGCGTTGAAAGAATACCAAAAGCGCGCCGCCCAAAAAACCGAATTTGAACGCACCGAACTTCAAAAAGACAAGAGCGGTCTCAAACTAGAAGGCATTGAAGCCCTTCATCCCTTAACCGGAGAAAAGATGCCCGTCTTCGTCGCCGATTACGTGATGATGGATTACGGAACGGGCGCCATCATGGCCGTCCCCGGCCACGACGAACGGGACTACGAATTTGCAAAAACCCACGGATTGTCCATTGTCGAGGTCATTGAGGGCGGCGACATTGAGAAAGAAGCCTTCACCGATGTGGAAACCGGCACTCTTGTCAACAGCGATTTCTTAAACGGCCTCGATGTCCAAGACGCCATCGACGCCATGATCGACCACCTCGTCAAACACGACCTAGGAAAAAAAGCCGTCAACTACAAAATGAAAGACTGGGCCTTCAACCGCCAACGCTATTGGGGCGAACCCATTCCCATTGTGCATTGCGAAGATTGCGGCATGGTGGCCGTCGATGAAGAGGATTTGCCGGTCACTTTGCCGGACATCGAAGACTTCGCGCCCAACGAAGAAGGAGAAAGTCCGCTTGCGAACATCGAATCCTTCGTGCACACCACTTGTCCCAAATGCGGTCGAAACGCCAAACGCGAAACCGACACCATGCCCCAATGGGCGGGCAGTTCGTGGTATTTCCTTCGTTACATCGACCCGAACAACGACAAAGAACTCGCCAATTACCACAAACTCAAATATTGGCTGAACGTCGATTGGTACAACGGAGGCATGGAACACGTCACAAGACACGTCATCTATTCTCGTTTTTGGCACCAGTTCCTCTACGACATCGGCGTGGTGCCGACCAAGGAACCATACAAAAAACGCACCGCCCAATGATTGATTTTGGGCCCTGATGGCGATAAGATGAGCAAATCGAAAGGCAACGTCGTCAACCCGATGGAAACCATCGAAAGCTATGGCGCCGATACATTGCGCCTTTACATCCTCTTTATCGGCGACTACGAGCAATCGACGCCTTGGAGCGAATCCGGCGTCAAAGGCGCCCGCAGATTTTTAGAGAAAGTATGGCGCCTCCAAGACAAGGTGAAAGACCAAAAACCCGACGAAGAACTCACGAATTTCCTTCACAAAATCATCGACGGCGTCGATACGGACATCGAAGCCACCAAATTCAACACCGCCATCTCAAAATTGATGACGTTCGTCAACGAAGCCTCGAAAAAAGAAACCATCGCCAAAGCGACCTTTGAAACCTTTTTGAAACTGCTCAACCCCTTCGCTCCGCACATCAGCGAAGAACTCAACCAAAACATCGGCAACAATGAATCGCTGGTGTTTGCGGCTTATCCCGAGGCGGACCCCGAACGACTCAAAGAAGAAAAGGTCACCATCGTGTTGAGCGTCAACGGCAAAATGCGCGACAAAATTGAAGCGAAAAAAGACGAAGACAAAGAGAAACTTGAAGAACTCGCCTTGGCCAATGAACGCGTGCAAAAGTTCATCGAAGGCAAGAGCGTGCAAAAAATCATTGTCGTCCCGAACCGCCTCGTGAACGTGGTCGCCCAATAAACAACCTTAAGCCCTCGCAAGAGGGCTTTTCATTTTGCCATGATTTTTTTGTATGACAACTTTTTCCCTTTTTAACGTTGCAAGCCCCGTTCAAACATGATATAATTTCACTGTAAAAACGCTTTCATGGAAAAGCGTTTAAATTATGAGTGCCAAATCGAAAGGGAGGCTTTTTTAATGAAAAAATTTGAGTACATGGAGAAATACGGCTACGAACAGCTTGTGTTTTTTCATGACGCGACCACAGGTTTGAAAGGCATCACATGCATTCACAACACCACCCTCGGGCCCTCTCTCGGAGGAACGAGACTTTGGGTCTACGACAACGAAGACGACGCGACGCTCGATGTATTGCGGTTGGCTCGCGGCATGACCTACAAGGCGGCATGCGCCGGATTGAATCTTGGCGGCGGAAAAACCGTCTTGATCGGCGATGCGAAAAAGGTCAAAAGCGAAGAATATTTCCGCGCTCTTGGACGCTATGTCCAAACGCTAGGCGGACGCTACATCACCGCGCCGGATGTCAACACATCCGCCAAAGACATGCAGTATGTCAATATGGAGACCGATTATGTCGTCGCCATCCCCACCAAGAGCGGAAACCCCTCGCCGGCCACGGCACGAGGAGCGTTTCACGGCATCCGCGCCTCGCTCAAAGAACGTTTTGGCACTGACGACATGAGCGAACGCACATTTGCGGTACAAGGCGCCGGGCAGACCGGCGACTTCCTGATTGGCGATTTGCTTGAAGCGGGCGCCAAAAAAGTGTATTTCACCGAAATCAACGAAGACCACATCGCCAAAATCAAAGAAAAATACCCCGATGTCGAATACGTCGAACCCGATTCAATCTACGACCTCGACGTCGACGTCTTCGCCCCATGCGCGCTTGGCGCCGTCATGAACGACAAGACCATCAAGCGCCTCAAGTGCGAAATCGTTGCCGGTACGGCGAACAACGTCCTCGAAGACGAAGAGAAACACGGCGAAGCCCTCAAAAAGCGCGACATTTTGTACGCTCCCGACTTCGTCATCAACGCCGGCGGCCTAATCAACGTTTCCCACGAACTAGAAGAAGACGGATACAGCAAAGATAAAGCGTTCAGCGACATCGAGAGAATTTACGACCGTCTGCTTGATATATACCAAGTCGCCAAAGAAAACGACACCCACACCCAAGAAGCGGCGAAAATCTTTGCGAGACGCCGCATTGAAACCATCAACAAACTTCATTCCAACTACATCAAACGATAGATGAAACGTTTGACGATTCTCAGTGGACACTATGGAGCGGGAAAAAGCGAAATCGCGGTGAATATGGCCATCGATTTCCGGATGGATGCCCTCGTCGATCTGGATATCATCAATCCGTATTTCCGCTCCCGTAGTGTCCACGCTTTACTGCAAGAACACGGTGTGAATCTCGTCGAATCAAGCGTCGAGAAATCTTCGGGAAGCGATTTGCCCTATATCAGCGCCCAAGGCAGCAGGCCTTTTTACGATAAAAGCTTGCGGGCCGTTTACGATTTGGCGGGCACCAAAGCGGGCGCGAAAATCATGATGCAATACCGCGATTTGATCGACGCCGACGAAGACTTGGATTTCTTCGTCGTCGTCAACGTGTTCCGCCCCGACACCGACACGCCCGACAAGATTGTCCGGCTGATCGAAACCTTAGAGGGTGGCGCACAACTCAAAGTGACCGGTTTGATCAACAACAGCAATCTCATCAAAGAAACAAAAGAAGAACACATCGCACAAGGGGAGAAGATTCTTCAAGAGGGCTCAAAAGAAACCGACCTTCCCATCGTCTACACCTTTTATGAAGAATCGGTGAAACCGACCCGGCGATTTTCCGGCGAAGTGCGCCCTCTTAGGCGTTACCTTGCCAAAACATGGTTATAGGAGGCTATTCATGGCAAAAGGAAGAATCATCATTGCGGAGGACAAATGCAAGGGCTGCGGACTGTGCATCCACCATTGTCCTGTCGACATACTTGCGCTTGACACTTCAAGGACAAACAAAAAAGGCTACACGCCGCTTTATGTGACGGACCCGGAAAAATGCATCGCTTGTTCGATGTGCGCCCTCGTTTGTCCCGACAGCGTCATCACCGTTGAACGTTTCAAGAAATCCTAAAGGAGTGAAATCATGGCAAAAGTTCTAATGAAAGGGAACGAAGCGATGGCCCTAGCCGCCATCAAGGGTGGATGCGACGCCTTTTTCGGCTATCCCATCACCCCGCAAAACGAAATTCCCGAATACCTTTCCTACCATATGGAAAAAAACGACCGCGTCTTTGTGCAAGCCGAAAGTGAAGTCGCGGCCATCAACATGGTATATGGAGCCGGAGGCGCGGGCGCGCGCGTGCTCACCTCCTCTTCAAGCCCCGGCATCGCCTTGAAACAAGAAGGCATCAGCTACCTTGCCGGCAGCGAAGTCCCCTGCGTCATCATCAACGTCATGCGCGGAGGCCCTGGCCTCGGCGGCATCCAGCCGGCGCAATCCGATTACAACCAAATCACACGCGGCGGCGGAAACGGCGATTACCGCGTGCTTTCCTTCGCCCCCGAAAACCTCCAAGAGGCGGTCAACATCATCAAAGAAAGTTTTTCTCTCGCCGATTATTACCGCAACCCGGTCATGATCGCCGTCGACGGATTGCTCGGGCAGATGATGGAACCGATCGACCTTGACGAAGCGCCCGATTTCGGTCCCGCGAAAGAAAAGCCTTGGGCCGCCGACGGTTCTTCGGGCAAACGCGGCAGCCGCAACAAGATCGTTTCTTTGCATCTTGACCCCTACAAACTCGAAGAACACAACTTGAATCTCAAGAAAAAATACGACGAAATGGTGGACAAGGAACAGCGTTACGAAACCGTCGAAATCGACGACGCGGAAATCGTTTTTGTCGCGTATGGTTCGATGGCGCGCATCGCAAGAAGCGCCGTTGACACATTGCGCAAAGAAGGCGTCAAGGTCGGCATGATTCGGCCGATTTCTCTTTGGCCCTTCCCGCAAAACGCTTTCGAGAAGCTTCCGAAATCCGTGCATACGCTCTTGACGCTTGAAATGAGCCTCGGACAGATGCACCAAGACGTCCGCATCGTCAACAACGGACGCTACAAACTCGACTTCTACGGCCGCACCGGCGGCGTCGTCCCCGAACCCGAGGAAATCGTCGAACGCGTCCACAAACTCCTCAATAAGGAGGACCAATCATGAAAACCGAAACCGTATACAAACCGACACACGGTCTCACCGACCGGGATTTGAGCTATTGCCCCGGATGTACGCACGGCATCATCCACAAGCTCGTCGGCGAAGTCCTCGTCGAAAAGGGCTTGCTTGACGAAGCCGTCGGCGTCGCAAGCGTCGGCTGCAGCGTGCTTAGTTACGAGTTTTTCAACTGCGACATGCATCAAGCCGCGCACGGTCGTGCGCCGGCGGTCGCAACCGGCATCAAACGTGTCCGCCCCGAACACGCCGTATTCACCTATCAGGGCGATGGCGATTTGGCGTCGATTGGTCTGAGCGAAGTCGTACACGCTGCCCATCGCGGCGAGAACATCACCGTCATTTTCGTCAACAACGCCATCTACGGCATGACCGGCGGGCAAATGGCGCCTACGACCCTCATCGACCAAAAAACGACGACCTCTCCCCTCGGCCGCAAAAAAGAAGGCGCGGGCGAACCGATCCGCATCAGCGAAATGCTCGCCACCATTCCCGGCGCCGCTTATTTGGAGCGCGTAAGCGTGCACGACCCAAAACACATCCGCAAAGCCAAAAAGGCCATCGAAAAGGCGTTTGATGCGCAGATGAACAAGCAAGGGTTCACCTTGGTCGAATTCATCTCCACATGTCCAATCAACTGGGGCATGAACCCCAAGGATTCCATCGACTGGTCGGTCGAGCATATGATACCTTATTATCCGCTCGGCGTTTTCAAAGACAAAACGAAAGGTGATAGCGATGATTGATGAACGCGTCATAGTCGCAGGCTTCGGCGGTCAAGGCGTCATGCTGATGGGGCAAATTCTCTCCTACGCCGCCACGCAGGAAGATTTGAACACCGCGTGGATTCCTTCATACGGTCCCGAAACGCGCGGCGGCACGGCGAATTGTTCGGTGGTCATCTCCAAAGCCCGCATCAATTCACCGGTCGTAAGCGAACCCGACACTTTGATCGTGCTCAACCAGCCTTCTTTGGACAAGTTTGAGAAGAAACTCAAAAAAGGCGGCAAGCTGTTGGTGAACAAAGCGCTCGTCGATACGGAAAAAATCCGCGACGATGTGGAACTTTACGCCGTCGACTGCAACAAAATCGCCCTTGACATCGGCAATTTGAAAGTCGCCAACATGGTCATGCTTGGCGCGTATATCGCCATGACCGACATGTTTGAAAAAGAAGCGATTTTCGCCGTGTTCGATCAAATCTTCACCGGCGCAAAAAGCAAACTGATCGATATGAACAAACAAGCGCTTGAGGCCGGCATCAAAGCGATTGAAGCGTAAAAAAACGCTATGTAAGGTGGTGATTCTCTTATGAGAATCCTAACGATCAACCCGGGTTCAACCTCTACGAAAATCGCCGTGTTCGACAAGGTCTTCAAGAAGCACAAGCCTTTTGCGAAAACGACCATCAAGCACAACGGTTCACAGATGCTGCAGCTTGAAACCCTCGCCGAACAGCTGCCTTTGCGCCGCAAACTCATCGAGGAGTTCTTAGAGGAATACGACATAGAACTAAAAAGCATCGACGGGTTCATTGGCAGAGGCGGGTTGCTGCGTCCCTTAGAAAGCGGCCTTTACCGCGTCAACGACAAGATGATCGAAGAACTCACGGCCAACGCCCATGGAGAACACGCCTCGAACTTGGGCGGACTCATCGCCCACGCTTTGGCCGAAAAAGGGGGCAAACACGCCTACATCGCCGACCCGGTAGTGGTGGATGAAATGGACGACGTGGCGAAGATGTCCGGATTAAACGGCATCGAAAGACGCAGTTTGTTTCACGCTTTGAACCAAAAAGCCGTTGCTAGAAAGTACAGCGAAGAACAAGGCGTTCCCTACGAAGATTTGCATTTGATCGTCGCCCATTTGGGTGGAGGCATCAGCATCGGCTATCATAGACAAGGCCGTGTGGTCGATGTCAACAACGCCCTTGACGGGGACGGACCGATGTCGCCCGAACGAGCGGGAAGCTTGCCGGTTTGCAGCGTCATCGATATGGCGTCTTCTTCGCAATCGGCCGAAGAATTCAAAAAAATGGTCCGCAGCTACGGAGGCATGTTCTCGTATTTGAACACCAAAGACGCCGAGGAAGTTTCGGACATGCTCGCCGAGAACAACCTTGAAGCGGAGCGGGTCGTCAAAGCGATGGTGCATCAAATCGCCAAAGAAATTGGCGGATTGTTCGCTTTGACCCACGGCCAGCTTGACGCCATCATTCTCACCGGCGGCCTCGCCTACAATCAAGACATCATCCAACCGCTCATCGAGACGATCGACCATCTCGGCGACATCACTCTCTACCCCGGCGAAAACGAACTCGATTCCATGGCCTTCAACATGCTCGCCCTATTAGAAGGGCGGACAAAAGCCAAAGAATATTGAAGCAAAAAACGCCTCCGGCGCGTATCATGCGCAAGGAGGGGTTTTTATGCGTTGTCCTTTGTGTTTGCTCCCTAACGAACAAGAAGCGACGTTTGCGACACTTTTTCGCTTGGACTTCACCCATGAAGGTTGTCAAGCGGCATCCTTGAGCGAACGAGTGGAAGAGCAAGTCCCCCTTTCAAACAACACGCTTGAGATAGTGTGGTTCCGCGGAACCGCGCATCCCCTGCATTTTCAAAGAATCCTGCAAGACGCGCTTCATTCAAAGCGTGCATACCTTTTTTATGAGCCCAACATGAAAGATTCAACCTCCACCCGCTTGCTTGCGGGGTTGCTTTTTCCTCTTCGCATCTACGCCGAACGCTTTTTGACCCTCGACGACTTGGCGTCCTTGTTGCGCGCTTTGGGTGAATAAGATTTTGTTCGCATTTTGAATGCCAAGCGCTTATTATATGTTATAATAAATGTATAAAAGACGAAGGAGTTGATGCACATGATCGTCGAAGTTCGTGGCAAAAACGGCTTCAAAGTCACCGACGCAATTGAAAACTACGCTCATGAAAAACTCTCGAAACTCGAACGGTTCTTCAAAGAAGAACTCGACGCCGCAGTAGTCTGCAAGACCTATTCCGACCACCACAAAGTGGAGGTCACCATTCCGACCAAATACTTCACAATGCGTGCGGAAGTCGCCGAAGAAGACATGTATGCGGCCATCGATTTGGCCATCGACAAACTCGAACGTCAAATCCGCAAACACAAAACAAAAGTCAACCGGAGCCTCCGCAAGCGCGAAGGCGTAAAGGATCTGTTCAACGAAGACGTCGACCTTGAGGCGCTCGAACGCGAACTTGTCGGACGCCCCGTCAAGAAGAAACAACACAAGCTTGAACAAATGAACACCGACGAAGCGATTACCGCCATGGAAATGTTGGGCCATGATTTCTATATTTACCGCGACGAAAAAACCAAAAACGTACACGTTCTCTATCTCCGAAACGACGGCGATTACGCCGTAATCGAAACCGAATAAACAGTGGATGCGCGGTGGATTCCACCGCGCATTTTTTTTGGGTTCGAAGCGGGGGTTATGCTTTGTAAAAAAGCCCATATGTGATAAGATATTTATGATTAAACGAGGTGACATTATGCTAAAAAAACTGAAGAAATTTTTCGACCACAGCCGTCGCGCGCAAAAACCTCTCAGCGATTTTGCCGACAAGGTGCTCGAATTAGAAGAAGAGTACAAAAAACTCTCCGACGAAGAATTGAAAAGCAAGACCGAAGAATTCAAAAAACGCCTTGAAGAAGGCGAATCGCTTGACGACCTTGAAATTGAAGCGTACGCCGTTGTCCGCGAAGCCTCTACTCGCGTGACGGGCATGACGCCTTTCAAGGTCCAAGTCATGGGCGCAAGGGTCATCCATCAAGGAAACATTGCCGAGATGAAAACGGGGGAAGGGAAAACCTTGACCGCCGTCATGCCGGCTTATTTGAACGCTCTGACCGGAAAGGGCGTCCACATCGTTACGGTCAACGACTACCTTGCCCGCCGTGAAGCCGAAGGGGAAATCGGCGATATTTTCCGCTACCTCGGATTGAGCGTCGCCATGAACCATCGCGATTTGTCGAAAGAGGAAAAACGCGAAGCGTATGAAGCGGACATTCTTTATTCCACAAACAACGAACTCGGCTTCGACTATTTGCGAGACAATATGGCCATCTACAAGGAACGCATGGTGCAAAAAGAACTTCATTACGCCATCATCGACGAGGTCGACTCCATCCTGATCGACGAAGCGCGTACCCCCCTTATCGTCTCCGGCGGCGCGAAAAAGACCGCGAACCTTTACAAACAAGCCCAAGCCTTCGCCCGTACCCTCGATGAAGACGATTACGACATCGACATCAAGGCCCGCCATGCGACACTGACTTCATCCGGCGTGGCCAAGGCGGAGCGCTATTTTGGCATCGACAATCTCTACGACCTTGAACACGTTTCGTTGCTGCATCACATAAACAACGCCATCAAGGCGAATTTTACCATGGAAAACGACGTCGATTACGTCGTCAAGGACAATCAGGTCATACTTGTCGACCAATTCACCGGCCGGCTGATGCCTGGCAGACAGTTCTCTTCCGGGCTTCATCAGGCCCTTGAAGCCAAAGAAGGCGTCGAAATCAAAAAAGAGACGAGCACGCTCGCTTCAATTACCTTCCAAAACTTTTTTAGGATGTACGACAAACTTTCCGGGATGACCGGTACGGCCAAAACGGAAGAAGAAGAGTTTCAAAACATCTACAACATGCTCGTCATCCAAATCCCCACCAACGAACCGATGATCCGCGAAGACGCCAACGATGTCATTTACCCGACCATGGAAGCCAAATACAAAGCGCTCGCCGATGAAATCGAAGAGCGCCATAAAAAAGGCCAGCCCATGCTTGTTGGCACCATATCCATCGAAAGCAGCGAACGTTTGAGCAAACTGCTCAAGCGCCGGGGCGTCAAACACGATGTGTTAAACGCGAAAAACCACGAACGCGAAGCGCAGATTGTCGCCAACGCCGGCGAGAAGTATTCGGTCACCATCGCCACCAACATGGCCGGACGCGGTACCGACATCAAACTAGGCGAAGGCGTCAAAGAACTCGGAGGCCTCGCCGTCATCGGAACCGAACGTCACGAGGCGAGACGCATCGACGACCAGCTCCGTGGGCGTAGCGGCCGCCAGGGCGATCCTGGGTATTCCAAGTTTTTCCTCTCTGGCGACGACGATTTGGTTCGCCGTTTTGGCGGCGAACGGTTCAAGCGCCAACTTGAAATGCTCACCAACCGCCGGGGAAAAGACGACAACCGTCCGGTCGATTATAAGGTTTTCTCCCGTTTCATCAAGCGCGCCCAGCGACAAATCGAAGGCAACAACTACGACCGCCGCAAAACCGTGTTGCAGTATGACGAAGTTTTGAGGAAACAACGTGAAGTCATCTACGGTCAGCGCCGTGACGTATTGCTCAAAGACGACATCATCGATTTGACCAAGTCGATGACCAAACGCCACATCGACCGCTTGATTGGTGAACATACGGACCATACGCAAAAAGAGCCCAAGCTCGACCCCGAAGCACTTTACGAAGCCATTCAGGGCAAACTCTTTCCTGTGGATTTGATCGAACGCCGCAAACTGAGCGAAAACCCTGATGAAACCTACAAATATTTAGAAGAACGCCTCGAATACGACTTTTCACGAAAAGAAGAGAAGTTTGACAGCGAAAAATTCAACGAATTTCTAAAAGCGGTCGTTTTGCGCGTTGTCGACACGTATTGGGTACAGCACATTGACCAAATGAGCGAACTCCGTCAAAGCGTCGGCTTGCGTTCTTACGGACAGCAAAACCCGCTTCGAGAATACCAAGAAATCGGCTATCAGATGTTCGAAGACATGATCGCCACCATCGAACGCGACGTAACCCGCTATATTCTGCGCGCCCGTGTCCGCGACAACGTCGAACGCGTGCAAGTCGCGAAACCGACCAAGACCTCTTCCGGCAAAGAAGAACAAAAGAAAAAAGAACCTGTGCGCCGCAAAAAAATCGGACGCAACGAACCCTGCCCTTGCGGCAGCGGAAAAAAATACAAACACTGTCACGGACGCTAAGCCGCTCTCTTTGACACGAAGGTGATCTCTATGGAACTTTTTGAAATCAAACAATCTCGGGAAGCTTTTCAAAAAAGGCTTGAAGACATTGAACAGCTATTGGACGTCGAAGCGTTGAAAAAAACGATTCATTCCCTATAAGAAAAAACGTACGACAACCATTTTTGGGACGACCACAGCGAAGCCCAAAAAACCATCCAAACGCTCAAACGACAAAAAAAGCGGCTGCAATCCTACGAGGAATTGCGCGAACGCTTAGAAAATCTCGACGTCGCCATCGAGCTTTTGGAGATGGAAGAAACCGTCGACGAAATTGAACACGACATTAAAACGCTTGAAAAACGTTTCAAGGACACAGAAACCATGCTGTATCTCGCCGAGGAGTACGACGCCTCCTCGGCTATTTTGGAAATCCATCCGGGCGCCGGCGGCACCGAAAGCCACGATTGGGCGCTGATGCTTTATAGGATGTATCGTCGCTACGCCGAACGGCAGGGCTTTTCCTTTACCGTCAACGACTACCAAGAAGGCGGCGAGGCCGGCCTCAAAAACGCCACGCTGAGCGTCGAAGGCGAATACGCCTATGGTTTGTTGAAGAGCGAACACGGCGTCCATCGTTTGGTCCGCCTTTCGCCCTTTGACTCTTCCAATCGCCGCCACACCAGTTTTGCGGGGGTGAGCGTCATTCCCGTACTTGAAGAAACCGCCGATATAGAGATTAAAGATGACGACATTCGCATCGACACCTTCCGTTCGAGCGGCGCCGGCGGACAAAGCGTCAACACAACCGATTCCGCCGTACGCATCACCCATCTTGAAACCGGGGTGACCGTCAGTTGCCAAAACGAACGTTCGCAGATCAAAAACCGCGAACAAGCGATGAAGATACTGCGTGCGAAGCTGCACCGCATCGAGAAAGAGAAAAAAGCCGACGAAATCGAGCGGTTGCGCGGCGGCGACATCAGCAACGCCTTCGGTTCACAAATCCGCTCGTACGTCATGCACCCTTATACGATGGTCAAAGACCACAGAACCGACGAAGAGACGGCGCAAGTGCAAAAGGTTTTGGACGGTGAACTTGAACCCTTTGTCCATGCATACTTGAAAACCCGCTTGAAAGAAGGTGAGGACGATGCGTAAAACGTTGAAGAAACTCAGCTTCACCAAGCGCTACCTCATGATCACCATGGGCATAGCGCTCATGGTCGGCGGGTTTTATTATTTCATCATGCCGGCCGCCTTGGTCATCGGCGGCGTCAGCGGTGTCGGCGTGCTTTTTTCCGAACTCTTTCCCATTCGCGTCTCGTATGTCGTTTTCATCTTGAACGTCTTGCTGCTTGGGCTAGGCTGGTTGTTTTTGGGCTTTAAGTCCTTTGCGCGTAGCGTGTATGGGTCTTTGTTGTTTCCCGTGATTCTTTTTTTGCTTGAAGAGTTTTCACCGCAGCTTAAAATGGAACATAGCTACCTATTGTATACGACATTCGGAGGCTTCTTTTTGGGCCTCGGGTTTGGCTACGTCATCAAATACGGCGGCACGAGCGGCGGCACCGACATTCCCATCAAGATTCTTCACCGTCTTTTAAAACTGCCTTTGAGCGTGTCCATCTATCTAGTGGATGGCGTCATCATCCTATCGGGCGTCATTGCGTTTTACGCCGACCGCGGAGTCTCGATGGGGCTTTACGCCATTTTGACAATGGTCATTAGCGGACGCGTCGCCGATTACGTCGTCGTCGGTTCGAACACCTTGAAAGCCGTACATATCATTACCGACAAACCGCGCGAGATGAAACAGCTCATCTACGATACCTTAGAACGCGGCGTCAGTCTCGTGCCAATCAGAGGCGGCTACACCTTGCAAGATAGAACCATGGTTCTAAGCGTCATCACGCGCGACGAATACTACACAATCCGCAACGTTATAGCGGAAGTCGACCCGGACGCCTTCGTGTTCGCTTCGCCGGCCACGGAAATCCAAGGAGATTTCACAACCCACTGGGAGGATGATTGAGATGAAACGAATCAGAGGACTTCTGACAATACTTGTGGTGGTGCTTATTTTTGCGCTTTCCGCATGCAACATCACCATTGAAAACGGCAACGACAACAACGATAATGGCAACGACAACGGCAACGACGTCTACGACGGTTCTTACAACCAAGAACTCTTTGAAGAAGTCTTTGAGAAACTGCTCGACAACCACTACAAGGACTTAAGCGAAGAACAACTTTATGAAGCGGCATTGCGCGGACTTTTCGGCGCCATCGAAGACCCTTACACCCGCTATCTAACCAAAGAAGAAGCGCAACAGCACCGTGAAGGATTAGGCGAGGAGTTCGTCGGTGTGGGCATCACCATCGAAAACATCGACGACAACGTCGTTGTGCGCAAAGTATGGAGCGATTCGCCCGCTGAGGCCGCCGGCATGCAGCCGGGCGACAGAATCACCCACGTAGACGGCACCGATTACCGCCAGAAATCCTATGTCGAAACCGTCACGGATCTTTTGGGCGAAGAAGGCACCACTGTGGAAATCGGCGTCGCTAGGGGAGGCGTTGAGGAAACCATCTTTTTCACCATGGAACGCGAACGCATCCCCAATCCGACCGTGGTCTACGATGTCCATGAAATCGACGGCAAAACCATAGGTTATCTGGAAATCAACACTTTTGGTGGACAAACCGCGGGCCTTGTCGAGGACGCGCTTGAGCATTTTGAAGACGAAATGAGTATTGAAGGGTTGATCATCGACCTTCGCGACAATTCCGGGGGATATCTAAACGCCGTCAACAACATCCTGGATATGTTTTTGCCCGCCGGAGACAAGCCGATGTTCACCATCGAACAATGGATCGGCGGCGAACCTGTCGGCTTTGATTACGACGCGACGGGCGAAGAAACGAAACCTTACGACATTGTGACGATCGTCAACGAGTACAGCGCGAGCGCTTCCGAAGTGTTCGCCGCGGCGATGATTGAAAAGGGCGGCTACGACGTCTACGGCATGCCGACCTTTGGCAAAGGCACCATGCAGGTGCCCCACGATCTCATGAACGAAGGGGTCATCCATATTTCCGAAGGCCGCTGGCTCACGCCCGATGGCCATTGGATCAACCGGGGCGACGGCGATTATGAACACGTATCGCCGACAGTCGAGGTTGCGCAAAACCCGTATTTCAAAGCATACAGCGTCTATTTGCGCGACGATGAAACGCTGGAATACGACACCGTCTCCACCCGCACCGCCAACGCGCAAACCATCTTGAACGCTTTGGGTTACGATGTCCGCGACGACGGCTATTTCGATGAAGAGACCGAAAACGCCGTCACCGATTTCCAAACGGAACACGACCTTGAAACAAACGGAAAAATCGACCACGATACCGCGGCCAAGCTCAACGAACTCTATCACGAATACCGCACTTCGCTAAAGTACGACGAGCAATTCCAAGCGGCGCTTGCGCATTTTAACGGCGAATGATTCGCATCAAGGAAATTTCCCGCAAGGGGAAAAACGCCTACGTGGTGACGTTTGAAAAAAATGGCGAGGAAATCCGGCAAACCCTTCATCAAGATACGCTAATCAAGCACAACCTGCTAAACGCCGCTCAAATCGACGAGGAAGGCTATCGCCGCATGCTACGCGACGATCGGTTTCATGTCGCTCTTGACAAAGGGCTTGCGCTCCTTTCAAAACGCACCCTCTCCAAACGAAACTGCCGCAAAGCTCTGCTTGCGAGCACTTCGCCCGCCGTGGCCGATCAAGTGGTCGAGCGTTTGGAAAAGGAAGGGTATATTGACGATCAAAAAGCGCTCGAATATTTCGTTGACGACGCGATCGAATACGACACGAAAGGACCGCGGCTGCTTCGTGAGAAGTTGATTCAAGAAGGCTACGACAAAGAACAAATCGACCGCGTCCTTTTGCGATTCGACGAAGAAAAGCAACGTCAAAAAGCGCGCGCTTTGCTTGAAAAGACGCTGCCGACCTATCGAAAAGACCACCCCGTCCGCAAAATCAAAGAAAAGCTCCGCGTTTTGCTTTACCGCAAAGGCTTCGACGCCGACGTCTTTAACGGCGAGATTGATAAGATCATTAAGCCCCTTGAAGAAACGCACGATGAGGACGCTTTGCTTAGGCGGCGCATTGATAAGTTGCGCGGACGCTATTCAACAGACACTTCGAAGGAAAAACAACGCTTCATCGCCAAACTGCTTCGCGAGGGTTTTTCTTACGAATCGATCACAAAACGCTTGGATTGAGGCGATTGCATGAAACCTTTCACCAAAGAGACGCTCTATTATTTGCACAACGGCGAACTGAAGGACGCCTACGTTTATTTCGGCGCCCATCTTTTGAAAGACGAATCCGGTGAAATCCAAGAGACGCGTTTTCGGGTGTACGCTCCAAACGCGAATCGCATCGACCTTGTCGGCGATTTCAACGATTATCGCCTCGGCGCTCATCCGATGCAGGAAATTTTCGACGGCGTGTTTGAAATCTGCGTGCCGGAAAATCTTCGCGGATGCGCCTACAAATACGCCATTGAGGCCTCCTCTGGAGAACGTCTTTACAAAAGCGATCCTTACGCTTTTTATAGCGCTTTGCGTCCGAAGACGCCCTCGATTGTCGCCAATCTTGACAATTACCGCTGGAACGACAAAACGTACATGGAGACCACCCGCAACGTCCCGCCTTACGACAAGCAGGTGAGCGTCTACGAAGTGCACTTAGGCAGTTGGATGCGAAAACCCGACGGAAGCGTGCACGATTACCGCGAACTCGCCGAGCGTTTGCTGCCTTACGTGTTGGAACACGGGTTCACCCACATCGAACTGATGCCCGTTGTGGAACATCCTTTTGACAAGTCCTGGGGCTATCAGGGAACGGGGTATTTCAGTGTGACTTCCCGCTATGGGAGCGTGGACGATTTCAAGCATTTCGTGGACGCTTGCCATCGCGCCGGCATCCGTGTGCTGTTGGACTGGGTGCCCGGGCACGTATGCAAAGACGAACACGGATTGTACCGTTTTGACGGCGATTTCCTATACGAATACAGCGACGAAGACATTCGAGAAAACGCTGTTTGGGGAACGGCCAACCTAGACCTAGGCAAAGGCGAAACCCAGAGCTTTTTGATTTCGAATGCGCTTTTTTATCTGAAAGAGTACCATATCGACGGGTTTCGGCTCGACGCCGTCAGCAACATCATCTACTATTTGGGCGATTCGAGCCGCGGCGTGAACGAACGGGGTTTGGAATTTTTGCGCAAACTCTCGCAAGCCGTTTTCGCCTACCATCCGCAAGCGTTGCTCGTGGCCGAAGACTCAAGCGCCTTTCCGAAAGTCACCCATCCGCTCGAGTCTGGCGGACTGGGCTTTAACTACAAGTGGAACATGGGGGGGATGAACGATACTTTGGAGTTTTTCCAGACGCCGCATTTTGTCCGCAAGGACCACCACGGCAAGCTCACCTTTTCGCTGATGTACGCCTTCAGCGAGAACTTCATGCTTCCGTTTTCGCACGATGAAGTGGTGCACGGCAAGAAATCGTTGCTAGCCAAAATGCCCGGCGATTACGCGCAAAAGTTTCGGGACGCCCGAACGCTTTTGGGGTATATGTTCACGCATCCGGGCAAAACGCTTTTGTTTATGGGCAACGAATTTGCGCAATTCGAAGAGTGGAAAGATTATCGGGAACTCGACTGGAGTTTGCTTCAGTATCCCTTGCACGACAGTTTCAAACGCTACGTGCGCGATTGGAACATGACCGTCCGAAGCGAAGCCGCGCTTCACGAAACCGACCATGACCCGCGTGGTTTTGAATGGATCGACGCGGACAACACCACTGAAGGCATCGTTTCGTTCATGCGTTTCGACAAGCGCCGCGAGGAAACGATAGTCGTAATCTTGAACGTCATCGACCGCCACCACGAAAACCTGCCGGTAGGCGTTATGCGTCCCGGGAAATATCGCGAGATCATCAATTCCGACCAAGACATTTATTCGGGTGGCCATTTTGTGAACGAAACGCCGCTTTTTACCAAGGAAGAAGAGGCCAACGGCAGAAATCATTCGCTTAGAATCCGCATGGCCGGCCTTTCGATCGCCTTATTGAAATGGGAGGGGTAATGTGAACAAGAACGTATTGGCCATGGTTTTGGTGGGGGGAAGAGGCACCCGTCTTCATCCCATCACCAAACGCAAAGCCAAACCCGCCGTCACGTTCGGCGGCAAGTATAAACTCATCGATTTTGTCCTGAGCAACCTCACCAACGCCGCGATCCACACCGTGGGTGTCATTACGCAATACGAACCGCACAGCTTGATGGATTATATTGAACACGGATCCAGCTGGGATTTGGACATTCTTTCGGGCGGCATCCGGTTTTTGACGCCCTATACAAGCTATGAGGGCGACCGATGGCAAAAAGGCACGGCTCACGCCATCCGCCAGCATTTGCGCTTCATCGACCAGCACGACCCCGAGTATGTCCTCATTCTATCGGGAGACCATGTCTATAAGATGGACTATAATTTTTTGATCGACCATCACGAAAAAAGCGGCGCCGATTTCACCATCGCCGCCTTCACTCCGCACGATTCGCTGTCCCGTTACGGCGTCTTAGAAGTCGATGCCGCCGACCGCGTTATCCGGTTCGAGGAGAAGCCCGACAATCCAAAAGGCGATTACGCTTCGATGGGCATATACGTGTTCAACCGGGACGCTTTGAAAAACATTCTCTCCGGGGAATTGTTTGAAGAGTTCGACTTCGGACACGACATCATCCCCAAAGCGCTCTTGGAAGGGTATACGATCAGCGCCTATCACTTTCAAGGCTATTTTCGCGATGTTGGGACCGTCAAAAGCCTTTACGAGGCGAACATGGATTTGCTTGACCACCCCGAATACCTTGCCCTAAACGACGGCAAATCGCTTCCCGTCTACACCCGTTCAAGCGATTTGCCGCCACATCACATCATGGAAGTTGATATGGTAAAAAACTCCCTGATCGGCGATGGCTGCATGATCATGGGCAAAGTCGACCACAGCGTCCTCAGCCAAAACATCGTCGTCAAAAACGGGGCGGAAGTTTCCGATTCGCTGCTTTTCGACAACGTCACCGTCGGAGAAAACGCCCGCTTGCAAAATGTCGTCGTCATGGAAGGCACTGTGGTGCTTCCAAAGACGCAGCTGGTCTTCGACGAAGTCACCGTCATCGACAACGAAGCATTGTGGAAACTCGGAGGTGGACAAGATGAACAGTGAAGCACTGGCCGTCATCGACGCGACCCCGCGCGGCAATTTTGAAAAATTGACGCTTCATCGCATGCCGGGAGCCCTGCCTTTTGCGGGAAAATTCCGCCTTCTCGATTTCGCGTTGTCCAATTTGACCAATTCGGGCATCACCAACGTCGCCATTTTCCCCGCCGGAAACTACCGTTCGATGCAAGATCATGTCGGTGGGGGAAAACGCTGGAATCTCGACCGCCGCCGGGACGGGCTTTTCATGTTGCCGCCAAAGAACATGATGTTGCCTACCGGCGATTATCTGACCTTTCAGCGCATGCACGAACACATCGAATATTTTCGGCGAAGCACACAAAAATATGTGTTGATCATGCCGCCGACCATTGTCTGGAACATCGATTTCAACGAATATTTGGAGCGACACATCGAATCGCAAGCCGACATAACGGAAATTGTGACAGAGAAAATCCGCCCCGGCGTTTACATTTGCGAACGCGATTTTTTGATGAAATACATCATGGACTACGACATCCTTCCTTATCGCACCATGCGGGACCTCTGCGAACGGGGGCTCAAGGTGAGCGTAAACACCCTCACTTTCCCGCACTATGCCCGCTTGATCACCAACCCCTCGAATTATTTGCGGGCGAATCTCGACATGTTGAAATTTGAAATCGGCCGCACCGTCTTCAGCGACAAGCGCCCGATCGTTTCCAAAGAGAAGACCGGTCCGCCGGCGCGCTACACCGAAAGCGCCGTTGTCGACAATTCGATGGTCGCAAGCGGTTCCTTGATTCAGGGCTATCTAAAAAACAGCGTCATCGGCCGCGACGTCATCGTCAAAAAAGGCGCAGTCATCGAGGATTCGGTGTTGATGAACGATTCCATCGTCGAATCGGGCGCCTACATCAACCATGCCGTTTTGGACAAAGCGACCGTCGTCAAGAAAGACACGGTCATCGAAGGCAGCTTGCAGACGCCATTCGTTTCCGAAAAGGGACAAGTCATGACGGACCAAAGCACTTTGCGCATTTTGCATGTCGCTAGCGAAGTGCATCCGTTTGTGAAAACGGGAGGGCTTGCCGACGTGCTTGAAAGTCTGAGTCGCGCCCAAAGGCGCAAAGGATTGGAGACAAGCGTAATCCTTCCCCTTTACAAAAGCGTGAAAGAATCGTACAGCGAAACCTACAAATACCTTCGCTCCGACACCTTCGATTTCGCCGGCGAGAAGCGGAAAATCCGTCTTTACTCCATCATGCGCGACAAAGTCCGCTTTTACTTCATCGAGAACTTCACGTTCTTTGAACGCGACAAGATTTACGGGTACGACGACGATTGCACCCGCTTCGCTTTTTTCAATTACGCGATTCGCCGTTTCATCGATCATATCGGTCCCTTTGACGTCGTTCATGTGCACGATTGGCATGCGGCGCTTTTGCCGGGCATCTTGAAACGCACCATGAAAACACCGCCGCCAACTTTGCTCACCATCCACAACATCGACTACCAAGGCGTGTGCTCCGCTTCGCAAATCGGCGAAGAAATGCCCACAAAAGGCGACAAACAGACGGTCAATTTTTTGGAAAGCGGCATCCACGACGCCACCAAGGTCTCTACCGTGTCGCCGACGTATCGTGACGAACTCCGCTACGAGTATTACGGCAAAAACCTCACCCCTTCCCTGTTGAAACGCGAACGGGATTTTTACGGCGTCTTAAACGGCATCTCCAAAAAACACTCCCCGAACAACGACCCGATGATTCTTTCTCGTTACGATGCCGGCAACATCGCCCCGAAAACCGACAATAAGCTGTTTTTGCAAAAAGAGATGCGCTTGCCGATGAAACTTGAAGTGTTTTTGATCGGTATGGTTTCGCGCATTGTCGAGCAAAAAGGCTTTCCCATCCTCATACCGGCGCTCAAGGCTTTTTTTGAAGCGCACGACGACGTTCAGTTCGTCTTGCTTGGTTCGGGCGATGACGCCTTGATTAAAGAACTCGAAGCGCTTCAAAAAAGCTACCCGCGCCGCATCCGTCTCAACATCGGCTACGATTCCGCCATCCCCAATCACATCTACGCCGGCAGCGATTTGTTTTTGA
>PWFC01000067.1 GCA_003554025.1 Mollicutes bacterium
CGAACCAAAGCAACAAGGCCCAAAGCATGCCTATTGCGTAGAGCCTTCGAACGACTAAGATCAACATTAAAATCGAAAGAATCAAGGCGGTCACATAAAGCGGCACCAACGCAAATTGAGCATAAACGTAAAGCAGCCAAAAATCGTCGGTCCTTCCAGTCGCCAAAAACCCGGCGAATACCGCCACAAGAACCAATAAGGCAATGGCCACCAAACTGAAGAACCCGACCGAGTAGTGAATCAGCGTCATGTTTTGTTTCACGTTCGACTTGTTAAAAGCTGCCTTTAGAATTTTTAGCATCCTTTACACTCCATTACTACATTTGTGCGAAACATGGTCGCATCAAGCAACACTCACCGTTTAGAATATCCCCCTCGAATAAAGAAAAATGCGGCATGAAAAAACCGCGCCACAACAGTGCTTTGCGTAAAAACGTTTCATGCGCATCCCCTCTTTCCCTATAACCTAATTTTATTATACATAAATCCATATGAAATTGTAAAAGGACAGTCGGAAGAGCTTGAGCGTAAAAAGGGACAAGCCTCCGCTTGTCCCTTCAATATGTCAATTTTTTCATTATCCTTCGTCACGGAGCAACGCCCGCAAACGAACGCCAATCAAGAAAAGCAAAGCCGGGATGAACGCCGCAAGCACCAAGACGTTCACAAGCGGAAAGCTCTCCTCGGTCATAATCATCATCGCGTGCGTGGCCGGAAGCGCGTACCCGACGGCCGCAAGCGGAGTCGGAAGCATTTCGAAAGGAAACATGATGCCCGATAAAAGCATCGAGGGCAAAAACACGGCTTGCGAGACAATCGTCAGACGGCTCGCGTCTTTGGCCAAGACGGCGATCAAAATCGCGAGCAGCAGATTCGGCACCAAAAACAGGAAAAACCCTCCGATAAAGACGCCGAAGCTTGCGGGAAGGTCCGCGCCGAACACAAGGGGCGCGACCAAAAAGATGAAAACCGAAACCAAAAGAAGATTGACAATCCCCGCCACAAGCGTCGCAAGCAACACCGAAGAAAACGGAATCCCGCCCGCTTTCATCGACTTGCGCGTCGGCGCGGCGGTGTAGGGAAGGAGCGTCCCGCTCGTTCCAATCAAAGCGCCCATGGTCGCGGTGAAGATGACCATCGTCGGGATCAGCGTCTCTTCGGTTTCCGGCATGACGGAAGTAAACACGGCGCCCATCACGAAGAAAAACACAATCGGAACCAGGAAATGGGTGATCCAAATCTCCGAAGAACGCCAGTCCATTCGTGTCTTGAGATAAATCGTATACACCCAGGCTTTCATCGGACGTCCTCCTTCGCGATTTCGATGAACCGCTCTTCCAAGGTCTGTTTTTTAAGCGATATGTCCAAAAGCGGCAAATCCTGTTCTTTGATGTAACTCAAGATCTCAAAAAGGCCCTCAAGCATGTTTTCCGCTTTCCATTCGGTGTAGCCTTCCACGCTTTCTCCATGCTTTTTCGCATAAGAAAACGCCGGCCAGTCGTGAGCGGCATCAAGCTTCACGCGAACGATGGTCTCGCCCGCCACCTCCTCGACAATCTCCGAAGGCGCGCCGATTTTCTTGATGCGGCCCGCAACCAAAATGCCCACGCGGTCGCAAAGGCTTTCCACTTCGGCCATATCGTGCGAGGCGAGCACCATCGTGATGCCGTTTTTCTTCATGCCCCGGATGTCTTCGTGCAAAGCCACCCTCGCTTCGACATCAAGCCCCGCGGTCGGTTCGTCCAAAAAGAGGATTTTCGGGTCGTGCGCCATCGCCAGCGCAAGATGCAAGCGGCGCTTCTGTCCGGTCGAGAGATGCTTGTAGGGTTTTTCAAATGCCCCTCAAGCCCGAAACGCTCAAGCAAATCCGTGCGCACTTCCACGCCCCGCCACCGGCAAAACCACGTCATCGCATCGAGCGGCGTCATCACTTCAGGCAGCGAAGACGATTGCAGCTGCACGCCGACGATTCCGCTTCGCACCGCTTCTTCGGGAGCTTCCCCCATGATGTCGATGGTGCCTGCGTTCTTTAGGCGCAAGCCTTCCATGATTTCAAGCATGGTCGTCTTGCCGGCACCATTCGGCCCCAGAAGCCCAAAAATCTCGTTTTTCTTGAGCGCGAGGTCCACGCCGCGCAAAACCTCGTTTGACCCATAAGACTTATAAAGCCCGCTGACGTTGATCATCGCTTCCCTCCTAATAAAACGGGGCGCACAGGCATGCGCCCCGTACACTTTCCTTCATTATAGCAAGCCCCCGCTTAAAACACCATGTTTCTTTTTCGAAACGCAATAAATCCTACCGCTCCAAGCGCGATTCCGAGCCCGTACATCGTCAAAACGCGCAATGCCGAAGCGTTTTCCGGCAAAAACTTCGCGTGGGTGTAGGGCGAGAGGTTCTTCATGAACTCGGGCAAATCGAGGATGGGTCCGAAAAAGGACCCGGCAAGAATCGCGTAAAGGAGCACGGCCAACGACACCGCGGAGGCCTGCTTGGGAATCAGTCCGAAAAGCATCACCACAAGCCCCGCAAGCATGAAGAGCGCGCCGTATTGAATCACGCCGCCAAGAAGCTGTTCGCCCAAGTCGCTTGAAGTTTCCGCGACGACAAGGCCTTGGAAAAACGCCATCGTCATCACCAGCGTGAAACTTCCCAAGACCGCCAAAAGCACATGGGAGGCCATCCATTTCGTGCGCGAAAGCGGCGTCGAAAGCACATTGTCGAGCGGCCCGTCGGTTTCTTCCTTGCGCATCCTAAGTAGCGCGAGCCGAGCGTAAAAGGCCACCATCATCGTCGCAACCGCAATCAAAATGAACGGCATCTCCCGCGCCGCCTCGGTGAAGGCCTCGCCAAAGAACTCATGGTCTTCAAACGTCTCTCCAAGGTCGCCCGTCGCGGCGCCGAAGGCCGCGCCGACGAACGCAATCGGGACGAGCCATCCGAAAAACGCGCCACGATGCAACCTATACGCAAGCCCGAGCGGTTTCTTCATCCATCCAGGCGCGCGTCCGCGGCCGCGCTTGTCGGGAAGAATGCCCCGTCCGACGTCGCGTTTGTCGACTAAGAAAAACGCGATGAAAGACAAGAGAACAAACAGGCCCGCAAACAGGAAAAAGATCCAAAGATTCCTATCGTCAAACGGATAGACTTCCTGTACCCACCCCATCGGCGAGAACCAGGCCAAGAACGAGCTTTCAAAGCCGAGTGCGTCCTCATGAACGTTTCCGGTCACGTTGGAAAGGGCGTTCACCACAAACACCGCCAAAAACACAATCGCCGACAATCCGCTTGATGCGGAGGCGTTGCCGGAAAGTTGCGCCGTAAGCGCCGCTACGCCCGCAAACACTATGCCGAGGGCACCGTAGGAAAGCCCAGCGACGATGGAGCCGGATACTTCAACCCCGTTCACCACAAGACCGAGCGTAAGCGCAAAGGCGATCGCCAAGTTGACGAGGACGCCGACAATCAGCGCCGAAAACAACTGCGCATAGCGTCCGGCACCGCTCGTTGCGACCATTTCCGCGCGCTTCGCGTCTTCTTCCAAACGCGTCAGGCGGTTGACAATCTGCACGCTCATGATGGCCACAAGAATGGAAATCACAAAGGAAAATCGGAAAAAGACGAACCGGCTGATGTCTTCAATCCCTTCGGGACGAATCGGGCTCACCAGCATCCGCATGCCCGGTTCCCCGACAGAGAGGATGACAAGCTCGCGCATTTCTTCCCCAGAAAACTGCCCATTCGCATACGTCGCGATGACCATCAAAGCGAACATGCCGAAAAACCAGATCGCATACCGCGGCCATTCCCCCTTGAGGGCGTGAAGAACCAATGTGAGTGTTCCTTTCAAATCAGTTCTTTTCATCTCGGACCGCCTCGCTTTTGTGGTAACCCTCTTCGTAGTGCCGCATGAACAAGTCTTCAAGCGTCGGGGGCGCAATCTCCAGCGATTGGATGCCGTGGGCGGAGAGATGGCGGATAATGTCGTCGATTTTTTCGTTGTCGGCCTGGAAACTTAGCGCCTCGCCGTTTTCTTCAACGTTGTGAACGCCTTCAACATCGCTTAAGTCGCTTAAAGGTTTCTTTGTGCGCACGGTGATGAGGTTCCGTTTCATATGACGCATCGCATCGAGCGTGCCCGTTTCGACAATCTCGCCATGACTGATGATGGCGACGCGGTCGCACAGCTTCTCGACGTCGGCGAGAATGTGGCTCGACATGAGAATCGTCTTGCCTTCTTCTTTCAACTCGGCGACGCATTCCTGAAACACTTTCGACATCAAGGGGTCTAATCCTCCCGTGGGTTCGTCAAAGACGATCAAATCCGTATCGGCCGCAAACGCGGCGATGAGTCCGAGCTTTTGCCGGTTCCCTTTCGAATAGGACCGGCACTGCTTGTTGGGGTCGAACTCGAAGCGCTCGATATAATAGGCGCGCTTTTCTTCGTTGATGCCTCCTCGTAGCGAAGCCAAAAAGTCGATGACTTCTCCGCCCGTGAGCTTCGGCCAAAGGCGCACGTCATCGGGGACGTAAGCCAGACGCTCATGAATCTCGACGGAGTCTTCCCAGGCGTCCTTGCCGAAGACTTTGACAGAGCCTCCGCTTTTTTTAAGCAGCCCCAATAGGATGCGCACGGTCGTCGTCTTCCCGGCCCCGTTTGGCCCGATTAGTCCCAGCACCTCGCCTTGCTTGATGTCCAAATCGATGCCTTTCAAGGCTTGAAACTCACCGTAATACTTGGTTAGATTCCGAATCTCAATCGCATTCATAGTTTGCCTCCCAATAATCTATTCATGATCAAACGCCGTGCTTCTCAGTTTTCGGCGCCCCGTTTCAAAATGTCCATGTGCTTTTTCGCGAAACGAATCAGTTCCTCGTCGCTTGCGCCCTTTTCTACCATGTCGATCAGCTCGCGCCCGAAAAGGTTGAAAAGCATCCGCGCAAGCGTCTTGATGTCGATGTCGGAACGGATGTGGCCGCGCTTTTGGTCACGCTTCAAAAAGTGCAGAGGATTCTTGACGCCTTCTTGGTCGAAGCGTTCGACAATTTCCAACACTTCAAACGCGCTCGAATGGTACATCCAATAGCCGAGCCGGCTATACTCCGGATAATCCCGCAAGTACTTGAGGGCGACGTCGAAGATTTCCATCACCAAATCGAAAAACGGCGCTTCAATCTTCTCGCTTTCGAAGATTTCCGTAAAGTATTCGAGCTTCTTCATTTGCGCATCCACCAGCAACATGTAAAACACGTCGAACTTGCTTTCAAAGTACTGATAGAAACTTCCCCTTGGTATGCCGGAGACTTTGACGATGTCGGAAATCGTCGTGTCGTCGTAGCCTTTTTCGTTGAACTTCTCAAGCGCGGCGCGCTTGATGCGCTTCTTCTTGTCTTCGGGCAAATTTTCAAACGTTTTCGTGGGCATGTTCACACCTCTTTCCATAGTATGACAAGGTTGTCATCTATGGTTATTATGACACCTTTGTCATATAAAGTCAACCCCAAAATGACAATCTTGTCATTTTTTA
>PWFC01000077.1 GCA_003554025.1 Mollicutes bacterium
AGTTTCTCTTCAAGCAAGGGAATCAAAATGTTGTTTTCTTTGAAGACCATGTCGCGGATTTGCTTGATGGCGGCTTCGGCTTGTTCTTTGACGTCTGCGACGGTGGTGCCTTCTTGGTTCAGAAGCTCCCGCACCGCGTTCAGTTTCTCTCGAATCTCGTCGTCGACGCCCCACATGACACGCGGAGGCGCGGTGACGCCTTTTTCCTCAAGATAGGGAAAGAACAGCTGTTCTTTCCTGGCGTAGTGCTTCTTGACTTCGTTTAAGCGGTCGAAGCCGACGCGAAGCATCAAAATCGCGTGGTTCCCTTCCTGTTTCAGGTAGGGGACAATCTCTTCGTCGATCAAACGCTCGATCCGTTCGTTCTCCATTTCCAGAACTTGCAAGGGATGGCCAATCCTCCGCTTTTTCTTACCGTGTATGTCTTCGACCGCGGTCCCCATGATGTCGGCGTGCACGTCGCAAAGTTTTTGGATTTCTTCGACGTCCATGCCCTCTTCGACCAATGCCTGTTCGAGGCGGGAGATTTCTTCGGTGCTTACACTGCCGAATTCTTCGGCGAATTCTTGTTTCACGGTTTCGAAGTCTTCGCCTTCGTGCAATCTTTTGATCAAAGCCTTCAGTTTTTCCTGGCGGGCTTTTTGGTTGTTGTTGATGAGTTCGCTCATAGATATCCTTCCTTTCACCTACTATTGTAAAAGGGAAACGAAATGAGGCCCACCGAAACGATAGACTTTCTAATTAGTGGAATGTTTGTCCCGCTATTTGCAATCATTCCCAGTCCAAAAGCCGTTTTTCGCCCTTTAACGCGCGGATGTCGGTGACATCCTGCGAGGCCTCAAGCACGCCTTCGTAGTTCCCGTCTTCATCGCGCACGGCAAAATAGCGGATATGCAAAAAGCGGCCTTTGAAGGTGATCCAAAACTCGGCGGTGTCTTTGGTTCCATTTTTAAACGCCTCGACGATTTTTTCGACCGTGTCGACGCTTTTTGGGGGATGGCAATGCTTGACGAGCCGACCGATGATCGAAGGGCTTCTTGGGAAATGCCGTTCGGGGCGGTCGTTGAAATAACGCACGCGGTCGTCTTTGTCGACGTAGGTGATGTCGACAGGCAAATGGTTCATAAGGAGCGTAAGCTGCTTGAACGAAAGCGCGCCCGTTTTCGTTTTGAAGAAACCGTCCTCAAAATCTTCTTCCGGTTCTTTTGTTTCGGGCGGCGTTTTTTCTAAGAAGGTGAAGCCGTATTCGAAGGCTTCTTCGTACATGGCATCAAGCGTCTTCTCATCAAGCGCTTTGTCGGCGACGGGGAAAAGAATCATTTGTTCTTTCTGGGTGAGTCCGTAGATAAGATAGTAATAATCGCCGATGATTTCTTTCATCGTCTGGTTTTTTAAAGAGATTGTCCCAAGTTTGTTCAAAATCTTCTTGATGAGCGTCCGGGCGTCGTCGTGAAGCGCCCACATCACTTCTAAAGGTTTTGTCGAAGGTACGCCTTTTTCCATGTTCGGAAACAGGATGTTTTCCTTTTTCACGAACTTCTTTTCAAATTCCAAGCATTTCTCGAAATCCTTGCGCACCTCTTCAACGTTTGGGTCCGCATCCTTTTTGAAATAGGGCTTCATCGAACGAAGGTGCGAAAGAATCGCTTCGTTTTCTTCAAGAAGCGCTTGGAAAAAGGGGTGCTCGTGCGACGTCATTTCATGCTTTTTGAGCCCGGCGCTAAACAGATTGACGAACTTGTTCGCCTGCGCCTTAATGGTTTTCACATCCAAAGGCGTGTCTTCGCGGTATTGTTCGACGTAGAACAAATCGACGGGGGTAACGCTTTTGATGTGGTCTTTGTACCGTTCGTAAAGCTTTTTGCGCTCTTTTCCGTCTTCCGTTTCGTTGAATGCCCGCATAAACGCGCTCAACGCTTCAATGCGCTCTTTGTTTTTGCTCAAGAGTTCCATATCCTTCCTCCTTTAATTTCAGTCTATCACAAAACGACTCAAAGCATGTCGAAAAAGAGGAGACGAATCTTACCGACAACGGAGCAAGTTTTGAAGTGTTCTTCATTGAGGGTTTTACTTATCTTCCAACAAGCATAAAAAGTAATACGTTGCAATCACAACGTGACGGTTTCTACTAACGTGCAAATTTCAAACTTGAACGATTATTCGCTCACTACTTACTCAATGCAGTCTCTTGCATCTATATGCACATATGGTGGCACAACTCAGCGTATCGTATGAAAAAGCACTTGTTTGACGGTCATCGACAAACAAGCGCTATCTTATCGTTTGGTTGTTTCTTTCATCCGGAAAATGGATTGCTTATCATGCAAACGCAAAACGTTTGTCTTGTTCTATGAAAACAATCGCAACTTCATGGTCGTAAGGGTTCATTAAAGGCGCACCGACCAAAATGGCTTCGCCGCGTTCAACGCTCACTTCATACGCGATGCCATCGGAAGTGACGACGATGTTGCCGTTGACATCCGTACCGTAAAGGGCGGAGTTCACCGCGGCGACGTTGTTTAAGAATTCCTGGTGCGGATGCCCGTAAGAGTTCCCCGAGCCGGCCGAATAAATGGTCGTCGAAGGACTCATCGCTTCCATGAAGGGCATTGACGATGACGTACTCGAACCATGATGCCCGGCCTGGTAAAGGTCGACATCAAGCGACAAGCCTTTGTCGTTGGCGCGTTCGATCATCGCGTTTTCCGTTGGCCCTTCCGCGTCGCCGGTGAACATGAAGCGCACATCGCCATAGGAAAGAATCAGACTGATGGAAGCGTCGTGAATGCCGCCAAAATCGGGCACGGGGTTCAAGACTTTCAGCTCCTTTTGCCCAAGCGTCAACGCATCGCCGAAGCGCGGCTCGTCGTATTCTATTTCACCGGCATCCACCGCGTTGTCGATGGCGGTACGTACACGGGTATACGTTGCGGTGTCGTGAACGTACTCGCTTTTCCAAACCAATCCGACCTCAAAGGTGTCCAACACCACGTCGATGTCTCCGATATGGTCCATATGCGGATGGGTGCCAATCACTAGGTCGATCCGTTCGATTCCCAAATTCTCTAAATGGGGAATGGTGTTGTTTTGAGAGCTCCAAAAGGTACGGCCTGCGTCGATTAGGATATTGTAATTGGGGCCTTCGATAAACGTCGCATCCGCCTGGCCCACATCGATATAATGTATGGTAAGCGTCTCAAGGGGGGCTTGGCCATTGCCGTTGTCGTCGTTGCCATTGTCGCCGTTATCGTTGTCGCCATTGTCGTTGTCGCCATTGTCGTTGTTATCGTTGTCGTTGTCGTCCGCCACTCTAAACACGGCTTCTATGGCCATGCTTCGTTCAACGGTGAACGTGGTCGAAAGGTCTCCACTAAGTACGGTTTCGGCGGTGTTTTCATACCAGTGGACAAACTCGTACCCATCTTCATGGCTGTCCAACGTTAACGTGGCTTCTTCACCATCGGCCACTTCGCCACCAGGCGAAAGAGTGTATTCAAAATCAATGTTCGCGTTTACCGTGATGGTATGCATGGTAGGGCCCGGATTCAATTCGCGGAATCGGTCGCATGCCGAAGCGCTGAATAGTAAGAGCATCAATGTTGCGAAAATCATCAGTTTCTTCATATTATCACCCTATGTCTATTCTCTAAAGCACGCAATGTCTATATTGTGAAAACGATTGATTAAAGGTCGAAAAGCGCGTTCGACAAAATGCGGCCTGAACGATTTCTTTGAAACAATGCGTGTCAATTTCTCCCTTATCATATCACAATTATGCGTTTTTTAGGGAAAAATCACAATCTGTCGATAAATCCAAAATAAGAGAGTGGCGTTTCGCCACTCTCAAAGGCTTGAAAATTTTCAAGTGTTGAATCCTGTTTTGCATGCATCACGAAAGAGGCATGACGCATGGAATGCTTCGAACTCTTGTGGCAAACTATGAACCGGTGTCTAGGTGGTCGTCGTGAATAAAAACAAGTTTTTGATAAGAAGGTGAAGAATCATAGAGGAATGCATACAATACGCCATCGGGATACTCGGTTGCGGTCCCCGTAAAGTAATCGGGCAATCCGCCGGTGATGTTGGGGTTGTTTGCGCCAAGCTGGAAGCCTAAATAATACCCGTCATAAATTTCGTTGGCCAAGCCATCGGAAATGTGAGCGATTCTCAAATAGTTCGTGTCTTCCGTACCCGCCGTGCGAGCCCAATAGCCGTCAAACTTAATCAATTGTCCGTTGAAATAGTTTCCATTGTCGTAGTCTTCCCAATTGATGTCAACGGCGTTCGAAGTATCCAAGTTCACGGTTTGGTCGGAGTCAAGAACCGACAAGTCCGTCAAGTCGCGAATCTGGGCAATGCCCCAGTTGATTTGCCATTCTCCGCTCAACTCAACCAAGTCGCCTACCGAGGGATTGAAAGCGTCGTCCCATACGGAAACCATATGCGTCGTTGCCACATCTTGAAGTATGAATCCGCGGTCTGTATAAGCGGCTACAATTCCTTGAAGTTCAATTTCTGTTTCGTGTGAATGACCGGCGAGCCAAACATCGGATACCGAAACCAAGTCGACATCGTTTCCGTTATCGCCGTTGTCTACGTCGTTGTCGTTGTCGCCGTTGTCTACGTCATTGTCGTTGTCTCCGTTGTCACCGTTATCGCCATTGTCGCCGTTCGTTGCATCGGCGGTATAAACCGCAACCAGCGCGATGTCTTCATTGACGGTAAACGTATAGGGATTTTCGGTGCTCCAAGGAGTGCCTTCCGTTGACAGTCGCCACTCGGTGAACGTGTAGCCTTCCACTGTCGGTGCCGTAATGGTAACCTCTGTGCCGGCCGTTACTTCGCCAGAAGGTTCGATGGAATAATTCGGAGAAGGTGCAACGTCAAAGAACTCGCTGTCGGCTTGGGTCGCATCAACGCTTACCGTAAACGTTTCTTCGTCATCCGTTCTTTCAGCGCATGCCGCCAACATCAACGCCAAAGACAACACAAAAAACAAAACAATTTTCTTTATATTTCTCTCCTATAATCAGAGGCAATCGCCTCGTTTTCTTACATAAATCATACCACATTTTTTGTGAATTGAGGCTCACATTTTCGACCTAAAACCCAAACTACAAAAAAAGAGCGGCGTGCGCCGCTCTTAGACGGTTATGTTCGTACGCTTACTCTCTAATCCGGGGAATCGCCGTTATTTGCGTTATTGCCATTGTCAGGGGCATCCTCGACGTAGATTGCGACCAAATAGATGTTGTGCTCATACACGGTGATGGTAAACGGATTGTCGGTGCTTAGTGTGGTTTCTTCTCCGCTGTAACGCCATTCGGAAAAAGTGTGCCCTTCAATTTCCGGAGCGGTGATCGTAATTTGTCCGCCCGGTTCCGATTCCGAGCCCGGATAATAATCAAAATCCAAATCGCCTCCCACTAGCGGTGAAGTTGCCAAAACCGTGTACATGCCGTTGTCTTCAACGGGTTCGC
>PWFC01000040.1 GCA_003554025.1 Mollicutes bacterium
ATTTTATACAGCCCGGTGTAGAGGCCGTCGCCCGTATCGTCGGTAAGCGTCAAGGCTTCATCGTCTTTAAAGCTCCAATTTTCGCCACGGTCCATGTCTTCGTTGAAATCTCCATAGATCCGCGGAATTTCAAAAACGTGTTCGTAGTCGTCATAAATGGTCTCGGTGTTTTCGTCAAACAAAATCGTGAGCGTTGTGTTTTCTGCGATGTAGATAGACCCCAATCCCACAGTGGTCCCGTCTTCCATTGTCTGTTCGGGTGCGGGTTGGAACGCATAATGGTCGACGCCGTAACATTCCTCTTCGCCCCATCCGCCGGTGCTCACTTTGTAGAAATGTCCATCATAGGTAGGGTCGCGGTTGTCTTCGGTGAAATCAATTTCCAGTTCATAAAAGCCGGGCTTCCCAAGGACTGGTGAAAATACGTATTCTCCGTCTCTGGGCGTCTGATAACCATTCGCGCTGGTTCCTAAATAATAGTTTTGCGCTTCGACCCAGTAAGCATAAAGGGTCAAGTCTTCATCGGGTTCGTCGTCGAAGGTGTAGTGGTTCTCGCCATCTTCATCGGTGAACCAACCAAAGAAAGTATACCCTTCTCTTGAAACATCAAGCTCCGGTGCGCCATCGCCCTCGTCGATGTACTCCACAAGCGCGTCTGGAGAACCTTCATAGTTGTATTCGTAGGTGATCTTCAGCATGTCTTCGGCCGTTTCCCATTTTGCATAGAGCGTCATGTCGCTTTCAATGGGCGTGTCAAAATCAAAGCTCTCTTCAAAGTCGTCCGAAGTGTACCAGCCTTGAAACTGGTGACCCTCTCGCGATACAGATTGAGAAGACACGGTTTCGCCTTCTTCGACTTCGATGGTAATCGCCTCCGGTGCGTCTTCGTAGTTGTGGTCGAAGACTACTTCATACGTCGTAGTTCGTTGACAACCTACGAGCAGTGCGCCAAATATCATAAGATAAGTTGCAGCAAAAACTACTTTCATTCGTGACATATTCTATCCTCCATTTTTCAGCGATTGTTCGCTGTTTTTTCCTTCAACAAAGACAAACTAAAATACGAAAGTGGTTGGTCATCGGATTGAATGGGCTCAAATTGACAATAGGCACCCAAAGTCAATGAAACTTTTTGGGCTTGTCCCGGTTTGTGCTCGATGTAGAGATTCTCCTGGCACTGTTTGATTCTTTCCACCTGAAGGTCGTTTCCCTCCGCGTCATGCACTCTTATGGGAATCTTTTTGGGAACACGAAGCGGCACATTCTTGGTGAGCTCGATGCGGATTGTCCCGTCGCTATGGCGATATGCGAATTTTGCTTGAACGGACGGCCCTTTGGTGTAGGCCCGATACATTCGCTGTGCGATTTTCAGATTGTCTTTCGCGCCGATGTGGATGTCGTCGCTATAATCCTTCAAATCATAAGTGGTGATTAAAGGAATGTTCCAAGCGGTTGCGACGCTTCGCTGGGCTTCTCTGACAACGTTCCATCCGCTTGCCTCAACACCCGGCATCGTGGTGCCGCTGATTTGAATCAAATATATCTTTAAAGCCGGCGCAGTCTTACGGACTTCTCCGATGAAGCTGTGAAGCCGCGCTTGATAGTGCTGATGCATTGTGCGGGTATCGGAACAACCTTGGTAGAAAATCAAGTGCCCAGCGTTTTTGGCCGTGTCTATCAATTGTTTGAACAAACCGGATGCCTTGTACCATTGTTCGATAAAACTGCCGTTTAAAGCGAGAGGCACAATACCAACGGGCATATGTTTTTCGCGGTATATCTTCTTGCCGAAAGCGAGCCAAGGGCTGTGGCCGCTCATCAAAATGGAAGCGTTCGCTTTTGATGCATCAACATGACCAATCGGATGCGATGCGAGCGACCACTTGTTTAGACGGTCGTACATGAAGACGCCGTATTCAGGGCCATCTTCAAGCGCTTCACGCGCATATCCGACGGCGTTGCTTTGTCCGGCGACTAAAAACACTTCACCCACACCCACATGACGGACAATGTCACCTCTTGAGACGTATCGGCCATCAAAACCGGTTTCCTTAAGCAACAACCCGGTCTCAATCCGGTATATGGTCCCCGCTTGTAGTTCAAACGTGCATTGCCAGCGTCCGTTTTTCATAGCGGGCTTTTCTTCCGCGACCATGAGGTTTTCTTGTTCAAAGTAGACACGACAGATGACTTGGTCTTTCGGCGAACGTACTTTGTAGGTTCCCTCAAGTTCCAACGTTTTATGTCCGTTTTTGTGTTGAAGCACTTGAAAGTCTTCAAGCGGGGTGTCAATCCTCACATAGGGTTCCATTCAACTCACCACTGCGAATTGTTTCGGTGGAATGTGAAGACCGTTTTGGAGGGTCGCTTCTCCGAAATGAATGGTTTGGACTTCGTAAGCGTCGAAAGTATAGGTTGCTTCGCTGAAGTTGAACACTACCGTGAGTGTTTCGTTTTGGTACGTCCTTTCAAATCCGAGGATTCTTTTGTCGAGAGACAGTGGGCGAAGCGTGCCTTTTTTTAGGATTTCGCTTCGCGCTCGAAAGCGGCATAGTTGCCGGATGTTCTCGGCCAAAACGGTGTCGGTCAACTCCCAGCGCATGGCACGGCGGTTATCAGGGTCTTCCCCGCCTTCCATGCCGACTTCGTCTCCATAATAGATGAGCGGCATCCCTTCAAACATCATCATCAGCGCAAACGATAGGTAATGCAGCGCCTCATCGTTTAACAGGGTTTTGTTGCGGATGGTGTCGTGGCTGCCGACAAGATTGATTAAGTAGGGAAAAAGAGGTTTTTTGTAAAGAGCCATGTTCGCCTGTATTTTCTCCCAAAAGGTGGAAGCTGAGATTTCTTGCAGGGCAAAGCGGTTCAACCATTCACGGAATTTGTAGTTTGTGACTGTGTCCATCTCATCGCCTTGCAGCCAGCGCGAGGCATGGTTCCAAACTTCCCCGATGATCAGCAAATCGCTTTTCGCTTTTTTAACTTTTGTGCGGAAGGTTTTCCAAAACGTATGAGAGACTTCGTCGGCAACGTCCAGTCGCCAACCATCGATGTTCAAGGTCTTTGTCCAATACGCCGCAACATCCGTTAGATATCCGATGACTTCGGGGTTTGTTGTGTCAAATTTCGGCATGCTCGGCACCAGTCCGCCAAAACTGTCATAATTCCGTTCTTGTTTAGAAACAGGAAAAGAATCAATCATGAACCAATCCTTGTAGGGAGAGGCTTCTTGTTTTTCAAGCACGTCCCGAAAATAAGGATGATTGCTGCTGCAATGGTTGAAGACTCCGTCAAGGATGATTTTCATATCTTTTTGATGCGCTTTTTCAACAAGTGATTCAAGCGCTTTTTCGCCTCCGAAAATTTTCTCAATGGTGTAGTAGTCTTCAATGTCGTATTTGTGGTAAGTCGGAGAGGCAAAAAGCGGATTCAAATACAAAATCTTGACGCCTAAGCCCTTTAAATAATCTAGTTGCTCAATGACTCCTTGAAGGTCGCCACCGTAATATGTGCGGCGGTCAGGGCGACTACCCCACGATTTTTTGTTTGCGGGGTCGTTTGACGTTTCGCCGTTTGCGAAACGGTCGACAAAGATTTGGTAAATGGTTTCGCCTTTTGCCCAAAGCGGCACATCCAGCAAATCGTCTTGATTGATGTAAGGATAGAAGAAAGCGTTGAAATGTCCGATGTCTTTCAAGAACCCGTCAGCTGTATAGAAGCGTTGTCCCTCTTCAAAAAGCAATTCAAAATAGTACTTGAAACGCTTCTCGGGAACGTGGATTTCGCTCTCGTAGTAATCGCAATGCGCATCGGACAGTATTTTTTCCATAGTCTTCGCCTGCGGTTTCGCTTGATGGTCGTAGATGTTTTTGTAATGAACTCTGACGCAATGGACATCGTCTTTTTTCACTTTCAAGCGGACCGCCAAAACATCACTTTTTACAGGGTAGGCGTAGACGTGTTCGCTGATGTGGTATACGGCCGATCTCTCCATAATATTCCTCCTAGTCCTTGACGCTGCCTGACGTCAAATTGCTGATAAAATATTTCTGTAGCGAGTAAAACAACACGAGCATGGGAATGCTTCCAATGACCGCCCCGGCGCAATAAAGACTCCAGTTCGTACCATACTGTCCGACGATTAAGCTTTGAAGTCCGACGGCCAAAGGCATGGAATCGATTCCTTCAGTCATCACGGCGCTTGCAATCACGTATTCGTTATAAGCAAGGACAAAACTTTGCATGGCCACAATAGCCAAAATAGGTTTTGCCAAAGGCATGATGATTTTGTAGAAAATTTTCAATCGTCCGGCACCGTCCAACAAAGCCGCTTCATCCATCTCTTTTGGGATTGTGTCAAAATAGCCTTTGGCGACAAGCACCAGAGCCGCCGAAGCCAAAACAGAGTTGACGATGATCAAGCCGGATAAACGATTCAACAACCCTAACACCATAAAGATTCGGAAAATCGACACCATCGAGAGAGTAAGCGGAAAGATTTGGACGAGCATGACAAAGTTGAAAGTCTTGAAACGTCCAAAAAAGTTTAATCGGGAAAAGGCGTAGACCGATAGAGAAACCAAGACAATCGCGATGCCCATCGCCGCAAGAGATAGCAGCAGCGAGTTGATGAACCAAGAAGCGAAGGCGGTTTCTTCAAAAAGGGCTCGATAATTTCCAAGCGTAAAAGCCTCAGGGATGGTTGCTTCCGCCCCAACGACCCCTTCGCCGAAGGACAGCAAAACGATATAGCCAAACGGCAGAATGGTCACAAACGCCAAAACGACCAAAAACCCATGAAGCAGCGCGCGTATCAGTCTTTTTTTCGTTTTAGGACGCATCTTTACACCTCCATCCGTTTCCGAGCAACTACCATGCTCAACACCGCAAAGACGCCGACAAGAATGAAGATGATGACCGAGTACGCTGCGGCAAGAGCGTAACGATGGGTGTTAAACGCCAAATTGAACACAAACGTTATCAACAAGTCGGTCGCACCGGGTTCGCCCAGCGAACCAGTTGTCGGACCGCCTTCGGTCAAAATATAAACGCCAAACTGGTTGAACTGCATGATAAATCCCATAATCAATACCGGAATCAACGCTTTGAACAACCAAGGTAAAGTGATGTAACGGAAAACCTGCACAGAATTCGCACCGTCCATTTCGGCGGCTTCATAGCTTTCTTTGGGAATGGATTTGAGCATGCCGAAGGCGACAATCATATAGTAAGGGAACGAGAACCACGTCATGACCAAGATGGAACTCACACGAGCCCACACCGGATGTGTTAGCCATGGAATTTTCGGAAGACGCATCAATTGAAGCAACTGATTGACGAAGCCGCCATCG
>PWFC01000074.1 GCA_003554025.1 Mollicutes bacterium
ACAACCTGGCCACAAACGTATCCGCAACCGCCGTAGAGAAGGGGTCGTTTAAGGACACGGAGAAATCGATGGAATCTTGGTGGAGGTCCATGGAGTTGACGCTGCCCGTAGGTTTTTGGTTGCGATCGGTGCGCACCGTTTCTTCATGGACCTTTCCATGACGGATGCCTTCGCCGTCGTCAAGGTCGTATTCCGCCCATATCTCAAGCCGTATTTCCCGGTCGGCGAAAAATCCGTCGACGTCGAACACCGCTTGGTCTTCGGCCAAACTGGTCTGCGCAAGTTTTTCACCGCTTGTCTCGTCAAAAACTCTGGCGCTGACCGATGAGGGAACGGCAATCTCATTAAGAGCCGTCGTGTCGATCGACCAAACGAGGCGCGTTTCGCTGACGCTTGTGAGGGTCGTGCCCACGCCGGGCATCTCCCGTTCAAGCGTCGTAAACGTGTACGTGCCCAAACGAACGTCGCTTCTAACGCCTTCGCCGTCTTTGAGGTCGTATTCGGCCAGAATCTCTATGGTGTATTCGTTGTTGTTTAAAAGACCCGAAAAAGCCAAGCCGGAAAGGTCTTCCAAATCGAGCGCCATCGTGTCTTCGTATTCGTCGTTATAAATGCGCGCCTGCAAACCGTCCTCAAGCAAAACATCCGAAGGGTCGGAGAAATCGAGGTCGAATGTGACATCGGTTTCCGAGGCTTCGACGTTCTCAATCGACGCGGCAGGCGAATCTTTGGCCAAAGTCGAAATCGGCGCGCTTGCGAACAATTCGACGTCTTCATAGACACCTTCGTCGTCGTTCAACTCGTAATCGCCGTAAGCTTTGAACGTATACTCTTTATCGCTCAACAACCCCTCAAAGGAATGGCTGCCCGGCGTAATCTCCATGCTTTTCACCACATCGTCTCCGTCCATTAAATCCAAATGCCCCTCGATGAACGTATCGTCGGGGTCGGCAAGATTCAGCACAAAATTCAAAGAGTTTTCGTTTGGCGTCACGCTTTGGAGATTGATTTGCGGAGCGTCTTTCAAGATGCGGATACCGTATTGGTTGTCCTCGGTGATGTTTAGAGCTTCCACACCGTCATCTATGTATTCGATTTCATTCAACGTATGTTCGCTGTCTCCGGGAATCGAACCGGCGTTGATGCGCAAAACGATATGTTCGTTGGTGCTTCCCTCCTCAAAGCGGCTCGCACGGAAAGAACGTCCGTGCATGCGTATGAGGTTGATGGGCAAGTTCGAAGGGTTGTCCAAAAAAATCTCCACTTCGAAGACTTCGTCCTTTTGCAAAAAGTACGGGTCGATTTCACCCTCTTCTGTGAGCGGATCGCGCCCGTTGATTTCCATACCGGTGAATGTCGGCGTAATGGTCTCGATGACCTGTTCTTCTTCACATGCGCCCAACAAGGCCGCAAACAGCAAGAAGACACCGGCCAATATCCATCGTTTCATAAACACACCCCTAACATCGTGTTGTTGCTTATAAAATTATTCTATCACAAAGCCCACGCGACAACAATCGTCATTTGTCGGTGGTCGGATCGTCGACGCCTTTTTTCAAAAGCGGTTTGTCGTAGTGGGCGTTGATGCTTTTTAGCACCTTGTCGACGTTGTCGTCGCTGGGTTTTTTCTCTTTCACTTCAAAAATGGAAAGCTGCTTGAACAACGTCTTCGTCTTTTCGACATTCGAAGTGCTCACGCCAAGCAAATGCACGGGTTTTTCTTTGTACAAATCGTCGAAGAGGCGTTCGACTTCGGTGAACATCTTGTAGAAATCGTTGGTGTGATAAGGAAATGTGAAATGTTTCGAACGGTTCTCAAAATCGTTGAAACGCACCTGCACCGCAATCGTTTTTGCGGCCAAATCTTTGTCTTTGAGCCGCGAACTAACATTCGAACAAAGCCTTCTTAAAGCCTGCACCATCTCTTGGTATTCGTGAAGAAACCCTTCGAACGTTTTCGAGTTGCCGACGCTTTGGTGGGACTCTTGACGGGAAGGGTCGACGACGGCGCTGCCCTCGCCGTGGGCTTTGGCCAGGAAAGACTCCGTTTGGTTGCCCAAAAACGCGGCGATTTTTTGTTTGTCCTTGAAGCGAGCGAAATCGCCGATCGTCTCAATGCCGAGCAGCTTTATTTTCGGCACCGTTTTTTTGCCGATGCCGTGCAAATCCTCAATCGGCAACGGCCACAGCTTTTTCTTGACGTCCCGTTTGCGAAGCACGGTAATGCCAAGCGGTTTTTTCATATCCGACGCCATTTTCGCGAGAAAACGGTTGGGGCCTATGCCGATGCTCACGGGCAGTTTGTATCGTTTCAACAAGTCGCTTTGTATTTTTTTGGCCACATCGAGCGGGTGCTTGCCTTTTGTCGCTTCGGTCATGTCGAGATAGGCTTCGTCGATGGAGGCCGGTTCCATCTGTTTCGTGTATCCGGAGAGATAGTCGAAAAATAGCCGGCTGTATTTTTCATACAGGGTGAAGTTGACCGGCAAAACCTTCAGCCGAGGACACCTTTTCTTCGCTTCCATAACGGGCATGGCGCTTTTGACGCCGAATTTTCTCGCTTCATAATTCGCCGTCGTCAAAATGCCGCGGTCGCCGCCTCCGATGCCGATGGGGCGGTTTTTAAGACCCGGGTCTTCCGCTTCTTCGCAACTGGCGAAAAACGCGTTCAAATCGATGTGAAAGAGGATACGATATTTCTTCATAGAAAACTTTCCTTTTCTGTGCTTATACGTTATAATGAGTGTTGCGAAGCTTATTCCAACGAAGAGGTGAAAACATGCCTGAAAGCAAAAAGCGCAAAAAGAAACCGCAACCCGAACAAGAAACCATCTACGTAAACCCTTTGAAGAAAAAATGGGGAAAAGTCGTGGTCATGGTCCTTGTCGTGGCTTTCCTGCTCGGTTTGATCGCCACAACCATCGTCATTATGTATCAAGCAGTCTTTGCCTAAGAATAAAAAGCGCCGCGGCGCTTTTTTTATTTGAGCAGTTCTTCGGCGCTTTGAAGAGCTGAAGTGGTCACTTCATCCGAAGAAATCATGACGGCGAGTTCGCGGATGCGTCCCTCGTGGTCGAGAGGCTTGATTTGCGCTGCGGTTCGCTCTTCGTTTGAGGTTTTGAAGATGTGGTAATGGCGGTGGGCCGCCGCGGCAACTTGCGGAAGGTGCGTAATCGCCAAAACTTGCATGTCTTTAGCGATGGAACGCATTTTTTTGGCGACTTGCGAAGCCACATAGCCGCTGACGCCGCTGTCGATTTCGTCGAAAATCATCAAATTGAGCGTTTCTTGCCGCACCAAAAGTGTTTTGAGCGCAAGCATGATGCGCGAGAGTTCGCCGCCGCTTGCGACATTTTTCAAGGGTTTGAGAGGCTCGCCTTTGTTGGTGGTGAGGTGAAAATCGACAGCGTCGAGACCGGAGGGTCCAAACCGTTCGGCGTCGAAACAATCTTCCGGTTCGGTTTTCTCAAAGACGATTTCGAAGGCGGCGTTTTTGAGTTCCAAATCGCCGAGTTCACTCATCAAGGCCGTTTCGATGGAGCGAGCCGTCTTTTTGCGTTGTTCGCTCAAAGAAGACGCGGCTTTCAAAAGCTCTTCGAAGCGCTCTTTCAGGCGTGTTTCGGTTTGCGCTAACAACCCGTCGTAATCGCTATAGTTTTCGAGTTCTTCTTGAATTTCTTCGCGATAATCCAGGATTTCTTCGACGCTTCTGTGGTATTTGTTTTTCAAGGTCGAAAGCGTATGTCTCCGGGTTTCGAGTTCGTCGAGTTCTTCCGGGTCGAAATCGAGGCCGTCAAGTTTTTCGGACAAAGTCTGTTTGATATCGTCGAGTTCGAAATACGCGCTTTCGACGCGGTCTTTCAATTCTTTGTAGCCCTCGTCGTAATCCGCGATGTCGCTGAGTTCTTGTGCGGCGCCGTAGGTTTCTTCTAAGACGCCCTTTTTCTCAAGCGCCGTGTAGGCGGCTTGGACCGACTGGAATATTTCGTCAAAGTTTTTTAGTGTGTTCAAACGGGATTCAATTTCTTCTTCCTCGCCTCTTGTAAGATTGTGCGCGTCGATTTCTTCAAGCTGGAAGCGAATGAGATCCATCTGTTCCAAGGTGCTTTGGCGCTTGGATTTGAGGTTTTGGTGTTCTCGGAAAACCTCAAGGTAGGCATCACGATTTGTTTGATAGGTTTCTAGCCGTTTTCCAATGGCCGAGTCGTAGCCATCAAGAAGCTCCAAGTAGGTGTCAGGATTGATGAGTCGCTTGGTGTCGTGCTGGGTGTGGATGTCGGCGATGTGTGCGGTGATTTTACGCAACTCGCCCAACGTGATCGTCTCGCCGTTGCATTTGATGAGATTGCTTTTGTCGGCGCTGATGCGCCGCTTGATTAAGAGTTCGTCGTCTTCAAACAAGATATCGTTTTCATTCAAGACGTCTTTGACCGCTTCGTTGAGCGGCGCAAAAACCCCGCTCACTTCGGCGTGGCGTTGCCCGCTGCGCACGACTTCCTTGTCCGCGCGATCGCCTAAGAGCAGGCCGATCGCATCGATCAACAAGCTCTTGCCCGCGCCGGTTTCTCCGGTCAGAACGTTCATGCCGCCTTCAAAGGACACCTCAATGTTTTCTATGATGGCGAAATTTTTCACGCTAAGGTGTTTGAGCATTCGGACACCTCTTTTCATTTATCGTCTCAAGCAAAGCTTCGACGCTTTGCCCGGGGCGTTTAGGATCGATCAAAACGAAAAATTCACGGTTTCCGCGTTTGTCTTGCCTAGGCGACTCAATCATCGCACAAGGTGCAAGACCGGCTTTCCCTAAATCCTCAAGATACCCCCGTACAATACGACGAAGCGGTTTCAATCCCTTGACAACGACCGATTTTAAAGACCTTCCGCCTTCGAACTGAGGCTTCAACAGCGCCAAAATTGTAGCGTCCTCAAAAAGTTTCGCCGCATGGAATACCATGGGGAGTCCGGATGTGAAACTGACGTCGACGATGACAACGTCGATGTCGGAAAAATCGCTCGTTTTGATGTCTAAGAAATTGGTGTTTTCCCGCAAAAGCACCCGGGAATCTTGTCGCAGGGAAGGGTCCATTTGACGATCGCCGACATCGACGGCGTAAACTTTCTTTGCGCCGTTAGCAAGCGCGCAATCGGTAAATCCCCCGGTTGAGGAACCGACGTCGAGAATGGTTTTGTCTTTGAAATCTAGCGAAAATTGACGGAGGGCGGCTTCGAGTTTCCCCCCGCCATAACTCACATACGGGTTTTGCGCGAAGACCTCGACCAAATCGTCCTTTCGCACTCGAAACGAAGGCTTTGAGACAACGTCTCCATTCACACAAACGTGGCCGGATTTGATTTCTTGCTGGGCGCGGTGACGGGAGATAAAACCCTTGTGCGCGACCAGGTATTGATCAAGCCTCATCGATAAGCGCCTTCATCTTTTCTAATACGTCATCGGCGCTCAGGCCGTAACGTTTTAAGAGAATATTGCGGTCGCCGTGTTCAACGAAGGCTTCCTCAAAGCCCAACGTTCGCACTTTTTCAAGAGGACGTCCTTGGCGGGCGAAATAGTGGCAGATGGCGCTGCCTAATCCGCCTTGCAATGTGGATTCTTCATAAACGATTAAGGGTTTTTTCGGATTTACGATGTCCAAAAGCTTCTCGTCGAGAGGCTTGATGAAACGAGCGTTGATCAGCGTCACATCGAGGTTTTCGTCCGCAATGCGGGCCCTGAGGGTCTCGACAATCTGACCGAAAGCGATGATGGTACCTTGCGAACCACCCGTGAGTTTCGTCCAGCTCTTCTCCGCGGGCACGACGTTTTCAAGCATAGAAGGGTCGAAACGGGTGTTTTCTTTCGGATAGCGGATGAAGATGGGGCCTTTGTGCTTCTCAAAGGCATAAGCGAAAAGAGAAAGAAGCTCTTCGGCGTCTTTGGGTTGGGCGATGGTCACACCGGGAATGTGCGAAAGCATCGGAATGTCGTAAAGCCCCTGATGGGTGTCGCCGTCGGCGCCAACGAGTCCGCTGCGGTCCACACCGACAACCAAGTCCGCCTTTTGCCGGGCCACATCGTGTAGGACTTGGTCGTAAGCCCTTTGCAAGAAGGTCGAATACATCGTCAAAAACACGCGGGTATTGCTCAAAGCGAGTGAACAAGAAAGCGTCATCGCCGTCGCTTCGGCGATGCCCGTGTCAATCAACTGCTTCGGGAAGCGTTCTTGAAATGAATGCAAGTCGGACCCGCCAATCATCGCCGGCGTCACGACGTAGAATTCTTTGTCTTTTTCCGCTTTATGTTCAAGCATGCGCGCCACGACGCTGCAGTAAGGCAGCGTGTCTTTTGAGCGCCCTTTGAAAAATTCGCCGTTTTCTACGTGAAAAGGAGGCGCGCCGTGCCATTTGCCGAGTTTGTCTTGTTCGGAGGGTTCATAGCCCTTCCCTTTGACAGTGCGCACGTGGATGACGGTGGGCTGGTTGGATTTCTTCGCGACTTCAAAGGCTTTCAACAGCTGTTTGAAATCGTGTCCGTCAAGGAGTCCGTAATATTGGTAACCGAGGGATTCAAAATACGTGTGTCCGGTCAAAAATCCTTTGATGCGCTTTTCGATTTTCGACGTAAAGCCGCGAAAACGCTTCGGGACGAGACGGCTCGTCTTACGCCTGAGCGAACGATAACTTCTGCGCATGCGCAGATTTGTCATCATGCGCGCCAAATGTCCGACGTTTTCACTAATGCTCATCTCGTTGTCGTTTAAAACGATGATGGGGTTTTTCTCCGGATAGTGACCGATGAAGTTGAGCGCTTCTAAAGCCATGCCGCTAGCGAGAGCGCCATCGCCAATCAAGGCGACGACATGGCCGATGGAGGGCTGGAAAGGCCGCGCAAACAACATGCCCGCCGCCGCGGCGATAGAGGTTGAGGAGTGTCCGGCCTCATATACGTCGTGCGGACTCTCCTCCCGCTTTAAAAATCCGCTCAAACCATCCGTTTGGCGAAGCGTCGCAAACTCGTTCGCCCGGCCCGTTAAGATTTTGTGCACGTATCCTTGGTGGCCGACGTCGAAAATAATTTTGTCTTTCGGCGAATCGAACACCTTATGCAAGGCCACGGTCAACTCCACCACGCCCATATTGCTTGAGAAGTGGCCGCCGGTTTGCGAAAGATTCTCCACTAGAAAGTTCCGAATGTCGGCGCTAAGCGCCTCGCATTCGGCAATGGAGAGGTCTTTAAGAAAATCGGGAGATTTGATGTCTTTAACGTCCACGCGAATCAATCCTTATTCTTCTTCATCCTTGGGCATGTCGAAATCGGTCTCTTGACCGTTTTCCATTTTCTTGGTCAAGGCTTTTTCGGCCTCTTCAAGCAAGGCGTGACAGTGTTTGCTGAGCTTGCGCCCTTCTTCGTATTTTTTTACAGCCTGATCAAGCGCCAAATCGCCTTTTTCGAGTTCCTCGACCAGTCCTTCGAGTTCTTTGAGCGCTTCTTCAAATGATTTCTTATCCATCGCTATCCTTCTCCTTTTTATCGGTGACTTTCGCGTCTATGCGTCCGTCGTAAAATTCCATCTCGAGCGTATCGCCGACTTGAACGTCGGAAGCCCGTTTGACAATCCGCCCGTCCTTTTTCGCCAAAGTGTAGCCTTTTTCCATCAGCCCTTTCGGACTTAGAAATTTGAGCTGTTCTTCGCGCGATTCGAGCGTCTGCCTTTTTTCCTTCAAATAGAGTTGCGCGTTTCTTTGCAAGTTTTTAAGAAGCTTTTGCAGCTGTTCTTGTTCTTCTTTCAAACGTCTTTGCGGACTTAGAATCCGCAATTTGTCCCTGAGATGCTCAAGGCGTTTTTCCATCGGTTCCAAAATGCGCAGCGGGTCTTTGAGCACATAGCGGGAGGAGAGTTCGTCTAGTCTTTTCCGCCGTTCGTCCACGCGTCGTTTGAGGGCGTCTTCGTTTCGGACGCGGAGTTTGTCGATGTCGCGGTGGAGGATGTTCTGGTCGGGAACGACGATTTCCGCGGCACCCGATGGCGTCGGGGCGCGCTTGTCGGCGACGAAATCGGCGATGGTGAAATCCGTTTCGTGTCCGACGGCGCTCACAACGGGAATGGGGCAGTGGTAAATCGCATCCGCGACAATCTCTTCGTTGAAAGCCCAAAGGTCTTCGATGCTGCCGCCGCCTCGGCCAACGATGACGACGTCGTTTTCTTGATTTGCGCCGGCGGCTTTCAAGTTCTTGACAATCTCGTCCTTGGCCGCATCGCCTTGCACGGTTGTGGGATAAACGAGGATTTTCACCAAAGGATAGCGCCGATTGATGATGTGAATGATGTCGCGCACCGCCGCGCCGGTCGCGCTTGTCAATACGGCGATTTGTTTGGGAAACTGCGGCAGGGGCCGTTTGCGTTCTTCGGCGAAATACCCCTTCTTTTCAAGGTCCTCTTTCAATTTCAGATATTGCCGGTAAAGGTTGCCGAGACCGACTTCCTGCATGTCTTCCACGTAAATTTGATAGGACCCGGCGACTTTGAAGACGCTGACATACCCGCGGACGATGACGTTCGTCCCGTCTTCGGGGGGGAATTTCACCTTCCAGGCGTTGCCGCGAAACATCACCGCGCGGATGGAGGCGTTGTCGTCTTTCAACGTGAAATAAAAATGTCCGCGGACATTTTTCTTGAAATTCGACACTTCTCCCTCTAAGTAAACGTCTTGAAGGTGTTCATCGCGGTCGAATTTGTATTTGATGTAATCCGTCAGCGCGGAAACGCTCAGTGGCTTTTTCTTTTCCATCCTATCACGCTTTCTTGAGATCGTTTTTCACGTTGTCGAGCACTTTGTTGTTGAAGGCGACATGCTTTTTGTCCCCTTCGTCGGAAAGAGAGTGGGTGATTTTAAGCGCTTCGTCGATGACGATTTCTACAGGGGTTTGCGTCTTGGACAATTCGTAGGCCGCAAGGCGCAAAATCGCGCGGTCGACATAATTCAAACGCTTCAGGGTGTAGTGGACGAGGTTTTTGGACAAAAGATCGTCGACTTCCTGAAGCGCCGGAATAAGGCCTTCAAGGACTTCATCAACGAAGCCGTATCCTGTCTTTTCATGGGAAAAATCGTCGTGGATGTCCATCGTGTAGAGGCGTTCGACGATTTTTATGCGTTGTTGGTGCCTTGTGAGCTTTGTATATTTTTCTTTTTCCATAGTTTTCACCATCACTTATGTCAATAAAAGTGTATCATATATCGGCCGAAATAAAAAGGAAAAACACCGTTTTCCCTTTTCGCAAATATCCTTGCAACCGCCCCAACAAAGACCTTTTAGACATCAAGGCGCTTAGTGTCCAGCGTTTCATGCGTCAAAGCGTTCTTCCATGTTGCCAAAACGGCGTCGTTTTGAAACTCCAAAAGCAAATAGGTATCGGGGTGTTCGCCCCTTCCTTGGGACAAGGACCCGGGATTGAGCACGTAACGGTCGGCGATTTTTTGGATGTGAGGAACGTGCGTATGCCCATGCAAGGCGAGGACGCTTTCGGATTCCAACATCCTGTAATAAAGCTTGTCGTAACCCGATTTCACCCGGTAGCGGTGACCGTGCGTCAGAAGCAAATTCCTACCCTCTACGTTCATCACATGCTCATAGGTGAAGCCGGCGTCAAAGGGGTAGTTCCCTTTGATGGCGATGATGTCGTATTTTTGCAAGAGTTTGTGCTTGAGTTCGGAATCGCCCAAACTGATGATGAAATCGGCGGTATCGTAGTGTTCGACGATATCGGTGAACCGTTGTTTATGGCCGTGGATATCGCTCATAATCAGCAACTGCATGGTTATCCTCCTTGTTTGTTCTCCGGGACGACGTCCAACGAGATGGTTCCGTCTTTGAGTTCGATGATGCGGTCGGCTTTTTGCGCCACTTCTTGGTCGTGGGTAATGACCACAAAAGTGGTATGGTATTTTTGATTCAATTCTCTCAAAAGCGCGTAGATGTTATCCGTTGTCGCACTGTCAAGCGAACCCGTGGGTTCATCGGCCAAGATGATTTCGGGACGGTTGATCAGCGCGCGGGCAATCGAAACCCTTTGTTGCTGACCTCCGGACATTTCGTTTGCGGGATTGTTTTTGACGTGTTCAAGTCCGGTCAAGCGGATGAGCTCTTCGGCGTACGCTTTCGCTTTTTCATCGACACGGCCGTGCGCAATTTTGTAGGGCATCAATATGTTTTCAAACGCCGAGAACTCCGGCAGAAGATAATGGTGCTGAAAGATAAACCCGATGGTCTTGTTGCGCAGCATCGCCAAGGCGTTTTTGCCCATGGAGTCGGTGCGTTTGCCCAGTATTTTCACCATGCCCTCGCTCGGCTGATCCAACGTGCCGACAATGTTTAAAAGCGTGCTTTTGCCGCTTCCGCTTTGTCCGATGATGGCGGTGAAGGAGCCTTTCTCAACGGAAAACGAAAGGCCATGCAACACTTCGGTCTTGACAGCCTTGCCGTACGTTTTTTTGACGTTTTCCAATTCCAATGCGTATTCAGCCATTGCGAATCACCTCGATGACGTTCAATCTCGCGCTGCGGCGGGCGGGAATGATTGAAGCGATCAAGCTCGCACTCACCGCGATGGTGGCGGATATGGCGATGAAAGAAGGATTGATAAACACATTCACTACGGGATCGCCGGCCGCATCCACCGCAAACACGGTGAACGAATACGCTAGAAAGAGTCCCAATAACACGCCCAATATTGCGCCCATCAAACCCAGAATGAAGCCTTGAGCCAAAAAGATCAGACTAGCCTTCCTGTCGGTGATGCCCATGGCTTTCAAAATGCCAAGCTGTTTCGACTTTTGCAATACGGTAATGGCCAAGACGCTGGCAATCCCGAGCACGACACTAACCATTACGAACACTTGAATCATGGCGCTTGATATGCTTTGCCCCTCAAGGCCGCTCAGCAAATCTTCATTGTCCGCCTGCCATTCGTTGACGCGAAGGCCGGGAAGCGCTTCTCGCATGGTTTCGGCCAAACTCGAGGAGGCGAACACATCGTTAAGCTGCATTTCGTAGGCGCTTATGCCTTCCGTGCCAAAAAACGATTGGACGCCGGATAGGGTGCCGACCACCCATGTTTCATTGACTTGCGCCGCACCTAGGTCGAAACTTCCCACCACCGTTACGGTATAGGTTTCAAGGCGGGGCGGGCCCAAAAACACATCGATGGAATCGCCGACTTCTTTTTCCGCAATTTTTAACAACGAAACCCCCACGACGACCTCATGGTCGCCCTCAGGCAAACGGCCTTCTTTTAAGTTGCCGGAAAAATTGTAAAGCTCATCGGCGTCTTCATAATCAAACCCGCGAAGCAATATCGGTTCGTCGTTTTCCCCAAGCAACGTCGCAGGCCCTTCGACCATGCGGTTCACAACGCCTATGTCTTCATCGAAAGAGCGCAACGTTTCATACCGCTCTTCATCGTCTTCTAAAAACGTTCCCCTCTCTTCGGCGCGAACGGTGATTTGAGCGCGGTTTCCGATGGTCGAATCGATCAAATCGTTTTGCAAACCTTGAATCAAAGATCCAATGAAGACTTGCACACTGACGCCGACCGCTATGCCTACGGTAATTAGAACCGTCTGCAGCTTTGAAGCGCCCAAAAAGCGCGCGGCAATCTTTAAAGGAAGCATCATAGCGCCTCCTTGTTGGCCATCGCGACGACGGAATCGTAGCGGTCCAAAACGTAGGCCAAAGAATCCTCAAATTTATGGGCTTCTTTCTGAAAGCCTCTTCCGGCGCCGACAATGCGTACCTTGGAAAACTTATTTTGGACATGCTCAATGATTCGGCGGGCCTCAAACAAATGGTAGGCGTTGGAAACGCTGATTACCAAAAAATCGACACGCAGCGCGCTCAATGCGTTGTCGATGGTTTGTAGCGGCGTGTTGGCGCCTAAGTATGTCGTTCGAAAGCCTTCCAATTCCAAGAAGTGGGCGCCAACGACCGCGCCCAAATCGTGGTATTCCATCCTGGGGCATACAACGAGCGCATGCTTGGGATTGGCTGGCGTTTTCTTCTCTTTCAAGACATGCGAATACGTCATTTCAACGAGCGTACGAACGATGGAAGTCATTTGGTGTTCGATCCAAACGCAGGCGTAGTCTTCTTCTTCGCAATGGATGGCGTTGAGGATTTTGGCGAAGACATCCTCATAAAGCTCAACCAAAGGCAGCCCATCTTCAAGCGCGTCCAATACGATGCGGGCGGCTTTTTCTTTGTTGTTGTCGCGCAAAGCGGCCTCAAGCGATTTTGTCAAATCCATACACGTTCCCTTTCATTAGGTGAAACATCCGAAGTTGTGATCAAAGATTCCGCAAATAGGCGATCACTTTGTCCAAACAACGTTTGCGGTGCGATATGCGCTGTTTATGGTCGAACCCCAAACTCGCTAGCGTTTCCGAATGACCGACGGGAATGAAGACGGTGTCGTAGCCAAACCCTTCTCCGCCTTCGGCGGCGGTGTGGATATACCCGGGCAAGGTACCTTCAAACGACACTTCTTTCCCGTCTTCCAGAAGCAAAACCATCACGGTGCGAAACATGGCGTGGCGATTGGTTTTGTCCGCCATCTTGTTTAAGAGAAGCTTGTTGTTGGCGTGGTCGTCGCCTTCGTCGGAAAAGCGCTTTGACTGGACTCCGGGCGCTTTTTTCAACGCTTCCACCTCTAAGCCGGAATCGTCGGCCAAAATCATCGAAGAAGTGTGCTTTCGAAGCGCCCGCGCTTTCAATCGTGCGTTTTCCAAAAACGTCGCACCGGTTTCCCTAGGCGCTTCATACTCCTCAAAATCGACGAGACTCAACACTTCAAAGCCGAGGGATTCAAGCGGCGGCGAGATTTCTTGCAACTTGTGCTCGTTTTGGCTGGCGAGGACTATTTTTTTCATACGTCACCTCTACAAAAAAAGCCTTTCGAAAAAAGGCCTTTTTATTTTTCGCTCCATACGGTGAATTTCTGGAGGTCGGAATTGGCGCCGACCAAAAGAAGCTGATCGTCTTCACGGAACACGTCGTCCGGCTTGCTGATGAGGATGTCGCCGTTTCTCTTGATGGCGACGAGATTCAAGTGGAAACGGTCGCGAAGGTCCAAATTCGCCACCGTCGTGTCGACGAGTTTCGGCGTCGCCTTGACGACGACGAAACTGTGGTTCTCGCTCAAATCGTAATATTCAAGGATGTTGTCGGAAATCACTTGATGGGCAAGGCGCCTTCCGGTAATGCGTTCGGGTTGGATGGTTTCATCCGCGCCAAGCTTTAGCACGACTTTCTCATGGTAGGCGTTTTGCACTTTGACCGTGACTTTTTTGACGCCGATTTCTTTTAGAATCAACGTGGTCAAGATGCTGTTTTTTATGTCTTTGCCGATGGCTACGATGACATGGTCGATGCTTTGGATGCCGACCTCGCGAAGCGCGGATTCGTCGGATGTGTCCAATACAACGGCATGCGTCGCCACTTTTGCCATTTTCGCGATGCGGTCTTGATTGTTGTCGATCACCAAAACCTCGTGGCCGCTTTTGATCAGTTCTTCAACAACGCTCAAACCGAAACGGCCGAGTCCGATTACCGCAAACGTTTTCTTCGCCATGATGCATCACCACTTTCTCTGCGAATGGCTGAGGATTGAATTCTTGACACTATAATATCACAAAGTTTGCCCTTGTCAATGAGAATGTCGCACATATGGGTTTTTCCCACGTGAAGCTTGTGGTATAATGTCCTAAGATGGAGTTGATATGGTATGAAAATCAAAAAAAAGCCCTTGGACAAGCAAATATTGTTGACCTACGTCATATCATTGGTCGTGGTGTACGCTTTTCAGCTCACCGTCATGGTGATTTTTCCGCGCATATTTGAAGACGAAGCGTTGATGATCACCTTTTCCTCGCTAAGCAATCTCGCCTGGTATGCGGCGGTCACCGCCATCGTCGTCCATTTGGCCTACATCTATCTTTTCAAAAACCAGTGGACCTACTTCAAAGAAAACCCGCGCCGCTCATGGGGATTGATCGCCTTGGCAATCGGGCTGATGTTCGCGGCCAACATGCTCACCTCTAGCATCTTTCAGCTTGCCGGACATGATACGACCGCAGAAAACCAAGCGGCCCTTGAAATGCTTTTAGGGGGCGCATGGCACGATATCCTCGCGCTTGTCTTGTTTGCCGGTTTTTTTGCGCCTGTCCTTGAAGAGTTGGTTTTTAGAAGAGGGCTTTATTCGCTCTTTTTCAAAAAATACGGGAACTTGGCCGCAATCTTGCTCAACAGCCTCGTTTTCGCCTTGCTTCATTTCCTAAACGATTTGGAGTTCGTCGTTCAAGACCCCATCCGCGTGTTAAACCTTTTTCCGTATCTGTCCTTAGGCATCATTTTGTCTTTCATATATTATTATTCGGGCAAAATGATTTTCGTCGTCATCTTCGCCCATATGATTTGGAACATTTTGCAGTTGACGCTCATGTTCACGGTCCTTTAATGGAAGAACTGTTTTTGAACGCTTGCATCCGACGTTTTGAGAAGCCTTTTCGCAGGTTTGTCCAAAACGTCTTTTTTCTTGTCTTTCAACAGTTCAATCGCTTTGAGATTCTTAAACAGGATGGCGTAGAAAATGGCGCTATGCCCGAACGCATCAATGTCAAAAGCGGAAACGCCACTCTCCAAAAGCGCTTTGATAAGATCTATATCTCCATTTAAAAGCGCGTAAAAAAGCGGCTTGTTGTAGAAGCAATCTTTCTGGTCGATGCCTCTACGCATTTTAATCAGCGCTTCGGCTTCGTCATAACGCCCTTTTCGCAGCGCTTTGTGCAAAGGAAGGGACCCGAGATTCTCGCGAATTTTTGGGCGGTTTTCGAAACGGTAAAGCTGCATGGAAACGTCGCCGGCTTCTTGCGCGTAAGCAAACGCGTCGTTTTGGAAACGATCCTGTTCGGAAGGCGAAAGCCCGTAAAAAAGAAGGTTGTCGACCATCGCGTTGTCGCTTCGTTTCGAAGCTTCGTGCAAAGGCGAAACGCCGTAGAGGTTTTTGATGTAGGGGGTGAGCTTTTCTTCAAACAGCCTTTTTTGCATCGGCAACGTTCCATAGGCGGCCACCGCATGGTGCAACGTGTCTCGCTGCGCGGAAAAGGCAAATGGATTGGCTCCGGCGTCAAGCAGATATTCAAACACTTCGCGTTTTTTGCTGCGGACGGCATGGAAAGCGACAGAAAGGCCCTCTTTGTCGCGGATGGACAAATCGGCGCCCGCATTCAAAAGCGTCTCGACGGTCTTCAAATCGCCTTTTCTTGCCGCAAACATCAAAGGCGTGATGCCTTTTTTGTTGCGGGCGTCGATTGCGGCGTCTTTTTGAAGAAGCGCAGAGACCATGTCCGCTTCTCCTATGTAGGCCGCCGCATGCAAAGGCGTGTCTTTGAAATGGTTTTCTTGATTCACGCTTAAACCGCGTTCTAGCAAATACGCAAAAACGCGGTGCACTTTTTGCCGGATTGCGTAAAACAACAAATTTTGACCGCGCGTGTCGCATGCGAACAAATCGAATTGTTCCAACGCGTCGAAATCCTCGCCTAACAAAGCGTCAAGCAGATTCTCGTCTAGATACTCGTTCGGTTCCACATTCACCCACCACCTTCAATAAAAAAAGTACCACATTCGAAAAAAAAATACCATATTTCTATGGTATTTTTTTTTTATTGAAGCGTTTTAGCGGACTGCGTCTTTCAAGACTTTTCCGGCTTTGAAAGCAGGTGATTTTTGCGCAGGGATAGAAATCGAATCGCCGGTTCTCGGGTTGTGACCTACACGTGGTTTGCGTTCTCTAACTTCAAAAGTTCCAAACCCAGTCAATACAACTTTGTCGCCTTTGACCAAAGAATCTTGGATGGCGCCGAGTGTAGCGTTGAGAGCTGCTTCTGCATCTTTCTTAGTAAGACCTGATACTTCTGCAATTTTTGCAACCAATTCTGTCTTGTTCATCGTTCCAATTCCCTCCTCATTTGATTTACTAAGCTCATTATAGCAAGTCGTTAGAGGGTTTGCAAGGAAATCAAGCCCATTTTGAGAAAAAAATCAAGTTTTTTTCCCTTTTTAAGGCTTTCTTTCGGGTTTAGACTCGCGGGAGAGAAGTTGCGCAAAGGCTTTTCTCGGCTCCACGCGGTCAAAAACGACATCGTGGATGGCGTTGATGATGGGGGTGTCGATGTTGCGCGCTTTCGCTAGGGCGTAGGCGGCTTCGCAGGTGCGAATTCCTTCTACAACCATCGTCATGGAATCTAGCGTCTCGTGCAGATTCTTGCCGGAACCTATTTTTAAGCCGGCTTGAAAGTTTCGGGAATGCTCGCTCGTGCACGTGACAAACAAGTCTCCAATTCCGGATAGACCCATCAAGGCGTCTTTGCTGGCGTCTAGGGCTTCATAGATTTTGCCCATTTCCACAAGGCCCCTTGTAATCAAAGCCGCTAAAGCGTTGTCGCCATGGCCTTGGCCTTTGGCGATGCCGGCGGCGAGGGCGAATATGTTTTTGAGCGCGCCGCCTAATTCGACGCCTTTCAAATCGGTACTTGAATACACGCGGAAGTATTTTTTGTTGTGGAAGAGATTTTGCACATAACAAGCGTCTTCAAAACGTTCGGAGGCGCTTGTGATCAGCGTCGTCATTCCGCGGATGACTTCTTCGGCGTGGCTAGGTCCGCTCAAAGCCACAAACCCCTTAAAATATTCCGGCGGAACCATCTCTTGAAGAATTTCGGAATTCCGCTTGAACGTTGCGGGTTCTATGCCTTTGGCGGCGTTGATAATGAGCTTCTTGTTGTTGAGGGGGGGCAAAACGTCTTCGATGGCCTTTCTTAAAACTTTGGTCGGCACGGCAAACAGCAAAATGTCTGCGAAAGCCATCGATTCCTTCAAATCGTCTGTCGCTTTGATTCCTTCGGGAATCGTAATGTTCAGTTGCATGCACAAATGATTTTCGTTGACGCTTTGGATGATTTTTGGGTTGACATCGTAGACAAGCACATCGTGGTTGTTGTCGCTTAATACTTTGGATAGGGCGAGTCCCCAGGACCCACCGCCGATGACGCTCACTTTCATGCTATTCGCGCCTCCTCAATAGGATTTTGATGGGAATGCCGCGAAAGCCGAAGGCTTCGCGGATACGGTTTTTCAAATACCGTTCGTAGCTGAAGTGCATCCATTCGGTGTTGTTGACAAAAAGAATGAAAGTCGGAGGTTTGGTTCCGACCTGCGTGGCGTAATACCCTTTGATGACGCCGCCGTTATGACTTTTGGGAGGATTGGAATGGAAAGCGTCGACGATGATGTCGTTCAAAACCGAGGTTTGGACGCGCTTGGAATAATCCTCATACATCTCCCGGATTACGGGAAACAAAGTGTTGATGCGCGCTTTGGTCAGGGCGGAAAGGAAAATGACCGGCGCTTTGTGCAGAAATTGAAAATGCGAAAGAATCTCTTTTTCCCAGCGGTTCATGGTGCGGGTGTCCTTTTCAATGGCGTCCCATTTGTTTACGACGATGATGACCGGCTTGCCGGCCTCAAGCGCATAACCGGCAATCTTCTTGTCCTGTTCGATGATGCCTTGGGTCGCGTCGATCAGCACTAAAGCGATGTCGCTTCGTTCGATGGCGCTAAGCGCGCGCAGTACGCTATATTTCTCGGCGTTTTCGTAAACTTTGCCTCTTTTTCGCAGACCCGCGGTGTCGATGACGACGTATTCCTGGCCGTCTTTTTCGAAAATGGAGTCGACCGCGTCGCGGGTTGTGCGTTCGATTTCGCTGACGATGACGCGTTCTTCTTGCAAAAGTGCGTTCATCAGAGAACTTTTGCCGACGTTCGGGCGGCCAATCAGCGAAAGCTTGATGGTGTCTTCTTCGTATGGGTCGGGCATGGATTCGGGCAAGATGCTCACCACTTTGTCAAGCAGATCGCCGGTGCCCGTCCCGTGTTCGCTGCTGATGGCAATGGGGTCGCCTAGACCGAGCGCGTAAAACTCGTACAAAGTATCTTTAAGCGAAACGTCGTCGACTTTGTTGACGGCCAAAACGACAGGCGTATCGGCCTTGTAAAGCATGCGGGCGATAAACGCGTCTTCATCGGTAAGACCGGTGCGCACATCGACGACGAACACGATGACGTCCGCTTCGTCGATGGCGATTTCCGTCTGCGCTTTGATGTCGTGAATAAAAGGGGCATCGTCAAAATCGATGCCCCCGGTGTCGATGATATTGAAGGTGCGTGTCAGCCATTCCGCCTTCGCGTATAGGCGATCGCGGGTCAAACCGGGTGTTTCATCGGTAATGGCAAGGCGTTCGCCGATGATACGGTTGAAAAGTGTGGATTTGCCGACGTTGGGTCGGCCCACGATGGCGACGGATGGAATCATAGGCCTTCATCCTCTATTTTTTCAAGTCTTTGAATTTCTCGGCGAAAAGTTCTCCGAGCGTTTGCGACTGGTCGGATTTGTTTTCGCTTTTTAAGTGTTTCTTGTATTCGTCACGGACTTTCTTGCTGTCGTAGGCTTTCTTGCTGACAACCATTTGCCAGTTTTCTTTGTTGAACTTGAGTACGATGGCGTTGATGACGTCGCCTTCGCTGAAGACGTCGCCAACTTGATCGACGTGGGATTCCTGAATTTCGGAAATCGGCAGGAACGCTTCGACGCCGTTGGTTTCGATCAAAGCGCCGCGAGGCTGAAGTTCTTTGACTTCGCCGGAGATTTCATCGCCGATTTTGACGTCGACATCTTCCCAAGGATTGTATTCAAGGTGTTTTTTCGAAAGACGCATCTTGCGGTTTTCAGCGTCGATGGAAAGAATCTGGACTTCAATCTCGTCGCCGACGTTTACGTTGCCGGCCAAATTGAAACGGGGGTTCCACGAATAGTCGTTTTTATGGACGATGCCGGCCACGTCGCGTTCGACTTCGACTAGGATGCCAAATTGCATCTTCTTGACGACTTTTCCCTGAACGCGGTCGCCGGGCTTGTGATTTTCGGCGAATTTCTCCCATGGGGAAGGCTCTAAGGCTTTCATGGAAAGCGAACGTTTGTCGCCGTCTTCGCCAATAATCTTGACTTTGACGGTGTCGCCTTCTTTGACGACGTCGCTAGGCTTTTTGATGCGATGATGCGACATCTCGGAAATGTGCAAAAGCCCTTCGACTTTGTCAAAACGTACGAATGCGCCGTAAGGAGCGAGCTTTTGTACGGTGCCTTCTAAAACGTCGCCTTCGTTGATGTTTTTCAGCTCTTCTTGCTTCTTGATTTTCTCTTGGTCGCGTTGCACGGCACGGTGGGAGACCACAATCTTGAAGCGGTTGTTTTTGCGGCCGATTTCGATAATCTTTATCGGGATGGTCTTGCCCACGTAAGGTTGGAAATCCTCGGTATACTCCATGGAAACCTCGCTTTTTGGCATGAACATGTCAAACCCGTGCGCGCGGACCTTCAATCCGCCTTTTAAGACGCTGCGGACGGTGGCTTCCAACACTTCGTCGCTTTCGAATTTATTTTGAAGTTCCTCGAACAGTTCTTGTTGTTCGATTTCAACGCGGGAGAGCAAAACAATGCCCGCTTCGTCGTCTTTCTTTTGAACGACGGCTTCGATTTCATCGCCTTTTTTGACGACGTCGTGGGCCGTGTCCACGTCTAAACGAGTCAATCTGTCAAGGTAGATGGTCCCTTCGGTCGAATAACCGATGTCGACGATGACCTCGTTGTCCTTGACGTCGTAAACGGTGCCTTTTACTGTCTTTCCTTCTTCAATGTTCTTGATCTTCATGATAATCTACCTCTCTTAACTTTCGATTCTATGGTTTTTACGACATCTTCGATGCGCATGTTCGATGTGTCGATGACAACGGCATCGTCAGCCGGTTTGAGCGGACTGTGGGAACGGTTGGTGTCAAAATCGTCGCGGGCGATGATTTCCCGCTTCAAATCCTCTAAAGGAATGTGTATTCCGTGTTCTTCGTTTTCTTTGAACCTGCGCGAAGCGCGGGTTGCGACATCGGCGGTTAGAAAAAACTTGTAGTCGGCGCCTGGAAGGACGTTATAGCCTATGTCTCTTCCGTCCATGACGACGTTTAGGTTTTCCGCAAGTTCACGTTGCCGTTCGACAAGTTTGTGGCGGACCCGACGATGCGAAGAAACGAGGGAAACGTTGTTGGAGACCTCACGGGAACGGATATCCTTGCTGACATCCTCCCCATCCATGTGCAAGTCCCCTTTTTTATAGTCAAAACGCGTTTGATCGAGGAAATCAAAAGCGTTTTCGTCGTTAAGGTCAATGTTTAACTGCATCGCTTTCAATGTAATGGCGCGATACATCGCGCCAGTGTCTATGTAAGTGAAGTCAAATAGCTTCGCCACCAGTTTCGCGATGGTGCTCTTTCCGGCCCCGGCGGGGCCATCAATAGCTATTTGCATAGTTTTCATCGGATCACCTCGTTTCAAACCAACACCATTATACCACATATGCTTTGTTTTCAATAACCCTATTTTATTTCATTTGGACGAAGATTTCAAAGGTTGTTCACAACTTATTTATTTTAACAAAAATATTTGTTTCTTGATAATGAAAACGCTTTTTGTTATACTTTAAGAAGGTCAAATCCTTTGCGATTTGTTTTATTTTCTTTGATTTGGCACCGTTTCTTTGATATATTAACGAAGATATATTGACAACAGGTTGGTGATAATTATGAACATCCCCATGAACAGCATCGTCGGCATCGCACTGGTTTTCAGTGTCATTGCCATGCTTTACGCGCTCGCGCTTTTTATCAAAATCAAACGCATTGAAAAAGGCGTTCCTCGCGTAATTGAAATATCAGGTTATATCCGAGAAGGCGCAATGGCCTTCATGGCTCGCCAATATAAGATTCTAAGCGTCTTTGTCGTCGTTCTTTTTGTGATTATCGGTTTCGCAATCGATTTTTATACCGCTGGGGCTTTCGCTTTTGGAGCTTTGTTGAGCGCTCTTGCCGGTTATCTCGGCATGAGAGGCGCCATCGCTTCGAATTCCCGGACGGCCACCAGCGCACAAAAAGAAGGTATGAACAAAGCCTTAGACGTCGCCTTTAGCGGCGGCGCGGTCATGGGCATGTCCGTCGTTGGGCTCGGCTTGACGGGCCTTATCCTATATTATTTGGCGGGCACCTTTTTGTTCAATCTCGAATTGCAACACACCTTTGATGTCATGACCGGTTTCGCCTTAGGCGCATCAAGCATTGCCCTCTTCGCCCGTGTGGGCGGCGGCATCTACACAAAAGCCGCCGATGTCGGCGCCGATTTGGTCGGAAAAATCGAAGCCGGCATCCCTGAGGACGACCCCCGAAACCCCGCCGTCATCGCCGATAACGTCGGCGACAACGTCGGCGATGTGGCCGGCATGGGCGCAGATCTGTTCGAATCATATGTCGGATCGCTGATTTCGGCCATCACCTTAGGCATGTTCTGGCTGGGTGCGGAAGGCGCGCTGTTTCCAATCTTTTTGGCCGCTTTCGGCATCATCGCTTCCATCTTAGGAACGATGACCATCCGCACCAAAGAAGCGGATTCGCCGCACAAGGTGTTGAAAAAAGGCACCTATGTCGCCGGTGGATTGTTTATCATCTTTGCGCTCTTCCTCACTTGGTTTTACGTGCAAAACGGCTACTTCGAAAACTACGGACCCTTTTTAGCGATTATCGCCGGGCTTTTCGTCGGCATCATGATCGGTCTCATCACGGAAATTTATACGTCGAGCGAATACAAAAAAGTCAAAGACATCGCCAAACAATCGGAAACGGGACACGCCACGAACATCATCGGCGGTCTCTCGATCGGCATGGAATCCACGGCGGTACCCATTATATTGATCAGCGTCGTTATCGTCATCTCCTACCATGTCGCCGGACTTTACGGCATCGCCTTGAGTGCGGTCGGCATGCTCTCGACAACCGGCATGACCATCGCCATTGACGCATACGGCCCCATCGCGGACAACGCCGGCGGCATCGCCGAAATGTCGAACATGGACAAAAGCGTCCGGGAAATCACCGACAAGCTCGACAGCGTCGGCAACACCACCGCCGCCATCGGCAAAGGATTCGCAATTGGCAGCGCCGCGTTAACGTCTCTCGCTCTCTTTAGCGCTTTTGTGCAAGCTGCGGGGCTCGACAGCATCGACATTGCGACGCCCGCGGTCATTGTCGGCATACTTGTCGGAGCGATGATGCCCTTCCTTTTCAGCTCTCTCACCATGAGCAGCGTCGGACGGGCGGCGTCGAAGATGATCGACGAAGTGCGCCGACAGTTCCGCGACATGCCCGGCATCATGAACAAAACGCAAAAGCCCGATTATGCTCGCTGTGTGGACATATCGACCAAAGCCGCCCTGCAAGAGATGGTCGCCCCGGGATTGCTAGCGGTGGCCACACCCCTCATCGTGGGCTTCACTTTGGGCCCCGAAGCGCTCGGCGGATTGCTTGCGGGCGCGCTTGCAAGCGGCATCAGCATGGCCATCTTCATGGCCAACAGCGGCGGCGCTTGGGACAACGCCAAAAAATTCATTGAAGAGGGCCACCACGGCAATCGCGGCGGATTCGCCCACAAGGCGAGCGTCACCGGCGATACGGTCGGGGATCCCTTCAAAGATACGAGCGGCCCATCCATCAACATTTTAATCAAACTGATGACCATCATTTCCTTGGTCTTCGCGGTATTGATGTAATCCAATTAAAAACGAGGCGATTATTGAGTCGCCTCGTTTTTTTTGCGGAAGGGTTTCGTTTGGATGCGTTTGGTGACACTTTGATAGATGACAATTGCCGCTTTGATCAAAATCAAAATCAAGAGGACATAGGCGCTTACGTCTTGAGCGACGGGTTGGCCGTCGACATAGACGCTTTTCATCAAGACTCCCTCAACATGCAGATTCTCTTGCAGGCCCTGCAAATCCGTCAATTGCGAAAGGAAATTGAATTTGGCAAGCAAGACCAAGCCGAATCCATATATGAGGGTGAGCGACTTGTCTTTTTTTAAGACCAAATACGCCAAAAACAAGATGTATAGGGCAAAAAGAACGGGGTAGTACGTGTAGCTCTCTCCGGTCGATAGGTTTTCAAAATGCATTACGAACCACCGAGAGGGCACTTCCGCCTCTGAAAACACACCGGCGGAAGTCAAGGGGAAGGCGAGGGTGAAAACCATATGGACCGCAAAAAGCGAAGCCAAAATCAAAAGGTCTTTTTGAAACATATTCAGTTTCTTCATCGGGCACCCTTCTTTCCTCAGCTAGTTCACCATGTATGATTGTACCACACATTCATGTTTTTAAAACCCGTCTTTTTTAGTAAACGGTTGCAAGAAAAAAGCGCCTGACCTTTTATAAAGAAAAGGTGTGGGCGCCAAAAACGGTTATCACAACGTGAAGGCGCTATTTCGCGCCGGCGCGGCGACGTTCCCGGTCGATGAGCACGCGCAGCTTTTTGAGTTCGTGGATTTTCACCCGGCGATGGCCGCCGCGGGATAGGTCGTCCAACGTCAAAAACGCAAACCGGATGCGTTTGAGTTTGAGCACCTCGTGGTCGAAATGTTCAAACATCTTCTTGATGTGGTGGTATTTGCCTTCGGTGATGACAAGGTTGAGCTTGGTGCGCTGTTTTTGTTTGTTGTATTTCACTTTGCGGATTTTCGCGGGCTTGGTCATTTGTCCTTCCAAGGTGATTCCGCGGCGAATCTTGCGGGAGGTTTCTTTGCGCAAGAAGCCGTTGACGGTGACTTCGTATTCTTTTTCGATGTTGTAGCGAGGATGGGTGAGCGCCGCCGTCAAATCGCCGTCGTTCGTCATCAAAAGGACGCCCGAGGAATCGTAGTCGAGCCGTCCGACAGGGTATATGCGTTTTGAGGAAGGCACGAGATCCTTGACGGTCTTGCGTCCTTTTTCGTCTTTGACCGTTGAAACGTAGCCTTCGGGTTTGTACAAAAGATAATAGACTTTGTCCTCATAGCTTATGGGATGGCCATCGACGGTGATGGTGTCGGATGGCGACGCTTTTTCCCCTAAAGCCTGCACGGTGCGCCCGTTCACTTTGACGCGTCCGCCCGTGATCAATTTTTCCGCTTTGCGGCGGGAACAAAGCCCGCTTTGCGCGATGAGTTTCTGAATGCGTTCCATAATGCCTCCTACTCTTCTTCCAACACCGGTTCGACAAGCATATGGACATACTTGATGCGGCGTTCTTTGATTTCTTTGATGATGAACGTCAAATCGAACATTTTGGCGTCCTCTTCGTGGTCGTAAGAGATCATCGTCTGGCGGAGGGTGTATTTCATGTCCACCTCGGGCAACGATTCAAAGCGTTCAAACAACCAACTTCCAAGCGTTTTTTCGTTTTTCGACGGCGCTTCGCCCAAGTTGAGCTCCTCAAAGAGATCGCCAAGTTCGATGTCGGCGTTGACGCCGTATTCGTGAGGGCCGACTTGTTTCAAAAATTCGTCGTCGATGTCGTCGTGCTCGTCGTAAATCTCTCCGACCAATTCCTCGATGGCGTCTTCCATGGTCACGATGCCGCTGGTGCCGCCGAATTCGTCGCTGACGATGGCGAGATGCGAATTTTCCCGCTGCAACGTTTCAATCAAGGTGTCGGCCCGCATCGACTTCGACACATAGACCGGCGGTTTCATGATGTTGCGGATGTCGATGGGGAGCTTTTTGATAAGATGCGTAAAGAAATCGCGCTCGTTCAAAATGCCGACGATGGTGTCGCGGTCGCCCTCGTAAACGGGCAAACGCGAAAACTGGTTCTCAAAGAATTTTTCGAGTACCGAATCGACATCCTCATCGACCGAAATGGCGACCATGTCCACACGAGGGGTCATGATTTCATACACTTTCTTCTCATCAAGGTCCAAAACGCTTTGAAGCATCTCCGCTTCTTCCTCGTCGATTGAACCCTCTTCCTCCATCGTATCGATGATGGTTTCCAGTTCGCCTTCGCTAACACTGATGGTTACGCGGCTGTCTTCTTTCAAAAACAGGTTCTTGATTTTCAAAAACACGAGCGTGAGCGGCAAAAGCAGTTTCATGATCACAAGCAGTGGCCCGCTGATCTTAATGGCGATCTGGTTCGAATACATTTTGGCGAAACTTTTGGGAATGATTTCCCCAAAGATTAGAATGATGGTCGTCATCACGGCGGTGTTGAAGATGGTGACCAACGTTTCTTGGTCAATGAAAATCCGTGCGAAAATGCCGGCGCTCACGGTCGCAAGCGCGACATTGGCGAGGTTGTTGCCGACAAGTATGGTCGTCAAAGCCCGGTCGAAGCGTTCGTGAATCCAAAAAGCTTTCCTGCTGCCCTTTTTCCCCTCCTCGATATAATTCTTCATCCGAATAGGGTTCAAAGAGGAAAACACCGTTCCGCTCATGGAGAAAAAACTTGATACCATCAAGAGTATGAACAGCAAAACGAAGCTGAACGGGGGAATCTCCGCTTGTGCGAGCAAGAACGAACTATAATCCAATGGGACTCACTCCTCTTAGGCCTTGGCGCTGTATTTTCCGGTTTCGGTGTTTACGACGATCTTTTCGCCTTCGTTGATGAACAAAGGCACCTGGATTTTGTATCCGGTTTCCAACACGGCGTCCTTTGTGGTGTTTGTGACCGTGTTTCCACGCACGCCCGGGACGGTCTCGATGACTTCAAGCGTCACTTTCTCGGGCAGTTCGACGCCCAATATCTCGTTTTCGAAGAAACGAATCTCGACGTCCATGTTTTCGACGAGGAAATTGCGTTCGTACTCGATTTGTTTGACGTTTATTTCCAACTGCTCGAACGTTTCTTTGTTCATGAACACGTATGTGTCGCCATCGGCGTAGATGAACTGCATGGGACGGCGATCGATCAAGGCGGTCTCCACTTTTTCTCCGGCGCGCCAGGTCTTTTCGGTGATGGTTCCGGTGCGCAAATTGCGGAGCTTGCTGCGGACGAACGCGCTGCCCTTTCCGGGTTTTACGTGCTGAAACTCGATGATTTGGTACAAGTTGCCGTTATGTTGGATGGTTAGTCCTGTTTTGAAATCGTTGCTAGTAATCATGCTCATGCTATCACTCCTAAATATGCCTTATTATACTGACTTTCTCATAGGTTGTCCATACTCTACGCCCGTCTTTCGAACCAAGCGTCTTTTTCTAGTTTGTTGAATCCCAAGATGGCGGACTTGAAAGTGAATCGAACGCGTTTCTTGCTAGCGCCCGCCGCCAGCGTCAAATCAAGACTCATTCGTTCTTCTAACGGTTTGAAATCCGCCTCGAACACATCGGTCTTGCGGGCCACTTTCTTCAAAGTGTCAAACCCTGTCCCAAGCAACTCCACATCGGCGGGCTTGGTTTTGCCCAAGTTGAAAATTTCCACATGCATGACGTTTTCAAAAATCATCACCGCTTCATCGGTTTTCTTGGCGTTGAAATCGGTGTTGTCGGGATGGTTCTTTTTCAAATCCACGTGGGAAAGTTCGAAAACCGCATGCTTCTTATCGACAAAACGGACCTTGTCAATCGTGGTGCCATAAAGCGAAATGTCGTCAAGATACCCGGGAGTCAAATTGAAATACGACTCCGAAAACGTTTCGATCAAGGTCGAGGTTTGCTTGTCAAAGGAAGGTTTGTGCATTTCCACATCGACTTCGTCGTAGTCGAAGACAACTTTGTAAGGTTTTCTCGATTGTTTGAAATGCCCTTCGTAATTGAAAATCCTTTTTAAAACCTCCAGTTCGGAGGGATACTTCGACAAAGGAATGCGCAACGTCCTACGCTTGGTGTGTATTTTCAACACGTTGCGACGTGAATGTTTGACTTTCTTGACGTCGCGGTACATGACAAGCTTGTACATGCGCAAAACGTTTTGCCTTGCGAAAGCGTCTTCGCAGATGACCACGCGATTCGTGGTTTTCAAATGGATGTACAAAAGCGGGCCAAGGCCGAACACGGCGCCCACCACGGCCATATACGTCAACGGAAGGTATTCGCTATCGACAACGTTTAAAAGTTCAAGAACGCTGTATACGAGCATCGTTAGGAATATCCCAAGCAAAAGAAAGGCCCATTTGTTTATGGGAACTTTCTTTTTAAACACCTTGTAGCTTTCCAGCGGTTTTTGCGTTCGCTTCAAGTATTGTTTCATCAAACGTTTCATCGCGGTCCCCCTAGTTGATCACGGCATAAAGCAACGCCAGAAAAAGCAGGCTCAACACGGCGCCCACAGGTGGCAAAAAAAGCGTTTTGTACCATTGCTTGCGTCGAAAGGAATCTTCTTTATACACGAAAACGTTCAAAAGAACGGCGGTTATAATCAGCAAAGGCCAAAGCATAAGGGCCAACGCCATCAATAGATTCCCCACAAACGGGGCGCTACCGAAGCCGGCGTTGAAACCAAGGGCAAACGTGGGAATTGTCAAAAAACCGACAATCACTCCGACAATGTAGGGAAAACCCCGTTTCAATTTTTGCATGCACATCACCTAATAAAGCGGTTTTCAATAAAAACATTATACCACATTCCCCCAAAGAAAGAAACGATAGCGAGGAAATCGCGGGAAATAAATTGACACACGAGCGAGGGTTTCTTATAATACTTGCGAGTAGGAGTGAGATTTATGGAAATATTGTATTACGTCTTCCCGGTCGTGTTCGGTTTGTTGTTAGGCATTTTCCTTTCAAAGCGTTTTGGTCCGCAAGCGCACAAGAAAAACGAAAACCTCGTCGTCTTAGAATGGCCCGAATTCAAAAAGAACATGCGCAAAGGCCAATTGATCGACATCCGCAAACAAGACGAAGTCGAAAAAGATAAAATCAAGGGGGCGCGGAACTTTTCGCTTCGGGTCTTAAAAAGCAAGCACCAGACCAAAGTCCGCAAAGACCTTCCCCTGTATCTTTACTGCAACAACGGCAAGAAATCCTACAAAGCCGGAAACGTGTTGTTGAAAAAAGGCTTTAAGAAAGTCTACATCCTAAAAGGCGGTTTCCCCGCCACTAAAATGACCTTTGAAGAAAACTAGTGAAAACGGACGAATGCACGTCCGTTTTTTTATGGATTTACGATTCGTTTTCGCAAAGCTCAATCGATTCAAAGACGAACTCGCTGACATCGCCGCGTGCGCTTTCAAGACGGAGATGAAGACCGTCGTCCTCACGACGGATGTCCAAATCGTGAATGATGAACAAGTTGTCCTTGTGCTCGCGAGAGGTGAAGTCGATTTCATAGACGTTGTTGAGTTGGAGTGTCACCAACGTATCCTTGTTTAAGGAAGGATTGTTGTCGGAAAGGATTTCAATGAACAGCGAAACTCTCTCTTTCGTAAAGACGGCCTTTTTCAAAAAGCCGTCGTGAAAAATCGGCGGCCCGCCCAGTTTTTTGGCGAGTTTTGTCTTTTTGATGACGTCGATTTCGTACATGAGCATCACTCCCGCCCTCATTATATCGCGGCTTCAAAACGCGGGCAAGCCCTAAAAAGAATACCCCTTTTCTTCAAAGCGTTTGCGGTTCTTCTTCATGCGATTGTACAAAGGCTTGGGAAGCGTTTCACGGTCAAACGTGGTCTTAGGCGTTTCTCCTTCATAGACTTTCTTTCCCCACCGCGGGTCGGCCAGCAAAGAAACACCGGCGGCGAAGAAATCGTAGCCGAGCGACTCGGCGTGCCGCAAGTCCTCTCTCGTACGGATGTTTCCCGAAGCCATTAGCGGTTTTTTACCGTCAAGGACGTTACGGAATTCAACGACAAGGGGCGTTTGGTTCTGTTCGTCGCGTATCGAGGATTGATTGTAACGTTGCAAGGAAACATGGACATAGTCCACGGGCGTTTGTTTCAGGAATTTCAACAGTTCTTTCGTGTGTTCCATCGTGATGCCGTCTTCTTCGAGTTCTTCGGGCGAAAACCGGTACCCCAAAATGAAAGGACGTTCGCTATAATTCTCAATGACTTCCTTCACACCATCGACGATGGCGCCGATGAAGCGCAACCGTTTTTCCAACGTGCCCCCGTATGCATCGGTGCGGATGTTGGAATGCGGCGAGAAAAACTGTTGCAGCAAATACGTGTTCGCGCCATGCAACTCGACGCCGTCAAACCCGGCGCGAAGCGCGCGCAAGGCGGCCACCTTGAAATCTTCAATCGTAGCCTCTATGTCGGAAACGTCCATGGCGCGGGGCGTTACCGCCCCTTTTCTAGGCGCTTTGACGGCGCTTGCGGAAACGATCGCGCTTTTATCTTCGTATAAGGACGGGTCGTTCATTCTCCCGCCGTGATGCAATTGCGCGATGGCTTTCGCCCCGCCGTTTTGAATGGTGCGCACCAACTCTGACATCGGCTCCACAAACGTATCGTCTTTGAGCGTGATTTGACGGTGAAACGCCTGGGCGTATTCGTTCACACTGATGGCGGGGCTGATAACCATCCCCACATCCAAACTTCTTCTTTCCAAATAGTCGAGTTCCTCTTGCGACGGCGTGAGATCCTCGTTGGCGCTATAGGTCGTCATCGGGGCCATCGCCAAGCGATTCTTCAAGGCGATGCCCCCTAATTTCGCGTTCTCGAACGCTTTCATATAGCATCCCTCCTTCTAATAAAATTATAGCACGCCTGAAAGCCTCTCACAAAGAAAGCGCAACGAAGCAGTTTTAAGAAACCGTTTTCATTTGCCGTGGTTTCATGTATAATGATACATGGTGATTTACATAGGAAAGGATGAGACCATGAAAAACGATTACGCCGCGGAACCTTACCGTATCAAAGCCGTAGAACCCATCAAGAAAACCACAAGAGACAAACGTGAAACCTTGCTTGAAAACGCAGGGTACAACCCTTTCGCGCTTAAAAGCGAAGATGTTTACATCGATCTTTTGACCGATTCCGGCACCGGCGCCATGAGCGACCGCCAATGGGGCGCTCTCATGCAAGGCGACGAAGCGTACGCCGGAAGCAAAAGCTTCTTCCGTCTCGAAGGCGTCGTTCAGCACATCACGCAATACAAATATTTCATCCCCACCCATCAAGGTAGAGGCGCCGAACAAGTGGCCTTGCCCTATTTTGTGAAAAAAGAAGGCATGGCGTTCATCTCGAACATGCATTTCGACACCACTCGGGCCCACGTCGAACTCACCGGCGCCCGCGCCATAGACTGCGTCATCGAAGAATGCTTCGACACTTCCACCTACCACCCCTTCAAAGGCAACTTTGACCTGAAAAAACTCCGCCGCATCATCGAAGAACGCGGAGCCGAAAACATCGCCGGCATCATCACCACCATCACCAACAACTCCTCCGGCGGGCAGCCCGTAAGCCTAGAAAACCAAATGGCGGTCCGAAACATCGCCGACGAATACAACATTCCCCTAATCATCGACGGCGCGCGTCATGCGGAAAACGCCTATTTTATCAAACAACGCGAAAAAGGCTATGAAGACGAAAGCGTTTTGAACATTACCCGCAAGCAACTCGCGCTCGGCGACATCTTCCTCATGAGCGCCAAAAAAGACGGACTCGTCAACATGGGCGGCGTCATCGCCATCAAAGACGACGAAGCGCTCTACGAGTACTGCCGTACCCGCATCGTGCCCTTAGAGGGTTTTCCCACTTACGGCGGGATGAGCGGACGCGACATGGAAGCGATGGCCGTCGGACTTGAAGAAGCGCTTGACGAGGAGTACTTGAGGCACAGGATCGACCAAGTCCGCTACCTCGGCGACCGCCTCCGCAAAGCCGGCGTTCCCATCCAATACCCAACAGGGGGCCACGCCGTCTTCGTCGACTGCAAAGCCATCGCGCCTCACATTCCCTACCACCAGTTTCCGGCGCAAAGCGTCGTCAACGCCCTATACCTTGAAACCGGAGTCCGCGCCGTTGAAATCGGGTCCTTCCTGCTAGGGCGCGACCCCGACACCAAAGAAAACCTGCAAAGCCCTCTTGAATTCATGCGCCTCACCATTCCCCGCCGAACGTATACCTACAAGCACTTGGACGTTGTCGCCGAGGGCGTCGTCAAAGTCTACCAAAACCGCGACAAACTACGCGGTCTTACGTTCACCTACGAACCCCCCGTCTTGCGTCACTTCACCGCAAAACTCAAACCCCTGTAAAAAAGCGCCAAGCGCGCTTTTTTGCGTTTCAGCGGTTCTCTTGATTTTTTCCGAATGGGTGTTGTTGTGAAAACGCTAACATGTTATAATCAAAATTGTTGTTAAAAAACCACTCAAGGAGGACATTATGGCTTATAAGATTTTAGCGATCAACCCGGGTTCGACCAGCACGAAAATCGCCCTGTTCAACAACGAAATTTGTGATTTCAAGACCACCATCAAACACGATGTGGATGAAATCGCCCAATACAAAAACATCTTCGACCAATACGACTTCCGCAAGGAAGCGATCGCCAACCCCCTCAAACAGCAAAACATCAAATTCAGCGAACTAGACGCCGTCGTCGGACGAGGCGGCATGCTCAAACCCATCGAAAGCGGCACATACGCCGTAAACGACGCAATGGTAGACTACATGAGGCGCGCCGTTCGCGGCGAGCACGCTTCGAATCTAGGCTGCGTCATCGCCAAAGAAATCGCCGACGCGCAAAACATCCCCGCGTTCATCGTCGACCCCGTAGCCGTCGACGAAATGGACGACATCGCCCGCGTCACCGGCATGCCTGAAATCGAACGCCAAAGCCTGTTTCATGCGTTGAACCAAAAAGCGGTCGGCCTAAAAGCCGCCGAAGATTTGGACAAATCTTACAAAGACTTGAATCTGATCATCGCCCACCTAGGCGGCGGCATCAGCGTCGGCATCCACCAAAAAGGCCGCGTCGTCGACGTCAACAACGCGTTAGACGGCGATGGGCCCATGTCGCCCGAACGCAGCGGCGGCGTCCCATTAGGCCCTCTTTACAAGATGTGTTTCAGCGGAAAATACACCCTTGAAGACATCAAGCGCAAAAACTATGGCCGCGGCGGCTTAGTGGCGCATCTTGGCACAAACGACGGCTTTGAAATCGCCAAACGCATTCAAGACGGCGACGAAAAAGCCAAATTCGTCTTCGATGCCATGTGCTACCAAATCGCCAAAGAAATCGGCAGCGGCGCCACCGTCTTAAAAGGCCAAGTTGACGCCGTCATCCTCACAGGCGGGCTAGCCTACGACAAATATCTCGTCAAACAAATCAAAGCACGCACCGGCTTCATCGCAAACACGCTCGTCTATCCCGGCGAAGACGAAATGGAAGCCCTCTCCCTAGGGGCCTTGCGAGTTCTCAAAGGGGAAGAAAAACCGAAAACCTACCAATAAAGAGGTGACATTATGAAAAGCATGGACGATCTGATCGCAAAAGCGAAAACACAATCCACAAAGACTTTGGTCGTCGCCATGGCCGACGACCCCCATGTCTTAGAAGCCGTCGAAATGGCTCGCAAAGAAGGCATCGTCAAAGCCATCCTTGTCGGCGACAAAATCGGCATCAAAGAAACGCTGAACGATTTGAACATCGACCCGAGCCAATACACCATCGAACACGAAACCGACCCGGACAGAGCCTGCTATAAGGCCGTCCGCCACGTCAGCAAACACCCGGGTCATTTTTTGATGAAAGGCCATGTGGACACTTCCGTGATTCTCAAAGCCGCCCTCACAAAAGAAGACGGCTTAAGAACCGGCAAAAGACTTTCACACGTAAGCGTCATTGAAATCCCCACCTACCACAAACTGTTGCTGATGAGCGACGGCGCGATGAACATAAAACCGACCGTCGATGAAAAGCAAGAAATTATCGAAAACGCGATCACCATCGCACAAGCCGTCGGCATCAAAAAACCCGGCGTCGGTTGCATCGCCGCCGTGGAAAAAGTGAATCCCAAAATGCAAGCGACCCTCGACGCGCAAGAACTCATCGACCGCAACCGCCGCGGGGCCATCAAAAACGCCATCGTCGACGGACCGTTCGCGCTCGACAACGCCATCAACAAAGACGCCGCCGAACACAAAGGCATCACAAGCCCCATCGCCGGCGACGTCGACATTCTATTGATGCCGCAAATCGAAAGCGGCAACGTCTTCTACAAAAGCATGATGTTTCTCGCCAACGCCAAAAGCGCAAGCGTCATCGCCGGTGCGAAAAAACCCATCGTTTTGACAAGCCGCGCCGATTCGAACCTCAGCAAATTTTATTCGATCGCATTGTCCGCTCTGGTTGCGGACACTAAATAATACAATAAAATTAAGGAGTGCGTGTATGAAAAAGAAAAACGATTTTACCAACGAGGTGTTTTCCTACACCAATGAAGGCTTCGAGCAAATCATCTATTTCCACAACAAATCCACCGGTCTCAAAGGCATCACTTGCATTCACGATACCCGTTTAGGCCCCTCTTGCGGGGGAACTCGCTTTTACAATTACGAAAGCGAAGAGGAAGCGCTCTACGACGTAACACGCCTCGCCAAAGGCATGACGTACAAAAACGCCGCGGCCGGCCTTGACATCGGCGGCTGCAAAACCGTCATCATCGGCGATCCGAAAAAACTCAAAAGCGAAGAGTTCTTCCGTGCCTACGGACGCTATATCCAAAGCCTCAAAGGCCGCGTCTACACCGGACAGGACATGAACATCACCCTCAAAGATTGCGAACACATGGACAAAGAAACCGATTATGTCTCCGGCGTTCTTCGCAAAGGCGCAGGCAGCACCACCATCCTAACCGCTTATGGCACCTATGTCGGCATGAAAGCCGCCGTCAAGGAAAAATACGGACAAGACAACCTAGACGGCCTCACCATCGCCTTCCAGGGCGTCGGTTCCGTCGTGCAAGAAATGGTCAAACACCTTAAAAAGCACGACTTGCGCCGCGTGTATTTCACCGACATCGACCAAGAAAAAGTCGAACAGTTCAAAAAGCTCCTGCCACTCGCCACCTACGTCGAACCCGATGAAATCTACGGAAAGAAATGCGAAATTTTCTCCCCCAACGCCATCGGCGCCATCATCAACGACGAAACCATCCCGCAACTCAAAGCCGACATCATCGCCGGAGCGGCGAACAACGTCTTAGAAGACGAAGACAAACACGGCAAGATGCTTGAAGAAAAAGGCATACTCTACGCGCCCGACTTCGTCATCAACGCCGGCGGCGTCATCAACGTCTACCATGAAATGGTCGGCTATCACGAACCCTCCGCCATCCAGACGACCGAAGGCATCTACGACCGTCTGATGGAAATCTTCAAAATCAGCAAAGAAGAAAATATTCCTACTTTCAAAGCGGCCAACATCATGGCCGAACGGCGTATCCAAAGGCTCATCGACATGCGACAAGACACCGTAGACACACGCCAACGCTTCCAATGGAACATTGAATAATAGAAAGGATGTCCTCACATGGCAACCACTAGCAAACTGCCCCGTGAAAAGATAGGAAAATCCTCCCCCAAGCTTTTCAGTAGAATCCGCACCACCTTAGAAACCGTCTACCATCAAAACAACGTACTCAGAGTCCATAATTTGGAAGAAGCCTACAACCTCGCCAAAAACTCTCCGGGCACCATCGTCAGCGACCTGCCGGTTTACCGGCCCGAAGACATGGGGCTCCCCGCGGACGCGAAAGTTCTTCTTTTCAACGACGGCGCCATCACCGGCCGCCAAGCGCAAGCGCGACGCCTAATCAACGACGAGAACCGCGAGGAATACGCCAAAATTCTTCGCGAAGCCGTCTACGAGTCCCGCTACCGCATGCTTTACCACGCCACATGCGTCATCGGCCTCGACGAGAGCTTCACGGTCAAAGCCCACCTTCTCATTCCCGAAGGGTTTGAAAATACGCTTTATTCGTGGATGCTCAATTTCCAGACCATGACCGATGAGATCAAGGCGATGTATAAGGATTCCAAGCCGTTTGACGAAGGCGACATCATCCTCTACTCCGACCCCGATTATTTCGTTGAAGGCTTCGACAGCGGCCTTTCGCTGTTCGACCGCGAACACAACTGCGCGGCGCTTCTTGGCATGCGCTATTTCGGCGAACACAAAAAAGGGTCGCTCACCATGGCTTGGTCCATCGCGAGCCGTCAAAACTTCACCGCCTGTCACGGCGGCTTGAAACGTTTGACGCGAAGCGGAAAAGACCCCTTTGTCATGGGCGTCTTCGGGCTTTCGGGCAGCGGGAAGTCAACCATCACCCACGCCAAGCACGAAGGCAAATACGACATCACGGTTCTTCACGACGACGCCTTCATCATCAACAACGACGACCTCTCGACCGTCTCGATGGAACCCTCTTATTTTGACAAAGTCCAAGATTATCCGACGAAAAGTTCCGACAACCGCTTCTTGCTCACCATGCAAAACGTCGGCGCCACAAGAGACGAAGACGGTCTCATCGTCCCCATCACCGAAGACATCCGCAACGGCAACGGCCGCGCCGTCAAATCGATGTTTTGGACGCCCGACCGCAAATACGCGTTCAAAGAGAAATTCAACGCCCTCTTTTGGATCATGAAAGACGACCCCCTGCCGCCGGTTTTGAAAGTTGAAGACCCCACGCTCGCCTCCACTTTCGGCGCCACTTTGGCCACCAAACGCACCAGCGCCGAACACGGAGCCGACCCGAACAAGCTCGCGTTCTCCCCTTACGCCAATCCTTTCAGGCTCTATCCGCTTGAACAGGATTTCAAGCGGTTCAAGGACCTCTTTGAAAACCACGGCGTCGATTGCTACATCATCAACACCGGTTTCTTCGGCGAGAAAAAAATCCCGCCGAAGGTCACCTTGTCGATCGTCGAAAAGATTGCCGATGGAACCTTGGCCTTAAAGCCTTTCGGCCCATACGAAAATCTCTCTTACTCGCCCATCGAAGGCTACGATCCGAATTTCGACGACAAAACCTACCACGACAATTTGACCAAGCGCATGCAAGGGCGTCTTGATTTCATCGAGGCGCAAAAAGACGAAGAAGTGTTGCCCAAAGAAGCCCATAAAGCGCTCAAAAACTTGATAAAATCCGGGGAACGTGACAAAAAATGAAGCATTTCGTCAGCGAAAACGTACACGACCAAGCGATCATCGATGTCGTCTTCGAAGCCAGCCAAGGGGCGATGAAAGCCATCGAGACCCACGGCGAAGACAACGTCGTCAACGGCGTATTCGGCGCCTATTTCCGTGAAAAAGGCGGTCTTTTGACGTTCGATTCCATTTACCGAACCTTCGACAAAATCGAAGATTTCCACAAAGCCCGCTACGCGGCCAGCATCTCCGGCGCGCCCGAATTCCAAAAAGGCATACGCCACTGGCTCTTCGAAAGCGCAGGCCTTGAAGTGCCCTGTGAAATCGTCGCCACCCCGGGCGGCACCGGCGCACTCTCAAGCACCGTCAAAAACGCGCTTTCTCCCGGAGACACGGTCATCCATCCCGACATAGGCTGGGGCCCATACAAAACCATCGCTTTGCAACACGGCATGGACATCGAACACTACACCCTCTTCGAGGGCGACCGTTTCAATTTGGACAGTTTTAAAAGCGTCTGCAAAAAAGTGATGGACAAACAAGGCAAAGTGTTGGTGTTCATCAACGACCCCTGCCAAAACCCGACCGGCTACACCATGCTTGCAAGCGAGTGGGACGAGCTGCTCGATTATGTGAACGAATTGAGCGACAAAGGCCCCGTCATCTTGCTGCACGACATCGCCTATATCGATTTCACCCATCTCGGCAACGACTACAAAAAGCACTTCGAACGCTATAAGCACATGAGAGAAAACGTGTTGAGCGTCATCGCCTTCAGCGCCTCAAAAACCATGACCGCCTACGGCATGCGCATCGGCGCGCAAGTGATGATTTCCAACAACGAAACCGAACTATCCCGCTTCAAAAACGCCTGCGCGAACACCGCGCGCGGCGTATGGTCCACGGTAAACAACGGCGGCATGCGTCTTTTCAGCGAACTGGCGCTCAACCCCGAAGTCAAGGAAGCCTACATGAAAGAAAAGGGCGAATATTTGGAACTTTTGCGCGAACGCGCCAAAATTTTCATCCAAGAGGCGAAAGAGAGCGGACTTCCTATCTATCCCTACAAAGAAGGGTTTTTCGTCACCCTTCGCATCGACAACGCGGCCGTAAAAAACGCGTTGCATCTCGCGCTGAAAGAACACAACATCTTTTTCGTCAATGTTTATGGAGGGTTGCGCGTAGCCATATGCTCGATTCCGAAAGCCAAACTTTGCGGATTGGCCAAACGCGTCAAGGCCGTCTACGACGACGTCCTTGAAAAACACAGTTGACCATGCACAAAACCGCGCCTTAAGTGGCGCGGTTTTTTTGTGCATGAAAAAAGGAATGCCAAGACTCTTGGCATTCCTAAAATATGTTTGCGCTTTGAAGCTTCAGATTCTTTCTTTGGCGCTATAGGTCGTATGCAGCAAGTCCTTCGCCCGTTTCGAACCGGGGCTTCCGAGGAAATCCTTGTAGACTTTCTTGACCATCGGATTTTCATGGGACTTGCGCAATTCGGTGCCGAGGTCGATTTTGTAAATGGATTCTGCGCGTTTTTTGAGGATGTTTGAATCGCCGTGGTGGTAAGGCTGTCCGCCGCCCCCGATGCAACCGCCCGGGCAAGCCATGATTTCGATGGCGTCGAAATGGCTCTTGCCGTCGCGGATTTCTTCAAGCAACTTACGGGCGTTGCCGAGTTCGTGGGCGATGCCGATGCGCAGTTTCGTGCCGTTCATTTCTATGGTCGCCTCGCGGATGCCGTCGATGCCGCGGAGGTCTTTGAAATCGACTTGTTTGAGTTCTTTGCCGGTCACCATTTCGTAAGCGGTACGGCTTGCGGCTTCGATGACGCCGCCGGTGGTGCCGAAGATGGCGGCGGCGCCGGTCGATTCGCCAAGCAGCTGATCGAAGGTGCCATCGCGCAAGGTGTTGAAATCGATGGCCGCTTCTTTGATCATGCGGGCGAGTTCGCGCGTGGTGAGGACGTAGTCGACGTTGTAGTGGCCTTCAACGGAAAGTTCCTCGCGCGCCGCTTCCGCTTTTTTAGCGATGCAAGGCATGATTGAGACCATGGTGATGTCTTCGGGGTCGATGTTGTTTTGCTCGGCGTAATAGGTCTTGGCGAGCGATCCGACCATGGATTGCGGCGATTTGCATGTAGAAGGGACGTCTAATAGCTCGGGGAACTGCTGTTCGATGAACTGCACCCAAGCGGGGCAGCACGAAGTGAGCATGGGCAGGGGACCGTCTTTTTCGATTCTGTCGACAAGTTCTTTCGCTTCTTCGACAATGGTCAAGTCGGCGCCGAAATTGGTGTCGAAGACGGTGTCAAACCCTAGGCGTCTCAATGCGCTCACGACTTTGCCGGTCGAAATTTCTCCGGGGTCGTAGCCGAACTCTTCGCCAAGCGCGACGCGGACGGCGGGAGCGACTTGCACGATGACGTGCTTTTTCGGATTGTTCAAACGTTTCCAGACTTTCGAGGACGCGTCCATCTCCGCAAGCGCGCCGGTCGGGCAAACCGATACGCATTGTCCGCAGTATGTACAGCTAGTGTCGCCCATATCCATATGGAAGGCGGTGGCGACAACCACGTCGAACCCGCGTTTGAGCGGCGATAGGACGCCGACGGTTTGCACGTCGTTGCACATGGTGATGCAACGGCGGCACATGATGCATTTGTTCGGGTCTTTATGGATCGCTTGCGATGTGGTGTCGATGGGGTGCTGCATCTTTTCGCCTTGATAGTGGATTTCTTTGATGTTCATCTCATGGGCGAGACTTTGCAGTTCGCAATCGAGGTTCTTGACGCATGTCAGGCAATCTTGCGGATGGTTGGAAAGGAGTAGTTCAAGCGAGGTGCGTCTTCCCATGACGGCTTTCATCGAATCGGTCTCGATTTTCATGCCGTCATAGACTTCTTGCGAACAAGAAGGGACGAGACGACCGCTGTTGTCGTCTTCTACGACGCAAACGCGGCAGTTGGCCGATTGGTTGACCGCGTTCAAGTCGTGAAGGTTCAAATGACAGAGGGTGGGGATGTGCACGCCGGCTTTCGCCGCGGCGTCTAGGACGGAAGTGCCTTTTTCCACCGTAATTTCCATGCCGTTGACCGTACAGTTGATCATTTTATCGATTAATTTCATCTTCTACCCTCTCCTATGGTTTGATGATTGCGTCTTTGGGGCAAACGTCGTAACAAGCCCCGCAGGCGATGCATTCGGATTCGTCAATCGTATGCGCTTGACGGACATCGCCGCTGATGCAGTCGGTGGGACACACACGCTTGCATTTCGTACAGCCGATACATTTTTCCGGATCGACGCTGTATTTGGTTTTTTTGGTTCTATAGGCGTAGGCTTCGTATTCTTCGGCGAAGTATTCCATCGTCGAAAGTACGGGATTCGGAGCGCTTTGGCCAAGGCCGCAAAGCGAAGAGCTCTGAATGTTTTCGCCCAAAGTGCGCAACCTTTCGAGATCGTCGGGGTCGCCTTCCATGTTGGTCAGTCTTTCGAGGATTTCATACATGCGCTTAGTGCCGATGCGGCACGGGGTGCATTTTCCGCAGGATTCGTCCTGGGTGAAATCCAAATAGAATTTGGCGATTTCCACCATGTCGCTGTCTTCGTCCATGACAATCATGCCGCCCGAGCCCATCATCGCGCCGATGGAATCGAGAGAATCGTAGTCGATGGGTGTGTCGAAATACTCTTCGGTGATGACTCCCCCGCTTGGACCGCCAATCTGGATGGCTTTGATGTCCTTGCCATCGGGGTGCCCTCCGCCAATCTCAAAGACGATTTCACGGAACGTTGTCCCCATGGGCACTTCGACAAGGCCGATGTTTCGGACGTTACCGGCAAGGGCGAACACTTTCGTGCCTTTGGATTCTTCGGTGCCGATGGATGAGAACCACTTCGCGCCTTTGCGAAGAATGACGGGAATGTTGGCGAGGGTTTCGACGTTGTTCACCGTGGAAGGCTTGCCACGATAGCCTTTTTGCGAGGGGAATGGCGGTTTGGTGGATGGTTCGCCGCGTTGCCCTTCCATCGAATGGATGAGGGCGGTTTCTTCACCGCAAACAAAAGCTCCTGCGCCGAGTTTGATTTCTAAATCGAAATCAAAGCCCGAGTTGAAGATGTTCTCGCCTAGGAATCCGTATTCGCGGGCGTCTTCAATCGCCTTGCGCAACGGTTCAATGGAAGTGGCGTATTCGGCGCGAATATAAATGAGACCTTCTTTGGCGCCCGTAGCGTACCCGCCGATGACCATCGCTTCGATCAAGGCGTGCGGGTCGCCTTCGATGATGCTTCTGTCCATGAATGCGCCCGGATCGCCTTCGTCGGCGTTGCAGATCATATATTTTTCATCGCTTTTCTCTTGGAGCGTAAAGCCCCATTTCATACCGGTTGAAAACCCGCCGCCGCCACGACCGCGCAGGCCGCTTTCCTTGATGATGTCCACGACATCTTGCGGAGAGTTTTCCGCTAGCACGGTGGCAAGAGCTTCATAACCGTCGTTTTGCACGTAATGCTCGATGTTCCAAGGGTCGATGCTGCCGCAATTGAGAAGCGCGATACGTTTTTGCTTTTTGTAGAAATCCATGTTCTTGGCGGCTTTGATGATTTCGTTTCTCTTTGGGTCGGTGTATAAAAGACGTTCAACCGTTTCACCATTAAGCAAATGCTTTTCGACAATCTCGTCGACGTCGTCGAGATGCACTTTTACATAGGTGATTTCTTCGGGTTCCATCAAAAGCAAGGGCCCTTGTCCGCAAAGGCGGACACAGCCGGTGCGAACGAGTTCGACTTTGGTGTCAAGGCTGTGTTTCTCGATTTGTTCTTTGAGACGCTCGATGATCAAATCGCTGTCGCTCGATAGACACGATGTCCCCGCGCAAGCGAGAATGCGGATGGTTTTTGTGTCGGGCGAAGGAATGTTATCTTTCCATTTTTTCAACGCGTCAAGGGATTCAACTCGCATGTTTTTCACCTCGTTTGTAACGGCGAATGATGTCGTCGACTTCGTTGATTTTGACGTTGCCGTAAACTTTTTCGTTGATTGTGACAACCGGAGCCAATCCGCAAGCGCCGATGCAGCGTACGTCTTGGACCGTAAACAATCCATCGTCGCTCATCTTGCCTTTTTGCGAATCCGTAAGCTCCAAAATGCGGTCAAGCACCTTTTCGGCACCCTTGACGAAACAAGCGGTCCCCATGCAAACGCTGACCGTGTATTTTCCGCGAGGTTCTTCGCTAAAAAGCGAATAAAACGTGACCACGCCGTTGACTTTCGCCGAAGGCATGTCGAGTTGCTTGGCAATATACCATTGCAGGTTCTTCGGCAAATAACCAAAAATCTGTTGCGCATGGTGCAGCACGTGAATGAGCTGTTCTTCCTTGTTTCCACTAAGATTGTCAATGTACGCGTCGATCTTTTTAAGACCGTCGGAATCGAGCGTACTCGTATCGAGAATTTCTTTTCGCATAAGCGCCCTCCTTGAACTTGAAATGCCACTTAAATTGTAATTCAATAGCGCCCAAAAGTAAATATATTTCGGGCAAAAAACCAAAGAAAATGCTTACATTTGTATTACAATTTTTCTGTATTACAATTTTTGTGTTTCAGGTTGCGTTTGGATAAAAAAAGAGCATCTGTTTTGATGCTCTTACCCAATATTTTTACATTTTCTTTCTATAATGGAAGCCGCTTCTTCGACCGTTTTCTCAAACGACGTTTCTTCAACGCTCAGCCAATGAGCGTCAAACTGATTTTTGAAGTAAGTGTATTGGCGTTTGGCGTATTGGCGGGAATGGATTACGATGCGCTTTTTGGCTTCTTCTAAAGAGATGCGACCGTCCAAATACGCGAAGCACTCTTTGTATCCGATGGCCTCTTCCGCTTTGCTTGGACGTTGGTGATAGAGTCTAACCGCTTCTGCAAGCAAGCCCTCTTCGAACATGGTTTCGACGCGTTCTTCAATGCGCCTATGCAGGGCTTCCCTTGGCATGTGCAAAGCAATCATCACGTAGTCGTAAAGTTTGCGCTCCCCGCGCGCTTCTTCACCGATGGGGTTTTCTCGTTTGGCGCGGCTTAAAGCGTGCAAGAGGCGTTTGCGGTTGTTCGGATGGATGTTGGATGCGGCTTTTGGGTCCGTTTTTTTCAGTTTTTCGTACAATGCGGTGTTTTCATAGTTGGCAAGTTCGGCTTCGAACGCTTTGTCGCGGTAGGTGTTTTCAAAACGGAAATCGTGCAAGACGCTCTTTTGGTAAAAGCCGGTGCCTCCGACCAAAAACGGAAGCTTTCCGCGTTTTTGAATGTCTTCAAATGCGGCGCGGGCGTCCTTTTGGAAATTGGCGACGCTGTATTCTTCCGAAGGTTCGACAAGATCGAGTAGATGATGGGAAACTTCTTTTTGTTCGGCAGGGCTTGCTTTTGCGCTGCCGATGTCGAGCCCTTTATAGATTTGCACGCTGTCGGCGGAAACGATTTCTCCGTCGAAACGTTTGGCCAAGGCGATGGCGAGCTTGGTTTTCCCGACCCCGGTCGGTCCGACAATGGAGACAATCATGACTGAACCCTTTGAAACATGGTTTCAAGTTCGTGAGTGCTGAAAGAAAGGATGGTCGGCCTTCCGTGGGGGCAGGTAAAGGGGTTTTCGCAACGGTCGAGATCTTCAATCAATCGGTCGATTTCGTGCTTGTTGATGTATTTGTTGGCGCGAACGCTGTGTTTGCAGGCCAAATCGGCGGCGACTTTGTCGATCATTTTTGAAACCGAAACTTCTTCTTCCGCAAGCAACAACCGCACCATGCGTTCTGCGTATTCTTCCTCTTCGCCTTCTTTGAACCAGTGCGGGTGGGAGTGGATCGACAAGGTGGTGTCGTCTTTGACTTCGGTGTGCAATCCGAATGAAAGGAGGGTTTCCTTGATGGATTCGTGCGCGAGAATCTCCCGGTTTGAAAGCGAGAGGTCAAAAGGCGTCAAAAGATTTCGAACCGTTGGTGTTTCTCGGCTCATAGCCGCGATGTATTGTTCGTAGCGAATGCGTTCCGCCGCGGCGTGCTGGTCCACGATGTAAAGTGCGTTTTCGTCTTGAAACAAAAGATAAGTCCCGAAACTTTGGCCGATGTAGGAGAGGTAGGGCAGCCGCTTATTCTTCTTAGACGCGGGTTCTTCTTGTGTTTTTTCAGGCGTTGGTGGCGGGGCGGGGGTTTCTTCGACCTTGCTTGGCCTTTCGCTTTGGCGTTCCTTCGCTTGTGTGAAATCGAAACCGGATTGTTCGGGCGCGGGTTGTTCGCGGCGTTCAACCATGGGTATAAGATCTTCACTCTTCAACCTGGAGGCAAGCGTCGATTCGATCAGTTTCCTGAGTTCCGCTTCTTCGGTGAATTTCACCGAGAGCTTTTGCGGGTGGATGTTCACATCGACAAGCAATGGATCGACTTCAATCTCCAAATAAAGAATCGGGAACTTGTGCACTGGAAGGTATGTCCGATACGCCGAAAGAGCGGCGTTTAAGAGCTTGTTGTTGTGGATGATTCGACGATTGGTGATCAAGGTCATGTGTTGGCGCGAAGAACGGGTGTGCGAGGGTTTGGACATATAGCCCTTGATTTTGAAATACTGGTTTTTGTTTTCAAAGGCCAACATGTTTTTGATCACATCAAGAGGGTAGATTTGGTGGAGGACTTTCAAAACGTCGTTGTCTCCTTGCGTTTTTAAAAGCGTTTTGCCGTTGTTGGTCAAAGTGAAGGCAATATGCGGATGCGACAAGGCGATTTTGTTGACGTAATCGACGACGAAAGAGAGCTCCCGTTGTGCGCTTTTTAAGTGTTTCAAACGAGCCGGGGTGTTGTAAAAAAGGTCTTTGATGAGGATTTTGGTCCCTTTTCTGGCTTCGCCTTTTTCTTCGGAGACGATGTCGCCGTTACGAACCACTATGCGGTCGCCGGATTGTTCGTTCAAAGAGGCGTCGACTTCTACTTTTGCGACGCTTGCGATGCTTGGCAGCGCTTCGCCACGAAACCCCAAACTGCCGATGTGATGGAGGTCGTGGTGGGTCTTGATTTTGCTGGTGGCGTGACGTTTGAAGGCCATGCGCAAATCGTCTTTGTCCATGCCCTCGCCATCGTCTAACACCGTGATTTCACGGAATCCCGCTTCGCGCAAGTGCACTTCGACGCTTTTGGCGCTGGCGTCGATGGCGTTTTCAAGCAGTTCTTTCACGACGCTGGCCATGTTTTCAACCACTTCGCCGGCGGCGATCATGTTTGATAGCGTTTCATCAAGTTGGCGAATCTTACCCATAGCAACCACCTTTTCCGTTTTCGTCCTAGTCATTTTATCACGTTTTCACGCAATTTCACAGTGAGTCTTTTGTGTTGTGGTTTCTTCTTTCCTCTTGTATAATACACTTTGAAGGAGCGATGCTTATGAAAACGCCCGACGAATTCCAAAAAGCCAAGTATTCTCACGAAAAACGCTTCATATTCGCACAATCCCTTTTGCTTCTCAGCGTTGTTTTCCTGCTGGTCAGCGTAATCGTCAACCCGTATTTCTTCATCGTGACCGCCATTATGCTCGGCCTCGGGTTTTTGATGAGGACGCACAGCAAGGAAGAACTTCGAAAAATCGAAGTGTCTTTCCTAAACAAAGTGTTCAAGCCCCGCCTCGAACAAAGAATCTCCGGAACCTTTTTGCCCGACCAAGGCCTTCCGAAAACCTTTTTCGAAGGCATGAGGGTTCTTCCCTTAGAAGAGGTCTACGTTTCCAAACAGCGCATCCAAGGGCAAATCGGTGAGATCGATTATAAAATCGCGTACGTGAAATTCGAACCTTTCAAAAAGAAATTCCGCGGCTTCGAATCGCAAATCGCCACTTTCTCGGGAAAGGTCTTTCACGCCGTGTTTCCAAGTGCGTCCGAAGAGGAAATACTCCTTCACAACAAACCCACAGAAAAGGCTGAAAACGCGCATGAACGGGAAGGGTATTTCATCGAAACGGGCGACGTTCTTCTCGCAAAGAGCCTTTTTGAAGAAGAAACCTTCAAAAAAATCAAAACGTTTCTGGATTTTTACCGCAGCAAAACCGAGTTCCGTCTCCAATCCAACCACCTCATCGTCTTGGTCCACGACTACAAGCCCTTCATCACCACCGAACTGGGCCATCCGCTTTCCGAGGGGCACACCGAGCGCGTCATCGAAAACATCGCGCGTTTCGTTGAGTTGTTAAACGCCTTGCAAAACGACACGACCGTCTTCAAATAAATAAACGCATATCGATCGATATGCGTTTATTTATTTGCGGTTTTTCAAGTCCTCTTTCAGTTTGTATAAAGTCGTCAGCGCTTCGATTGGTTTCATTTCGTCGAGGTCGAGCGACTCTAAACGCTTGAAGGCCGCTTCATAAGGGGACGGCTTTTTTTCTTCAACCTCTTGCAACGTGAAGAGATTGGGCGTGGTCGTCGAGTCCGCGCGGCCGTTTTTTTCTAACGATTGAAGAATCTTCTCGCTTCGTCGAATCAAGGAAGGGGGGAGCTTCGCGAGCGAGGCGACGTTGATGCCATAAGAACGGTCCGCCTTCCCTTTTTCGACTTTGTGGTGGAACTTGATGGCGCCCTCGATTTCTTCGGCGCTCACGTGAATGTTTCGAAGGCGGGAGAGATGTTCCTCTAGGTCGGTCAGTTCGTGGTAATGCGTGGAAAAAAGCGTTTTGGCGCCGATTTTTTCGTGAATGTACTCGATGATGGCCTGCGCAAGAGCCATGCCGTCGTAGGTGGACGTGCCTCGGCCAATCTCGTCAAAGAGTATGAGCGAAGAGGCGGTCGCGTTTTTGATGGCGTGGTTCGCATCCAGCATTTCGACCATGAATGTCGATTTTCCGCTGATCAGATCGTCGCTTGCGCCGATGCGGGTGAACAGCTGGTCGAAAATGGGAAGCTTCGCGCGTTTTGCCGGCACAAACGAGCCGATTTGGGCCATGATGGCGGAGATGGCCAACTGACGCATATAGGTCGATTTTCCGCTCATGTTCGGGCCGGTGATCAGGAGGATGTCGACGTGTTCGTCCATGAAGATGTCGTTGGGAATGAAGGTCTCCTCCAAAACTTTTTCGACGACCGGATGGCGGGAATCGGCGATGTCGATGGTGTCGTTTTCGCTGATTGTGGGGCGGGCGAGATCATAGGCCTCGCTCGCTTCGCTGAGCGAGAGAAACATGTCGACTTCGCTTAAAATTTCCGCGTTTTTTTGCAGCGCGGGGATGTGTTTTCGGATGACGTCGCGCAAGGCGATGAACAGCTCGTATTCCCGCTGCACGCTTTTTTCTTCGCTGGAGAGGATGATTTTTTCCTTCTCTTTCAGCGCTTCGGTGATGTAGCGTTCGGCGTTGGCGAGGGTTTGTTTGCGGGTGTAGCCGAACTCGTCTTTGACGTTGGCGATTTGGCCCTTGGGCACTTCGATGTAATAGCCGAAGACGCGGTTGTATCCGACCTTGAGCTTTTTGATGCCGGTTCGTTTTCGTTCTTCTTGCTCTAAGTTTTTCAACCATTCGCTGATGTTCAAGTGCACATCGCGGAGTTCGTCCAACGTTTCGTCGTACCCTTCTTTGAACATGTTCCCTTCTTTGATGGTGATGGGGACATCGTCTTGCAAGGCGTTGTTCAGTTCGCCGGTGATTGTGTTTAAGGGATCGATCGAAGCGCTCAAAAATTCGCTGTATTCAAGATGGAGGCTTTTTAGGCGGCTTTGAAAATCGGGCAATATATTCAGGCTTTTGCGAAGCTGCACGAGGTCTTTGGCGTTGGCGTTTCCATAAGAGATGCGTCCGACGATGCGTTCAAGGTCGTAGACGTTTTTGAGGAGTTCTTTGAGTTCGCTGCGGACGATGAACTCCTTGTTCAGCGTTTCGACAAAGTCGTAACGGGTTTCCAAAATGTCCTTGTTTAAAAGGGGGCGGAGAATTTGGCGTTTAAGATAGCGCGCCCCCATGGCGGTCGTCGTTTTGTTCAACAGCCAGTAAAGAGAACCGTTTTCCTTGTTTTTGATCATGGTGCGGACAAGTTCTAGGTGGCGAATGGTGTTCGCGTCCATCTTCATCGCCGAAGAAGCTTCGATGTGCTTGACTTCTTTGAGATGGAGCAGGTTCCTTTTTTGGGTGTTGATGATGTAGCTCAAAAGGCGACGCACCGTTTTTTGCTCTTGCGGAGTAGGCAGGTGGTCGTATAGATGGGTGAAGGCGTCGGGGACTTCGGTGTCGTTGTGGATGGAGACGGTAATGCCTTCGTGTTCGGTGTATTGCTGGATGTAGCTTCTTTCAAAAGCGTGGCCGACAACAATCTCGCGGACTTGCAACGTCGAAAGTTCGCCGATGAGAGCGCTGGCGTCCTTGGGAATCTTGAGCCCATACATTTCCCCGGTCGACACGTTCAAATAACCGAGCGTATAAAAATAATCGGAAAGGCCAATGGCCGCGATGAAATATTCCTCAGCGTCGCTGTCCTCGACGTTCGTCCCCGGAGTGACGACGCGTACGATTTCCCTTTTGACGATGGTTTTTGCGCTTTTGGGGTCTTCGACCTGCTCGCAGATGGCCACTTTGTAGCCCTTGTCGACTAGGCGGTTGATGTAGGACTCGCTGGCGTGGTGGGGGACGCCGCACATGGGCACCCGTTCGTCGTTGCCTCCATCGCGGGAAGTGAGCTGAATCTCGAGTTCGCGGCTGGCGACGTATGCGTCTTCAAAAAACATTTCGTAAAAATCGCCCAGCCTAAAAAAGACTATAGTGTCCTTATAGTCTTCTTTTATGGTGAGATATTGTTGCATCATCGGTGTGTATTTGGTTTTGTCGATAGCCATGTTCTCACACCTTCTTATAAGAGATCGAGCAACACGACGGCAACCGCGGCGGCGACGATGATGAGCGCAATGAGGACATTGCGGTACATGCGGCGGCGCTTGCGGCGCTGCAACGTGTAACGGTGTGCGATTTCCTCGAATTTTGTATTGTATAGGTATTCTTCGATGTTGATGCCTTCGAAGATTTTGGCGTGGTCTTCTTGGACGGGCACGTTTTGCTTTTTGCGTTTCAAGAGGATGAATTCGATCATGTCGACCTTTTTGAGTTCTATGGAGATGTTGATGCCTTTTTCTTTGGCGTGGCGTTCGAGTTCGAGAATGGATTTTTTGCGCAGTTCTTCTTGTTCGGCGTCGTTCAAATCGAGCTTCAAAGCGATGATTTCGATGAGCTGTTGCTTGTTGATGCGCCGGGGGATTTGCACCCCGTGCTTCTTGCCGAGGTCGCGGACGTCGTTCATGGTCGTGGCTTGAATCAACACGTCCCGGGCTTCTTTTTCCCGGCACCCTTCAAAATAGCCTTCCGGTTCAAAATAAATCTCACGCAGGTTCGCCGTAAGGGTTTCGTAAGACTCCTGTTCGCTGCGTTGGTGTTTCATCGTCAAATTTTGCAGCCGCACAAACTCTAGGTTGTTGATGCCAAGTTCGTTACGGTTGTGGATGATGATGTGCCAAAAATCCTTCTTGTATTCACGGACATTGATGGAAACGCCATAGCTTTCCGCTAGGCGTTCAAGCTGAAAAACGGTAAAGGAATCGAACCACTTGAGACGGTGTCTCATCTCATCGGAAAACTTGTCGTCGTTTTCGGCGTTGGCGATGACGGGGGCGATGTTTTTACGAATGAGGGCTTTGTGCAAATAGTTCGGCAAATAGATTTCTTTGTTTTTCAAATATTTGATGATTTCTTCGGAAGGGATTACAGAAAAAGAATCGATCAACTTGTCGATGCGGACCTTTTTGTTGTTCAGCTCAATCGTTTCGTCTTTGCGGATGGGTCCTGTCATGAAAAGCCCTCCTTCGCCCGTTTTCTTCATTATACACGAAAAAGAACTTGTAATCAATGCAAAGTGAGGCTACAAGTGCTTTTCAGCGTGTTTCAAAATCGAGGCACAACGCGTCTTCAATCATCCGATAAAGCATCCGGATTTCCTCGTTCAACTGTTCTTGCAACACCAAGTACTGATGAATGAGCGGGTGTTTTGACAGGTCTTCCCTCAACGTTTCATACGCCTTTTCTTCCTTCGCAAAATCTTGCTTTCGGTGCTTGGCCCGTACGTATCGTTTTTGCGCTTCTAGTAAGTCTTCGTACTGGTTCGAAAGCTTCTCGTCGGAGAGAATCCGCGCTTCGATGGCGCGATATTCCTTTACGAGAGGTTCTTCTTGCAAAGCTTCAATCAACGCTTCGAGCGATTTCATAAACGCTCCCCTTTCATAAACCACGTTTTGGCTTCGACGATGCGCACATCGACAATCCTGCCCACAAGCGAGGCGTCCCCTTCAAAGTGGACCAACTTGTTGTGGGGGGAATAGCCGGCCAACATGTTGGAATCTTGCTTGCTTTTGCCGTCGACAAGGACGGAGACCACTTCACCCACAAAACGTTCGTGGCCTTTTTTGTAACCTTCGTTCACAAGTTCCATCAACGTTTGGAGGCGTTCTTTTTTTGCGTCCATCGGCGTGTGGTCGGGGTATTTCGCCGAAGGCGTCCCCTTGCGTGGCGAATAGATGAAAGTGAAAGCTCCCTCAAACTCGGACTCTTTCACAAGCGAAAGGGTTTCTTCGAAGTCTTCTTGTTCTTCTCCGGGAAAACCGACGATCAAATCGGTCGTGATCGAGACGCCGGGAATGGCTTCTTTAAGCTTGCCGATTAAAGTCAAGAACGATTCCCGGGTGTATTTGCGGTTCATTTTTTTGAGGATTTTGTTGCTGCCCGATTGTACGGGAAGATGAATATGCGGCATCATGTTGCCGCCCTTGGCAAGCGCGGCTATCGCCGCATCGTCAAAGTCGTTCGGATGCGAAGTGGTGAACCGGACACGGGCGATGGGCTTTTCGTTCAAGGCGTTCAACAAGTCCGCAAACGTATAGTCGCGCGCAGAAAAATCGCGACCGTAAGCGTTCACGTTTTGGCCAAGAAGCGTAATTTCCTTGTAGCCTTCCTCAACCAATGCGTCCACTTCTTCCAAAATCGCTTCCGGAGAACGCGAACGCTCTTTCCCGCGAGTGTAGGGTACGACGCAATATGTGCAAAACTCGTCGCATCCGAACATGATGTTCACCCAGGCTTTGGTTGGATGGGCGCGTTTTTTCGGCATCGCCTCGACGATGGAGCCTTCATCGCTTAAAACTTCGACGACGCGTTCTTTGTTCAAGACCGCGTTTTCTAAGATCTCGGGAAGACGATGGATGTTGTGGGTGCCAAAGACAATGTCGACGTAAGGGTAATCTTTTAGCAGCCTATCCATCACGGATTCGTCTTGCGGCATGCACCCGCATATCCCTAGCAACAAATCGGGATTGTGGCGCTTGTATTGTTTCAAACGGCCCAGTTCGCCGAAAACACGGTTTTCGGCGTTTGCACGGATAACGCAAGTGTTCAGCAAAATCACATCGGCGGTTTCCTCGCCGGCAGCTTCTTTAAAACCTAGGCTTTCAAAAATGCCTTTTATCGCTTCGCTGTCGGCTTCGTTCCCCTGGCATCCATAGGTCGCAAGATGGTATGTGCGGCCTTTGCCGATGTTTTTGAGCGTTGTGTGCCGGTCGAAATCGATGATTGGCGTTTGGCCTTGCTTCCTTTTTCGGGCGCGTTTGAAAGAAGGGGTTTTGTAATATTCTTCGTAAAGGGTCATGGTATCACCTGTTAATCGCTAATATTTATGGTTTCGATGGCGCCTTTTTCGGTATCGATAAAGACCCCGTTCAGTTGCACGGTGTTTGTGACCTCGGGCGTCAAACGGTGCGGGATGCCCGTGGTGAACCGTTTCAAAACTTTGTCGCGGTCGGCGCCCAATATGCCATATTTGGCGCCGCACATGCCGGCGTCCGTAATGTAATAGGTGCCTTTAGGGAGCCGCATGGCATCGTTTGTCGCAACGTGGGTGTGGGTGCCGATGACGGCGTCGACACGGCCGTCGAGATAATGGGCGATGGCGAGTTTCTCGCTGGTCGCCTCGGCGTGCAAATCGACGACGATACAGTCCGCCTCAAGGCCGGCCAAAACGTCGTCAAGCGTTTCGAAAGGATTGTTCAAAGGGTCGCCCATGAATATGCGCCCCATAATCTGTATCAAAACGATTTTTTGGTTGTTGTAGTTGATCTCAATGAATCCTTTACCGGGTGTGGTTTTCGGATAGTTGAGCGGACGGACGATGTTGGATTCCTCGATATAATCGAGAAGCTCTTTTTTGGAAAACGAATGGTTGCCGAGGGTCACAGCGTGCGCGCCGAATTCCATCAGGCGCTTATAGTCACGCTTTCTAAGACCCAGACCTTCGGAGACGTTTTCACCGTTGATGAAAAACACATCGTAGGGATAACGAGATTTCACTTCGGGCAAGAATTTTTCAAGAGCTTTCAACCCGGCTTCGCCGTAGACGTCGCCTAAAAACAATATTCGCATTCAATTCCTCTCCTTTAAGAGCCCGAAATACTCCGCAAAATTCAAAAGCTCCGCATAATTCCAAAACCGTTTTTCTTCAACCATCCGCAGAATGTCCGCATGCGATGCGAATTGCACATCCATCACTTCTTCTGAGTCGGGCGAAAGCTGCTCAAGCGCCACGTCTTTTCGGGCGTGATAGACGTGGGTAATGGTGTTGTAGCCTTTGTGCGAGGTCACAATTCGTGCCCTTTTTTCCAGTTCGTCTTCACTAAGCGAAAGGCCGAGTTCTTCCTTTGTTTCGCGAACAGCCGCCTCAAGGGGCGCTTCTTGATGGTTGGGGATGCCGCTTACGACCGCCCATTGATGGGGGATGGGATCCGTCTTTTTCGCACGGCGCTGTATAAGGAACTTCCCTTCGCTGTTTTCAATCCAAACATGGACGACTAAAAAATATTCGCCGGGTTTCAAGGACTGTCCTCGCAGCGCGACTTTGTTCAAGTAGTGACCTTCTTCTGTGTAAAGATCAAAATATTCCATGGCAATCACCTTCTAAAAAGCCTTCCGGTACCGGAAGGCTTTCCATGTTATTTGGCGACATCCTGAGCGCGAGTCTCACGAATGACGGTGACCTTGATGGTCCCGGGATAGGATAGTTGTTTCTCAATATCCGCTTTAATGTCGCGAGCAAGTTTATGCGCAAGCGTATCGTCAACCTTATCCGGTTTGACTAGGACACGAACTTCGCGTCCCGCCTGAATGGCGTAGGCTTGTTCGACGCCTTCGTGCTTTGACGAGACGGATTCGAGCTGCTCAAGGCGCTTGATGTAATTGTCGAGCGATTCGCTTCTCGCGCCGGGTCGCGCTGCGCTTAGAGCGTCGGAAGCGGCGACCAATACGCCAATTAGCGTTTCAGCCTCAACTTCGCCGTGGTGTGAACGGATTGCATCAAGCACGGCTTTTGGTTCTTTGTAACGGGCGGCGGTGTTTTCACCGATTTCCACATGCGAGCCTTCGACTTCATGGTCGACAGCCTTGCCGATATCATGCAACAATGCGGCTCTGCGGGCAAGAATCTCGTCCTCGCCAATCTCTGCGGCGAGTTTTCCGGCCAAAAAGGCGCATTCTATCGAATGTTGCAAGACATTTTGGCCGTAGCTTGTGCGGAAATGAAGACGGCCTAAAAGCTTCACTAAGTCAGGATGGATTTTCCCGATGCCGACTTCGAAGACGGCTTCTTCGCCTTTGTCGCGAATGAAGCGGTCGACTTCTTCACGCATCTTCTCCACTACCTCTTCAATGCGGCCGGGATGGATGCGTCCGTCGCTGACAAGCGCCTCAAGAGAACGCTTGGCGATTTCACGGCGCACCGGGTCAAAACCGCTTAGGACAACGGCTTCCGGGGTGTCGTCAATGATAAGGTCGACACCTGTGAGCGCCTCAATGGTACGAATGTTTCGGCCTTCTCGTCCGATGATTCGGCCTTTCATATCGTCGTTTGGCAACGAAACAACACTGACGGTTCCTTCGCTGGTGACATCTTGGGCGTATTTCTGCATGGCGGACGCCATCAGTTGTTTCGATTTTTTGTCAACTTCATTCTTAGCTTTCTCTTCTTCTTCTTTAATGAATTGCGCAATTTCCTGACTCATCTCTGATTCTACTCGTTTGAAAATTAGTTCTTTCGCTTCATCGCTTGTGTATCCGGCGATGGATTCCAGTTTTTCGTTTTGTTCTTCAATTAAGCGGTCCAGTTTGCTGTTCTTGTCTTCGAGGGAGCGTTTCTTTTGTTCGATAGACTCTTCTTTACGGTCGATGTTGGATTCGCGCTTGTCCAAATTGACAGCGCGATTGTCCAATACTTTTTCTCTTTGAAAAAGCTTGTTCTCCTGATTGGAGATTTCCTTTTTACGTTCTTTGATTTCTTCATCAAAATCTTTGCGTAAATTGTGAATCTCCTGTTTGGTTTCCAATAATGATTGTTTTTTGTTTTGTTCAGCGTTTTTTATTGCGTCATCGACGATCTTTTTCGCTTGAGTCTGGGCTTTGTCAAAGCCCTTTTCTACAACAATGGCCCGGATGACAATACCGGCCACAATCCCCACGATTAACAATAGCAAACCGGAGACAATTAATTCAATCATATTAATTCCTCCGTTTCAGCTATGGGCTTGTGAATATGTGACTATAAAAACACCTTTCGATTAAGGCATTCTAAAGCAATGAGTAGAAACAAAGTTACTTATTCATTATACCTTAGCGCCTTCGCAAAAGTCAAACAATATTCTTTGTCCAATGCCCCCAGAGGTCCATAAAAAACCCGCCTGCGTCCGCAGGCGGGGAACTATGTCAAATGTTGAGTTTTTCACGGATTTGCGTTTCAAGGCTTTCCAATAGTTCGGTGTTCTCACGCAAGTATTTCTTGACGTTCTCGCGACCTTGGCCGATTTTCTCGTCATTATAAGAAAACCACGAACCGCTTTTCTTGAGGAAATCGTATTCTACGGCCAAATCGATAATCTCACCGGTGCGGGAGATGCCTTCGCCGTAAACCAAATCGACTTCAGCGGTTTTAAAGGGCGGGGCAACTTTGTTTTTGACGACTTTGATTTTGGTGCGGTTGCCGATGATGTCGTTGCCGATTTTCAACTGTTCGCTGCGGCGGATTTCGACTCGGACGCTGCTGTAAAATTTGAGCGCACGCCCACCGGGGGTGGTTTCAGGATTGCCGAACATGATGCCGACTTTTTCGCGAATCTGGTTGATGAACACGGCGGTCGTGTTGGATTTGCTGATGGCGCCGGAAAGTTTACGCATGGCTTGGCTCATGAGCCGAGCCTGCAATCCGACATGGCTGCTCCCCATGTCGCCGCGAATTTCCGCTTCGGGCACTAACGCCGCAACGCTGTCGACAACAACGATGTCGACGGCACCGCTACGAATCAGAGCTTCGGTAATCTCTAAGGCCTGTTCGCCGGTGTCAGGCTGCGAAATGATCAAGTTGTCGATGTCGACGCCAAGTGCACGAGCGTATTTCGGGTCAAGCGCGTGTTCGGCGTCGATGAACGCCGCGTACCCGCCTTCCTTTTGCGCCTGGGCGATGGCGTGCAGGGCAAAAGTGGTTTTGCCCGAGGATTCGGGGCCGTATATTTCCACAATTCTTCCACGGGGATATCCTCCGATGCCTAACGCCTGATCAAGCGCCAACGAACCGCTAGGCACTGTGTCGATATCCTTGGCCATGTCATCGTCTCCTAAAATCATGACCGATCCTTTTCCATGGGCTTTTTCAATGTCTTTCATGGCTTGGTCCAATGCTTTTTGTCGATCGTTTTTAGCCACACGTAACGCCTCCCTTTCATAGATAATAGTAGTGTGGTGCGAGGGGTTTTTCTTTTATTTTTCCGGTGCGATGGAAGAAATGTTTCGCACGATGTATTCAACGCCGGAGACGACGGTCAAAAATGTCGCCACATAAAGGATGATTGCCCCAAACGGCACGGTCGTATAAGAATCGGCGTGAAACAGAAGCAAAATGACGGCAACGAGTGTCGATGCGGTTTTGTATTTGCCGAGTTTGCTAGCGGCGATGACCGCTCCATCGCCTACAACGATCAAACGAAGGCCGGTGACAATGAGTTCACGCGACAAAATGACAAAAACGACCCACATCGGCACGAAATTGATGTCCATCAACATCAAAAGCGCGGCCATGACCAAAAGCTTGTCGGCCAAAGGATCCAAGAACTTCCCAAAGGTCGTCACGATGTCGTGTTTGCGGGCGATGTGACCGTCGATGAAATCGGTCAATGAAGCGATCACGAACAAAACGGCGATGGACAGCGAATAAGCGTTCAACGCTTCTCCGCGCTCCGGGTCCAAATAAAAAAGCACTATGATGAAAGGAATGAAAAGCACGCGTGCCACCGTGATTTTGTTCGGCAAGTTCATCGTAATCACCTCAAAACTGATTATACCACAAAGCACCGCCGCTCACAATGAAAAAGGGCGGGGCGATGGGGTTATTCGTCTTTCATTTCAACGTTGTGATACACCGCTTGCACATCGTCGACATCGTTCAAAAGCCGCATGAGCTTTTCAAAGAGGGCGTACTCCTCGTCGCTTAGTTCGACGGTGTTTTGCGGATACCATCCGGAGTTCGAATACAGTATCTCGACATCTTGTTCGCGAAGCGTCCTTTCAATGGCGTCGTGCGCGGTGCCCGCGGCGGTAAGGAAAATGCCCTCTTCATCGGTCTCGATGTCGTAGAGTTCGATATCCTCCGCAAACAGCGTTTCTAAGACGTCATCTTCGTCGATGCCTTTGATATGCAGTTTCGCGAGGTGGTCGTACATATGTTCAACCGAGCCTTTGACGCCGATTTTCGACCCGATTTTGGTGAAGCAATAACGGACGTCGCTGACGGTGCGATTGACGTTGTCGGTGAGCGCATCGATCAAAAAGGCGCTTCCTCCGGGGCCGAACCCCTCATAGCGGGCGGTCTCAAAATCTTCGCCTCCCTTTTCCTGCGCTTTTTTCAAATTGCGTTCGACGACATCGTTGGGGACGTCGTCTTTTTTCGCGCGCTCAAGCAAATGTTTCAAAGCGTGGTTGGTTTCGACGTTCACCCCGCCTTCTTTGGCTTTCATGTAAATTGCTTTGCCGTAGCGGGCGTAGAGCTTGCTGCGTTTGAGATGCGTTTTTTGCATCGCTTCTTTGCGCACTTCGAATTTTCTTCCCATAATCATCACCTTTTCGTAAGTCCACAAGCATTATACCGCAATGCTTTTAAGCGTTCAATCGTTTTCTTTGAGCTCCGTTTTGTCTTTTTTCAAGTTGACGCGGCCTTCTTTGTATAGTCTTCCAAGCGCCCTTTTGAAAGCCGCTTTGCTCATATGGAAGGTTTCGAAGATTTCTTGCGGGTCGCTTTTGTCGGTAAAGGGCATCGGGTTGTTCTTCTTAAGATACTCATAAATTCTAAGCGCGTCGCCTTCTAACATGTTCTCCTTTTGTTCGATGAGGGTTCCGTTATAACGGAGTTCGTCTTTGACGACGCTCACCGTCACCTTAAGCTCTTCGCCAAGACGGTGCTCTTTTCGGGTGTGTTTGTAAAACACGAATACCTCATGGCCCTCTTCTGTGAAAAGCACAAGTCCCTCGTCCGCAAGATACACTACGTGCGCCGACACTTTCTCGCCTTTTTCAAGTGGCTTTTCGGCCTTTTTGTGGTCGAAAAGCGTGAAGCGTTTTACCAAAGAAGCCACCATTTGACGGCGCGAAGCTTTCAGACGGCAATAAAGGCGGTCGCCTATTTTCGGCCATTGCTTGTTTAAAGGAGGCAGTTCGTCAAGAGAAACCAGCATGTCCTTCGATAGGCCGATATCGACAAACACCCCCAAAGAATCCTTGCGTTCGACAACGTCGACAAAATCGGCGCGGTAAATATCGATCTTCGGCGTGCGCATATCGGCAATAAGACCTTTTTTGTGGTCGATGTAGACAAACGCCTCGATTTTGTCGCCTTCTTTCAACGTCCCTTGAATCCCTTCGTTTGGCATGAACACTTTTGCCTCGGGGTGCTGCAAAATCACACCGCCCGTTTCTCTTTTCATCACCGTAAACAAATTCGTCGTTCCGATTACTAGTTCACTCATGGCTTTCACCTCGTGAAAATTATAACAAAATTTTCTTCCGATTACACGAAAGACAGCCTTCTTTTCAAGCGTTTCTTTCAAGTGCGGGAAAAATACGCTATACTGAATATACAGAACAATGCAGGAGGCGAATCATGAAAATCACAAACCACGACCTGTTTCTTTCCATCACTCCGGACAAACATTTCTTAGAAGCCAAGGACACCATATACTTCGATGGTGTCTGCGACTTTGTGGAGTTGCATCTTGGCAACCGCTGCACCATTCATAAAGCCTACACAAAAAGCGGCGAAGTGCCCTTTGAAGCGGTGCATACGCACAAATTCACAACGGTTTACCGTTTCCAGCCGAACCACGACTCGTTAACCATCGAATACGAAGGCCTTTTTGACCGTTTCAAAGGCTATGGAGTATGCGCCATCCACAAACATTGCGTCGAACTTTCCGGCTTCGGCTTCTTCTTCCCGACCATAGAAAAAAATTCGCAACTCGAGCGTTTTACCTATTCGCTTGAAGTAGCGCTGCCAAACTCTTGGCGCGTCGTCGCCCCCGACGACAGGGACATCCAAAACATTCCCGAAGACGAACGGCGTTTTCACTTCCAAAACCACAAGATCGAAGACATTCTCGTATGCGCCTCCCCCGATTACAAACGGCATCACCGAAAGAGTTTGACCATGATTCTTCCAAAACTCGACCCCTCTGTCGCAAAGGGCATGTTAAAAGATTTCGAAAACTCCGTCGATTTGTGCACGGAAACTTTTGGAAAGCTGCGTTCGGGCATGACCACAACCGGCATCGTCTCCCCCCGTGGAGAAGGTTCGCAGGAGTGGGGATATGAACGGGGGCATCTATGGGTCATCGGCGATTTGTTTTTACAATACGCTTGCGCCAACGACTGGCGTTTCGGAGGACTCAAGAAATCCCTTGCCCTTCACGAAACCATCCATTCGTGGATTGGCATCGGCGTGAAAATGCCCATCTATCTGGCCGAGGCCATCACCCAATACTGCGAAGTCGTCTTGACGCAAAAAATCTATCAAGAAGCCGGACTCGACCGACGCTACTTCGCCTGGTACGAAGAACGTCTGCTTGAAAAAATCAAAGAAAAAGATTTTGCTCCCGCTTCACTCGATGTCACGGACGACCACTACGCCTTTTGGTATTTGAAAGGATCGCTCGCTTTTTACGACTTGGAAAAACGCGTGGGAAGAAAGCGTCTTCTTTTGGCTTTCAACGATCTTTACCAAAACCACCACGGAACCTTCCTTGACGAAAGCGATGTGAGAACCGCGCTCGAAAAATCCCTCGACCTTCCGTTAAAACGGTTCTTCGACCATTGGATGCACACACCGGGATATAAGCCCCTTCATTAAGTTTCTGCAGCTTTCGCTACGCGGGGATTGCTTTTTCAAATGCGATTTGATAAAATATACCCGCTTGCATAAATGGAGGTGAGAATATATGGCAAACATGGCACAACAAAGAAAACGCGTACGTCAGGACGTGCAAAAGCGTCGCCAACACCGGATGTTCAAACAAAGTTTGAAGACGGCTATGAAAAACGTGGAAAATAACGTTGAAAAAGGCGACAAGTCTCAAGCTGAAATCGCGCTCAATCGCGCTCATAAGAAGCTGGACAAGGCCTTGTCAAAAGGCATCCACAAGAAAAACTATGTAGCGCGTAACAAATCACGCCTGCAAAAGCGTGTCAATACATTGTAAAAAATCTATTCCCCGGGGAATAGATTTTTTTATGTTCATGTGCCGAGAATAAAGAGCTCCAGCGCCATTTTTTTGTCCACACGGCCACTTTTGATGGAATAATCGAGGTGTTCAAGTTCGCGTAGATGGTGCTCGATTTTGTCTTTGGGGACGCTTTTCGCGTTTTGGACCATATAGTAGGCTCTGCCGCTTTTTACGTTTAAGTAGCGCTGGATTTCGTCTTGCGACTTGCCTTGGTCGAGCAGCGTCTTGACTTGGAGCATCTCGCGGAATTTGTTGACGACGATGCCTAAGATGCGCAAAGGGTCTTCGCTATACATTATCAAGTCGTGATAGACTTCCAAAGCTCTTTTATGGTTTCGTTCCAACATGGCGTTGGTGATCTCATAGACGTTGTCTTCGATGTTGCGGGTGATGACCCGTTCCACGGTGTCTTTGTCGATGGTGCTTTCACCTTGGGCGTATAGAAGAAGCTTTTTCACTTCTTGAAAGGCGAGTTCGGTGCTGCTTTGAATGCGTTTCATGAGCTCCTGCAGGGCATCGTTTTCGATGTGCACGCCCGCGTTTGCGATTTGACGCTTGACCCAACCCGCAAGATCCTGGGCGCTTTTAAGCTTGCACTCGACGATTTCCGCCGTTTCTTTGAGCACTTTGACGAGTTCTTTGCGTCCATCCAACCTTTGGGCGGGGACCGTCAAGATGAAAATGGTCGATTCCGATGGGTTTTTCAGATATTCCAACAAATAGCCTTCGTCTTGTTCTAACGCTTTTTTGGGAGGGTGCGTACCAAGAAAATGCGCGTTTTTTGCGACCACAACCTTCTGTTCGCTCATAAAAGGGATGGTCATGGCGTCGTTGATGGCGTCGCGGATGGGGGTTTCCTCACAATCGTAGATGGTCACGTTGTAGTCGTCGACTTCGTATTTTTTGATCAGCTGGCCGATTTTGCTACGGATGTGGAAGCTGTCTTCGCCGTAAAAGACCATGATGTTTTCTTGCATGTCATCACCTCATTCCCATTATAGCATACGCTTTTCTTTTAAAAAGCGGTTTTTTGAAATCGGCGCTGAAAAAGGTAACGAAAACGGACGCTCCCGTCTTCATCGACACGATACAGGCCGATGTTCAGCGCTTCATAACGCCTCATGATGTCCGGGTGCGGATGGTCAAAACGCGAGTTCCAATGCGCGCTGACCAGCGCTTCTCTTGGAGAGACGGCTTCTAAAAAGGGGGGCATTGAGGACGTGATGGACCCGTGGTGAGGCACTTTGAGAATATCCGCTTCCAAACGATGGTTGTCTAGGATGGTCCGTTCCCTCGGAGTCTCGATATCCCCTGTGAACAGATAGGATTCGCCGCCCACATGAACCCTCATAACCAGTGACCTGTCGTTTTCCCCGGGGTGGTCGAATTCCAAGGGGAAAACATAAAGCGCAAGGTTTCCGCAAGCAATCTTTTGGTTTTCATAAGGCGCGGAATTTTGGTTCGTAATCGTGTGGCCGATGGGGAAACGCCGCGCCACGCTTTCATAACCGCCGTAATGATCATAATGCTTATGCGTGATGAACACATAGTCCAAATGCCGGAGGTTCAGCCTTGACAAAGCGTTGGCCAAAGACTCCCTTCGGTCGCTTTCGCCCGTATCGATCAAGACGTTGCAGCGATGGTGCGCGTCGCGAATCAAGAACGCGTCGCCTTTGACCGGAAACATCGTCACTTCCTGATAGGGCTGCAAATAAGGCGAATAGGCAACGAGCGTCAAAAACAATCCCAGCGACACGAAGGAATATCCCCATGGTTTCTTCTCGGTCAAACGCACAAAAAAAAGATACAGCAAAACGAAATAAACAAACGTCCAAAACCCCGCGGGAATATAAAGGCGCATCAAAAACAAATCCAAAGCGTCGAGCCGCAAAAGACTGCCCTCGAACACGTCGACCAAAACCATAAACGCGTCTTCCAAAAAAGGGAACAAAAAAAGGATATACGCGCCCGGCAAAAACAAAAGCACGAAAAACCAAACGTAAAGGACGTTGATGAACACCGTGAAAACATTCACGGAATACTGCATCGAGAGCACCACGGGAAGCGACGTCAAAAAAGCGACAAGCGACACACAAAAACTCTGTGAGAGCGGGCTTTTTCCGGATAATCGCTTCCTCGAAAGCAAAATCGCAAAGCTCACCGAAAAGCTCAGTTGATACCCGGCATGGAAGGGCGAAAACGGATTAAGCGCCAACAGCGCAAGCGTAAGATACGACAACGCATCCACGGCGGAAAAACCCCAGCCAAAACGCTTATTCGCCAGCAAAAACACCGCCAGAAAAGACGCCCTCAGCACCGAAGCCGAAAACCCCGTCAAAAACAAAAACCCAAACAAAAAAATCGCCACAAGGCTGTCAACGAACACAGAGTCTAAAAGAAACAGTCGCAGCGTCTTATAAAAAGCGAACGCCAGCAGCGACACATGAAGCCCCGATACCGCAAAAAGATGCATCAACCCCGCTTTGGAAACGCGCGCGATCGTGTCTTCGTCGAAGCCGCCTCGTTCCGCCAAAACAAACGCTTCAACATAAGGGCGGCTTCCGTCAAAACGGGTTTGCACATAACGATGGATTTCTCTGCGCAGCGAATACACCGAAAACCCGCTTTCATGCGGAAGCAACTCGGTTGCATAAACGACGCCGTTGAGGCCCTCTCCGCGGAGATGCCGTTGATAATCGAAATCGCCAAAATACCCTGAAGGTTCGGCCTCTTGCGCCTTTCCGATAACGACCACGCGATCCCCCGGCGCATACGCGCCCGCCTCTTCGTGAAACACCAACAACCTTGTCCCTTGGGCGTCAACGCCCATCCTAGGATGTTCGCGCTCCGCCTCGACAAACAACACCATCGCTTCATGACGAGAATTCTCGGGAAGCGGATTGTGCCCATGAAACCGCAAAAACGCGACGAACACGACCAAAACAACGATGCCGCTCAAGCGCCAATCCAAGAAAGCAAGACGCGCAACCATCAAAGCGGCAACCGCAAAAAGCCACGGATGCGAAAACGCGTACACCGCAAGCACCGCAGGCACAACCATAAGGTGCCCCGTTCCTTTAAACAGTGATAAACTCCGCAATCTTTTCAAGCGTGGCCTCGCCGATGCCGCTGACTTTGGTAATCTCTTCAATTTCTGTGAAAAATCCGTTTTTCTGGCGGTAATCGATGATCGATTGCGCCGTCGCTTCGCCTATGTTTGGCAGCGACGAGAGCGCTTCGAGGTCCGCGGTGTTGATGTTGATGAGCCCTTCGTCGTCCGAAACGTCCTCTTCAAATCCGGGAACGACGTATTCCCTTCCATCAAGCACCACTTTGCTTTGGTTGATGCGGGCGAGATCGGCCTCACCCGTCACACCGCCCGCCATGGCAATGACCTGAAACAAGCGCGTCCCCTCATCGACACGGTATACGCCGGGCTTCAACACTTCCCCCTTCAAGTCGATGTAGACATCGTCGGCCTCTTTTGCCGGTTCTTCTTCGACAAACAAAGGTGGGGCCGACGAAGTGTTTTTGTTGTCAAACGCAAGCGCCGCACATACCAACACCGCCACAACCACAAAAACGGCCACTTTGATTTTTCTTTCCATAAAAAACCGCCCCTTTCGCTTAATGATTCTCAGAAAGGGGCGGTTTTGCTTTCGTTATTCGATATTTTCGATTTCGATGCGGGGCACATCGTGCCACATCTTTTCTATATTGTAATACGCCCGTTCTTCGCGGGTGAAAATGTTCACAATCAAGTCGCCGCCATCAAGCAAAATCCATTTTGCTTCGGGGCCTCCTTCGCTTTTGAAAGGCGTATGGCCTTTCTCGTCGAACGCTTTTTTCAAGCGGGCCATGCCGGCTTTCAACTGGCGGGGATTGTTGGCGCTTGAGAGAACGACATAATCGAAAAAGGGCGAAGTCTTTCTCATGTCGAAGACGACGATGTCGCTAATTTTCACATCTTGGAGCGTGTCAATGGTCAGCTGCAGTTTTTCATCCATTCGCTTTCCCTCTTTCTTGATAGTATTCGCGTGCTTTATAGGCGGCATCCGGAATGAATCCGCCTTCTTCTTCAAACAACCGGATGGAATTGTCCATGGCTTGGTATACGGCCTTGTCAAGATTTTCAAAGGCAATCTTGCGCACCCTTTTGCAGGCTTCGTACGGTCGATTGGGTTCAATGTAGTCACTGATGAACACAATCTTTTCAAGCGGCGTCATCGCTTCTCGGCCGATGGTGTGCGATTCGATCGACCGCAAGAGGTCCTGATCGTCAATGCCGTAACGCTCATACGCGAACACGGCGGCGCTAAAAGCATGGTAAAGGGGCGGTGCGTACTCATTTAGCACTTCTTCTTTGTAATGGCGAACGATCATCCGCTTGTGCACTTCTTGGGAGCAGTGTTTGGTCATATCGTGAAGCAAAGCCGCCATTGCGGCTTTGCGCTTGTCGATTTTATGGATGCGAGCCAGTTGCAAGGCCGTGGCCAAAACGCCGTAAACATGGGCCTTGCGCTCGCTGTCGCCGGCAAAAGTGGCTTCTACGTCGGCTTTGATGCGCCAAAGCGTCATATGAGCGCCTCGCGGTGATAGGGGGTAATCTCTTTAGGGGCGTACACGCGAAGCACGCCGATGCCTTTGACGCTCACAAAACCGAGTCCGGGAAAGATGATGTCGGTTTTGGTGTCGCGTTTCAATGGAATCTGGTTGACGCGGAAATCCATCGGCTCCTCTCCTTCAAAAGGCGGCACCAGCAAATGGTGAAGATGCTTGTCGTAGAAATTGTCGGCGTTGATCATTTTCGTGCGGTGCAAGGGCACGTCGTTTCCGCAATAAAACACGAATTGCGAAGGGAGTCCTTTCAAAAAGTCGATGCGAACGAGGCCGCCGATGAAAATCGTCTGGTTGACTTCGAGCTGATACACTCTGGGGTTGATTTCCTTCCTCGGTTGAATTTTCTTGAGCGCATCCCCCGAGAGAATCTGGAAAAAATGGTTCTTCTTGAACAAACCCGGAGTGTCATAGACATTGATGTCGTCGAAGGGAATTTCGATGAACCCCTGTGTCGTGCCGGGGGCGAAAAACGTGGTGATCGGTTCGCTTTTTTTACGCGCCGCGGCGCTGATCATGTGGTTGATGAGCGTGCTTTTGCCGACGTTGGTCGCGCCGATGAAATACACGTCGCGGCCCTTGGCGTGTTTCGAGATGGTCTCGATGAGACTGTCGATGCCGTGATTCTTCACGGCGCTTGTCAGTTCTATGGTCAAAGGCTTCAAGCCTTCCTGATGCAAAATGGCGTTCAAGCGGTGCTTCAATTTTGCGTTTTTGACGCTTTTGGGGAGAAGGTCTCTTTTGTTGGCGACGACGATCAAGTTTTTCTCCGTCGCAAGACGCGTGATGGCGGGGATGAGAGACCCCTCGATGTCAAAAATATCGACGACTTGCACCAACAAGCCGTTTGGATCGATGTTGTCAAGCATCATCTGATAGTCCTGCTCGTTCAAAAACGTCGGAATAACCTTGCCGTAGTGGCGCATTTTGAAACAGCGCTGGCAATAGATTGTTTCGTCGGCATCTAGGGATTTTGGCGTGTAAAAAGGCTTGGTTTCGTCGGTGTTTTGCAGCTCGCCGCCGCAGCCTATGCAGTGTAGCTTGCTCATCGAATCACCTCTTATGCAGTTCTAACGCTTTGTATTCTTCAGGATAACGTTTTTGAATCTTTCGGAGTATTTTTTTCTCAATCGAGCGGTTGATGCGGGTGAACCACTTTTCCGTTTCCGCGCGAATGGGTCGGACCAACGCCGCATGAAGGCCGGCGCGTTTTGCGCCGTACACATCGGTCAAAAGCTGATCGCCCACGACGAGGACGGCGTTTTTGCCATAAGACGCCCCAAGTTGGTCAAGAGCGTTCAAAAAGCCGCGTTTCAGCGGTTTTTTCGCGCTAAACACGTAAGGCACGTCCAACGCGTTCGCATAAGGTTTGATCCGCTTTTTGCGGTTGTTGGAAATCAAAACGATTTCAAGCCCTTCGCCGCGAACCTTCTCGACAAACCTTCGTACGCTGTCGGTGGGCGCGTCTTCGTCGTAGGACATCAACGTATTGTCAATATCCACAAGAAGAACTTGAAACCCTCGTTCGTGGAGTTTTTTGGCATCTAAAGCGTAGACGTTATCCACGTGGTAATCGGGGATGCATTTTTTTATGTCGATGCAGTGATAGAGCATGCAGGTTCCTCCTTGCGTTCACTTTCAGTATACTAAACCGCGTCGTTTTTGTCACGAACTTCAAGGGTGGTGTAAGCCTTATGGTGCGAATCGAGCGCTTTGCGCAACCGTTCATGGTCGGGGCAAATTACGGATAGGGCGTCGTAAAAAGCGCGGGAATGATTGGGATGAAGGAAGTGCATCATCTCATGCGCATAAATATAACGCGTATAAAGGAACGGGTAATGCACCAAGGCAAGATTCAACGTGATTTTTTTCGTTGTGGGCTGTGCGCTGCCGTACTTGCTTTTCATGTAACGGCAGGAAAACTCTACGCTCTCTTCGATAAGATGCGGATACGCCTGACGCATGGCGTGGTGAAGATTCCGCACCTCTTGCAAATAATAGTGTTTCAAACGTCTTTGAACCGCTTTTTTATCGAGACGCACATCGTCTTGTGGCGTGAAAAGATGCAAAACCTTGTCGCTTAGCTCAACCTTGCGGCGTTGCGCTTGATGCGTAACGACCGGGATTTCCTCATCGAAAATCTTCACCGTATCGCCCCGCAAAAGACGCTCGAAAGGGCTGATGAGCGCGGGAAAGGACAATATTTCGTCTTTGAACTTGTAAGCCATCGCCTCAATGGCTCTTTTTGAAGCGTAAGGGGGCGCGCTGACACGGTAATGATGTCGCTTATAGGGTTTGATGTATATGCGTTTTTGTCGTTTCCTTTTGGTGACGTCAAAACGGACAAGCTTCCCCTCAAGGTCCATCGAGAACTTCATAGGGCCTTCACCGTCTTGTCAAAAGCTATGGCGGCGTTGTAGCACGCACGTTCCATTCGAGCTTCATGGTCGACAAGCTGATCGTCTTTCCCAAGACAATCGGAGACGCTGCGGATGGCGAAAAACGGGGTATGCATCAAAAACGCCACATGCGCGACGGCGGCGCTTTCCATATCGACGGCGAGCAAATCGTCGTAGCGTTTCAAAAAGGGCTTGAAAGGCTCTATGTCGAGGGCAAAAGAATCGCCCGAACAAAGCAATCCGGTCTTGATGGGGAATTCGGCGTCCTCTAAGGCGCTTTGCGCGCGTTTTAGCAGCGTTTCATCGCTTGCAAAGACGCATTCGTGCCCGGGGAGCTGTCCGGCCTCGTAACCGAAGGCGGTGACGTCGACGTCGTGGTAAAACGCGCCGCGAGCCAAAAGAACATCGCCCAAATCGCTTTGCAAGCCTCCGGCGATGCCGACGTTCACAATCGCATCGAGGTTATAGTGTTCCAAAAAAAGCGTCGTCATGTGCGAAGCCTGCACTTTGCCGATTCGTAGCTGAAGCACAAACACGCGATGGTCTCCGATTTGTCCTTCGTAGACAACGTAGTCGAAAAACGATGTTTTCTGAAACTCCGCCAGTCGCAAGACGGCGTCTATTTCCTCATCCATTGCCAAAACAGCGCCGATGCGCATCTAACCACTCCTTAAAAATGAAAAAAAGAATGGGTCGCATTCTTTATTTCACGTCGAGAATTTCAATGTTCAACTCACGGTTGGCTTCGGTTTTGATGCGGGTCTTATCGCCTTTTTTGTGACCCAAAACAGCCTTCCCGATTGGCGATTCGTTGGAAATCTTATTGTCGAAGGGGTCCGCTTCGAGCGAACCGACAATGTTGAATTCCTTTGGGTCGTCGTCGTTGATCTTGAGTTTGACCGTCTTGCCGATGGTGACTTTGTTGTTGTTTTTATCGTCGCGGATCAATTCCGCGTTTTTCAGGATGTTTTCGATTTCTTTGATTCTCGCCTCAATGCGGGCTTGTTCGTCCCTCGCGGCGTCGTAATCGGCGTTTTCGCTCAAATCGCCCTGTGAACGGGCGTCTTTCAAGGCTTCAAGATTGCGGTCGCGGTCGGTCGTTTTCAATCGTTCAAGTTCGGCTTTGAGCTTGTCTATGCCTTTTTGGGTGAGCTTATAAGAGTTGTTTTCCATGGTGTTACCTCCTTTGATTATGGCTATTGTACCACGTTTTTAAGGGTGTGACAATTTCTTTTTTATTTGGGTTTGCGCAAGATGTCAAAAGGTTTCACTTCAAAGGGAACCGAAAGCGTCAAGCGTTCTTTCGGATGCCTTGCTACGGCGATGGTCTCGCCGTTTTCATCGCGCATGTTTTCCGCTTTGAAAAGCACCGGTTCGAACCTTGGCGTGAAAATCTCGAGCGTATCCCCCGCTTCGAAATAGTTCCTTTGTTCGATGGTCGCAATCTTTTTGGCCTTGTCGTACTCGAGCACCATGCCGACAAACGCTTGCGTAGGCTGTTCGCTGCGAAGGTTGTAAAGCTGTTCTTCAACGCCGGTCATGCCGTTCATGAACCCTTCCGAGGTCAAACGGTTTTCCGCCTTTTTGATCTCCAAGAGGTATTTGGGAATGTCGACGTCGAACTCTTCGGTCAGTTCGTCGATGAGCTTGCGGTAGGTTTGCACGACGGTGGCTATATAATGCACGCTTTTCATGCGGCCTTCGATTTTCAAACTGTCGATGTTCAAATCGATAAGCTTAGAGATGTGGCGGACGCTTTGAAGGTCTTTCGAACTCATCGCAAAGGGCATAGAACGGTTCAGTTTCTCTTCGCCCAAAAACAAATCGTAGTTCCATCGGCACGAATGCGCGCATCCGCCGCGATTGGCGTCGCGGTTGCTCATCGTGTTTGAGAGCGTGCATTTCCCGGAATAGGAAACGCACATCCCTCCGTGGATGAAAACCTCCAGTTCGCTTTGGGCGTTTTTGGAAAGTTTTTCCAAAGCCGAAAGCGAAAGCTCTCTGGCGAGAACCGTACGCGAAGCGCCGCGTTTGTGCCAAAAATTCACGGCTTTGTGGTTCAAAACGGATTGTTGGGTGGAGACGTGCACGCTTAAACCCGTATGCTTTCGCACCAAATCGATCATTCCCGCAGAAGCGCAAATGACTGCGTCGACGCCAATCTCTTCAAGTCTTTTGATGTAGGGAACGAAGCCTTCGAGATCGTCCGGGTGTGGAAAGATGTTGGTTGTCACATACACCCGTTTGCCGTGTGAATGGGCGAAAGAGACGCCTTCTTGAATGTCTTCAAGAGTGAAATTCGAAGCGCGGGCGCGAAGGGAGAACGATTCACCCCCGAGATAGACGGCGTCGGCGCCGTATAAAAGCGCAATTTTCAACTTCTCCAAATCGCCCGCGGGCGCTAGAAGCTCCGGTTTTTTCATTGCGAATCCCCCCGCGTTTTCAATTCGGAAGTCTCTTGAAACAAAAAGCCGTCGTCATGGTCTTCATAGCGTTCAAGCAAAGCGGAGGTCGGGGGGCTTTCGAGCGCGGCCGCGTAATCGTCGACGATTTGGGGAATGCGGGACGCCTCGTAAAAAAGCGTGTCGATCAAAAACACATCGACCGCTTCTTGCAAACGGTCCAACACTTTGAAACTCGCCAACGGGCGGCTGCGGAATATATGGGTGCCGAACTCGTCTTGATAAATCGGGTAAGGGTCTTCGCGCAGTTCTTCGACGAGCGTGAAGGTCTTTTGTTTCAGCGTCTTGAAGTCTCGGTCTTTCGTATGGTCGAAAAATGTTTTGATCAACCGGCGCTTGGAATGAAACATGTTCAGATACCCATGGCCGATCATCGCGAGGGGCATCGTTTTGCGCGCGGCGATTTTTTCAATGGATGAAAGCGTCAATTCCCGGGAAAGGACGACGCTTTGAATGCCTTGTTCCGACCAAAATTCCACATCACTGGGGCTAGTGACGTAGGTTTCCGGATAATACATCAGCCGATTCTGCTTTCCAAAGCGCGCAAACGCTTCATAAACCGCCAAATCCGCAAACAATATCCCATCGACAGGCAGATCGACGATTTCCTTTGCGGTTTTTTCAAGCGTGCCAAGACCGTCTTCTTCAATCAAAGCGTTCATGTTCACATAGATTTCCTTCCCCGCCTTTTGACAGCGCTTGGCGCAGTCTTCGAGCGTTTCGACGGATAAAGGTTCTCGGACACGCTGCGAAAGGGATTGCAAGCCAAAAACAAGCCCGGATACGGGCTTTTTTAGCAAAACGTCAATCGTTGACAAATCGGCGGTCACTAGTATTTTCATTTCGTATCATTCCTTTTTGACGCAGACCATCAGCCCGTCGCCTAAAGGATGGACGGCGCAATCGTACTCATCGCGATGCATCACATCGCGGTTGAAACGGTCGATTTTGCGAATCAGTTGGCGAATGTTTTTGTTGGTTTCTTGTTCAAGGTTCATCCCCTGGAAAAGCACGTTGTCGATGACGATGAGGCCGCCTTTTGCAACATGTTCGCCATAACGGTCGAAAAAAGCGCCGTATTGCGCCTTTGCGGCGTCAATGAACAAAAAGTCGAAAGGCCCTTTTAACGTGGCGGGGTCAAGACGGGTCGCATCGGCGCAGACGATTTCGACGTTCGCCTCGCCGTGTTCTTTCACATAGGCGCGGGCCTTCTCACAAAGCGCCTGCGAACGTTCGACGCTGACAACGCGCGAAGCGCCGGCGTCGGCCATTTTTAAAGCGCTATAACCAATGGCCGTGCCAATCTCCAACACGTTCTCGGCCCGCGATATGCGGATGAGTTGCGACAAAAAACGCGCACACTCGGCGGAAAGAATGGGGATCTCTTCCCGCCGTGCGTGCTCACGCATGCGCTTGTAAAACTCGGCGCGAAACTCTTTGTGTGAAAGTGTGTCGAAATAGTTCACTGTTTGGGTTCTTCTTCTTCCAAAAAGGTGTTGAGGACTTCTTCGATGATGTCCCATTCCTCTTCGGTTTCAACAGGCTGCAAGCGGCCGCCGTCCTTGTCTTCTTCGTTGTAGATGGCGGCGAAAACTTCGTCGCTGTCCCCGGGTTCTTTGTACACGACGTAGTTCTTTTTCGTTTTTTCGGATTGAAACGTCAAAACGATTTCGTAATCATGTTCGTTGCCTTCTTCGTCAATGACGCGGAGGGTCTTTTCTTCCATGTCGCTCACTCCTTATTTCCATCGAGATAATTTTGCAAGAGCACCACCGCGGACTCTTCGTCAAGGCGGTTTTGCCGTTTCTTGCGGGCGCGGCGGCTTCTATGCATTTGGCCTTGTGCCATTTTGGTCGTCAACCGTTCATCGTATAACACAATTGTAACATCTACGCTTTTTTCCAACAACTTTTTAAACGTTTCCGCGCTTTTCGCCTGTTTGCCGGCGGTGCCGTCCATGTTTTTGGGATGCCCCAAAACGATCACATCGACGGGTTCTTTTTCCACAAGCGATTGCACGCGCTTAATGGGCGTCTGCCAATCGTTCTTTTCAAACCGGAGATTCTCAACGCCGCGAGCGATCATTTTCCCTTCATCGCTGATGGCGATGCCAAGCGATGCGTCGCCTAGGTCAAGACCGAGCGCTTTCACGAAGCTTCTCCTTCACAAACGACAGGACTTCGTCGACTTTGTCGGTGTTTTTGGCGCCGGCCTGAGCGAATTCTTTCTTGCCGCCGCCACCGCCGCCGGCGAGTTTGGCGGCTTCTCTTACTAGGTTGCCGGCGTGCACGTCGCTTTTGCTTTTGGCGATCAACACCATCTTGTCTCCGGCGACGTTTGCGATGAAAACCACGCCTTTGCCGGTCTTGTCCATCAGCCTGTCGGCCAAGGTTTTGACCGTATCGGAATCGACGCCGTCGGTTTTTATGACGACGTTTCCGTATTCGTCTTGTTGTTTCAGGTATTCGTCTATACCTTGCAACTGCTGCTTTTGGCGCTTGCTTTCGAATTCCTTCTCAAGGGCCTTGACGCGCTGTTGGTATTCATGAAGGCGCTTGCGCATGTTCACGATGTCTTGGTAAGACCCTTGAGCTTCAAACGGTTTTGGTTCGTCGAAGGAAAGGTCGATGCCGTCTTGCTTTGCTTCTTCGAGAATGTTTTGGACTTTTTGTTTAAGGTGGGTCAAGTTCGATTCAAAGCCGCGCAAATATTCGTCCATTGCGTGAACCTTGTCCTTTGCGAGGGCCACGATGCGGTAGATGCCCGACCCTTTCGATTCGATCGAGGCGATGGCGAATTTTTCAATCTCCGCGGTGTTTTCGACATGGGTGCCGCCACACAAATCAAGGGTTTCGCCCATGTTGACCATGCGGACCTCGTCGTCGTATTTTTCACCGAACTCGGCGATGGCGCCTCGTTCTTTCGCTTCCTCGATGTCTCCGTGTTCGACTTCGACGTCGATGGCGGCTTGGATTTTTTCTTGAACTTTTCGCTCAATGTTCAACACGCTTTTGTCGTCTAAAAGCTCATAGTGGTTGAAGTCGAAGCGAAGATAGTCGGGGCCGACGAGGCTTCCTTGCTGCATAACGTGCTCTCCGAGTTCTTCGCGTAGGGTGCTATAAAGCAAGTGGGTGGCCGAATGATGGGCTTTTGTGCGTTCGCGCGCGACTTCGTCGACTTGCAGGCGAACTTCGTCCCCTTCTTTGAGATCGTGCCCTTGGACGATGTGCAGATGCTGGCCGTTGGGCAGTTTTTGCACGTCTTCGACGGTGTAGACCTTTTCGTCTTTGACGAGGACGCCGCGGTCGCCGACTTGTCCGCCGCTTTCGGCGTAAAAAGGAGTCTTTTTCGTGACGATGCCGGCGTCGAAGATTTTTACGATTGCGCTGTTCACGTCGGTGGTTTCATACCCCACGAACTCGCTTTCTTCTTTGAAGCGGAGGAACGCCTCGTTTTGGTCTTGCATCGAATAATCGTTCTTGCGGGCTCTGCGGGCGCGTTCTTTTTGTTCGGCCATGTGCTCGTGGAATCCGTCTTTGTCGACGACAAAGCCTTTGGATTCAGCGTATTCCTCGGTCAATTCGACCGGAAATCCGTAGGTGTCGTAAAGCGTGAAAGCGTCTTTGCCGGCGATGACTTTCTCGGTGTTTTGCATGAGTTCTTCAAGCATCTTTTCGCCGTAATGGAGGGTTTCTAGGAATTTTTCCTCTTCTTTTTCAATCATCTCTTCGGTGAAGGTCTGCGTTTTGCGAAGATACGGATAAGTCTCTTCCATCATCTTGATGACCGTGCGCACGAGACTTTTCATGAAGGGCTTTTCAATGCCCAGCTGTCTTCCGTGCTTGACGGCGCGGCGAAGCAAGCGTCTGAGCACATAACCTCTGCCCTCGTTTGAGAAGGTTGCGCCGTCGCTGACGGCGAAGACGACGCTTCGCACGTGGTCGGCGATGACCTTGAAGCTCTCGTTGCCTTCGTAGGGAACATTGCTCAATCTCTCGATATGTTCGATGACCGGGTAAAAGAGGTCGGTTTCGAAGTTGGTTGGCGTCTCTTGAAGGATGCAGGCCATCCGTTCAAGCCCCATGCCCGTGTCGATGTTCTTGTTGGGGAGTTCGGGGTATTCCTCGCGGCTGAGCCCTTCCTTGGCGTTGAACTGCGAGAAGACGATGTTCCAGATTTCCACATAACGGTCGTTTTCGACGTCGTTGCGGATCAAATCCAAATCGGATTTTCCGTAAGCGTCGCCGCGGTCGAAGAAAATTTCGGTCGAAGGGCCGCAAGGGCCGGGGCCGATTTCCCAAAAGCATTCTTCGCTTTTTAGAATATGGTCTTTTTTCACGCCGATCTCCAACCATTTTTCCAGCGATTCCTGGTCGGTCGGATACACGGTCACATAAAGTCTTTCGGGGTCGATGCCGTAGTATTTTTCCGAAGTGAGAATCTCATACGCCCATTCCATCGCTTCGTCGCGGAAATAATCCCCGATGGAAAAATTCCCGAGCATCTCGAAAAACGTGTGGTGTCGGGCGGTTTTTCCGACGTTTTCGATGTCGTTGGTGCGGATGCATTTTTGCACATTGACGATGCGCGGATTGCTTGGGACTCTTGACCCGTCGAAATACCCCTTCAAGGGAGCGACGCCCGCGTTGATGAAAAGCAGGGTCGGGTCGTTGATCGGGACAAGCGAGGCGCTTTCTTCCACTTTGTGTGCTTTGTTTTTAAAATAGTCCAGCCAGACTTTTTTGATGTCGTGTCCACTCAAATTGTTCATGACATTCACTCCTTCGTTATCAATAAAAAACGTCCTCAAAGAAACTTCAAGGACGAACATTGCCGCGGTACCACCTTTATTCTATCGCTAGCGCTCATAAGGGTAACGCCTTGCGGCGGACGGGTTTTCCGTCACTCCGAAGTAGCTTCGACGCTTCCGCGGTTTGTTTTCAGCGGCCACAAACTCTCTTTGTCGCGACTAGGCGTCTACTCGTCTTCATCATCGATTTATACCGTATTATACAAAAAAGCGGGCTTGAATGCAAGCATTTCCCATTCAAAGCCTAAGAACCCTTGAGAAAATCGTAGGGAGATTTTTCAGGAGTCGCATCGGGCAAGGAAGATGGCGTCTTGCCGTCTTCGAAATCATAAGGCGTAATCGTTTCGGATTCGTCTAAGCTTTGCAAAACGGCGTCGATTTGGGCGGCGCGGTCGGATACATTTTGTTTGAGCTTCTCGGCGAGTTTCGTTTGGCGCGCCTCCTCTAAATCGCGGACGGCGCCCAACATAAGTTCGACGTCGCCAAGCACAACGAGCGCTTCTTCGGCGCGTGTGATGGCGGTATAGATGAGCTTGCGTTTGAGCATGATGGTATGGGCGCGAAACAGCGGCAAGACAACGACTTTGTATTCGCTGCCTTGGGATTTGTGGATGCTCATGGCGTAAGCGTGAGTCAGATTGTCCAAATCGCTTTTTTCATAGCGCACCTCTTGTTCCATGAAAGTCGCATAGAGTGCGCCTTTTTCGTTGTCTATGCCGGTCACGACGCCTTGGTCGCCGTTCATGATGCCGTCTTCGATTTGGTTGGTGAGCTGAAGCACCTTGTCGTCGATGCGAAACGTGCGGCCCTGGTGTTTTAGGGCCTTGCCGGTGTTTTGGTTGTAGGTTTCCTGCAAAAAGGCGTTGGTGGCGTCGATGCCCGTTTCGCCACGGTACATGGGAATCAAAACTTGAATGTCGTCGAGGAGGTCGTACCCTTCTTTCAAGAAGAAATCGACGACGCTTTTCAGGCGGTTGTGAAAATTCGACGCCTTTTCCGGGAAAACGTAGCGGTCGGGGTACACTTTATCAAGGTCGGCGGGCAGCGTCCCCTTGCGGACTTGGTTGGCGAGTTCGACGATTTTCGACCCGCGGGCCTGTCGGTGGATGTTGCGCAACGTAATTCCCGGGACGATGCCGCTTTCTAAAAGGTCGCGCAAGACTTGTCCGGGCCCTACGGAAGGAAGCTGCGCGTCGTCGCCGACGAGGACGACGTCCGCATCGTCGGGCAAGCTTTGAAAAAGCTGGCTGGCAAGCAGGGTGTCGATCATCGACGATTCGTCGATGATGAAAAGCTTACCGCTTTTTTGGGCGTATTTGGAATGGTGAAAGGTGCCCTCGTAAGTGTAGCCCAAAAAACGGTGAATGGTGCTTGCATACGCGCCGGTCGCTTCGTTCATCCGCTTCGCGGCCCGCCCTGTTGGAGCGATCAGATGGATGTCGCTTTCGCTTTCATAGAAGGGTTTTTCAAGATTGTGGTAGCCGCAATACACATAAATCAAGCCTTTGATGACCGTGGTTTTTCCGGTCCCGGGACCGCCGCTTACGATGAAGACTTTTTCGGAGAGCGCGTGTTTTATGGCGTTGGTCTGCTCGTCGGTGTAGACGATGTTCTCGCGCTTTTGGAACTCTTTAAGAAGTTTGTCGACTTTTTGGTGGTCGATGTCAAAAGCGCTTTGCAAAAGCGTCTGAATTTTGGCGGCGATTTCCTCTTCGGCTTGCACATAGGCCTTCAAAGTGACCTCTTCCCCTTCTATAAGGAAGCGGCCCTTTTTTTGCATCGCTTCAAACGCCTCTTCAATTTCAATGAATTCGACGCTCGCTTCCTTGTTCAAGCGGCGATAGACTTCTTCAAGAAAGCGGCCTTTGTGCAAGTGTGTGTGGCCGCGGCTCATGGTGATGGTGTGGAAAAGATGCACAATCAGCGCGCGGATGCGTTTGGGGTCGTTGTCGGAAAAACCGAGGTTTTTGGCGATGGCGTCGGCGCGTTCGAAGCCGATGCCTTCAATGGTGTCGATCAACGCGTAAGGGTTCTCTTCTAAGACGCCGATCGTTTCCTCTTCGTATTGTTTGAGGATTTTCTCGATCATGCGATGACTGAGTCCGTGTTCAAGCAGCCTGATGCGGGTTTGTTCGTTGGCTTTGTTGATTTTCAAGTTTTGATGGAGAGTGTTTTTGGCTTTGGCGCTCAGCTTTGGCACATCGTCAAGGACGCGTTTGTCGCGGGCGATTTTTTTAAGGGCGTCTTGGCCTAGATGTTCAACGATGCGTTCCGCGCTTTTTTCGCCGACGCCGGGGAAAAGGTCGCTGGACAAATATTCAACAATGCCTTCCTTGCTTGCGCCTTCAATTTTCTCATAGCGTTGAAAAGCGAACTGAAGGCCGTAGGTAGGATGTTGTTCGTGTTCGCCAAAAAAGCGATAGACTTCGCCCTTTTTGGGTCTTGGGATGTTGCCCTTGACCGTTTTGACATCGCCGGGGAGGTCGAATAGCGTTGCGGAGGAGCTTTGATCGCTTACCTCGATTTTGGCAATGGCAAACTGCGAGTCTTCGCTGTAAAATACCACAGATTTGATGGTGCCTTCGATATAGTCCATGGGTTCACCCCGTTTCTCGGTGTAGAAAAAGAGTCTTTAGGAAGACCCTTTTATCATGCGTTCGATGGCGTCTGGTTCTTTTTCGATGTCTTCGCTCAGGTTGATGTTTCCATCTTTGGTAATCAAGATGTCGTCTTCGATTCGAACCCCGATGCCTTCTTCTTTTATGTAGAGGCCGGGTTCGATTGTGAGCACCATGCCTTCTTTGAACGGAACGTCGTAGTAACCGACGTCGTGGACGTCTAACCCGAGAAAGTGTCCGATGCTGTGGTAGTAGTATTTGAGAATCTCTGCGTCTTCTTGAATCAAGCCGATGCGTTTCGCTTCTTGCGCGAGCATATCCCTAGCAAACTTGTTCAGTTCTTTCCAGGTCATGCCGGGAACGGCCTTTTCGATGGTGGCTTTATTGACTTTCAAGACGATGTCGTAGATATCGCGCTGCCGTTTGCCGTATTGGCCGCCCACGGGATAGGTGCGGGAGATGTCGGCGGCGTAGTTTTGGTGCAACGCGCCCAAGTCGAAAAGAATCATGTTGTTCTTATCAAGAGGAGTGTTGTTCTTGATGTAGTGCAAAACGGCGGCGTTTTCACCGTTTGCGGCGATGGTGTCGAAGGCTTCGCCTTCGCTTCCGGAAAGGGTGATTGCGTGGAGAAAATCGGCTTGAAGCTGGTATTCGTATTCGCGAGTCCGCAAATGTTTCAAAATGGTCTCAAGCCCTTTTTTCGTATGAGCGATGGCGGTTTTGATTTGGTCGATTTCACGAACGCTTTTGAACATCCGCAAATACGATATGTGTTCGTTGACATTTTTAATCGTCAATTCGGGATAATTCGATAAAAACTCTTCAGCGTGTTTTAGCCCTTGGGGCTTCACCTTAGGCGCGGGATGGTAAAGATCCAAATAAAGCGCCCTGGCCGGAGTGCCAACAGGCGAACGGGCGTAGTTCATCGCCATGTTGAAGCGGCTTTCGAACGAATCGAGATAATGGATGTCCTCTTCGGGAATGCCCGAACGCTTCGACGCTTCTTCTTTCGACATGCGCGCGCCTTCCCACTGGATAATCTTTTCGGTGTTTTCTTCAACGAAAAGATAGGTCTTCTCCGTTTCGTTTCCTTTCAAAAGCATCAAAATCATGTTGGGTTCGCCGATATTGGTCAAGTAGAAAAAGTTCCGTTGCGGGGTATAGGCATAGTATTGATCAAGCGTCTTGTGCGGGGCCTGTCCGGAAAAAAGCAACGCCACCGAACCTTCTTCAAGTCTTTCAAACAATCGTTTCCTTGCGTTTTCAGCATGTGCTTGCATTGTCTTCACCTCAAACCAATTATATCAAAAACAACGTCAAAATGAAACGATAAAACGCCTTGTTTCTTTGCGCAAAAATATGGAGAACCACGTCTAAGAAGATTTCGAAGAATCTAGAAAAAACCTTTGAAATCGACGGGTTTGTGTTATCATTTATTTGGAGTGTTAAGATGGAGGGATATCTTTGATGATCAACGGTCAAATCGATTGGCTCACATTGATATTTTACGTCGTCGGCGGCCTGGGAATCTTCCTTTATGGCATCCATAAAATGGGGGATTCGCTCAAGCTTTTGGCGGGACATCGCCTAAAACTTCTGATTGAAAAAACGACCAACACACCATTAAAAGGCATTTTCATCGGCATTTTCGTAACCGTTTTGCTGCAGACAAGCTCCGGAACCACCGCGCTGACCGTCAGCCTCGTTCGGGCCGGACTCATGAGTTTTCCCCAGGCGCTTGGCGTCGTTTTGGGCGCGAACCTGGGAACAACCGCCACAAGCTTTCTCATCGGGCTTGAAATCCAACGATACGCGCTCCCCGTTTTGGCGGCGGGAAGCTTTTTGATTCTTTTCGCTCCGCCGAAACGCCTCAAGCGCCTTGGCGGAGTGTTGCTTGGGTTCGGCATGATTTTTTACGGTTTGGACCTTATGGGAGAAGCCTTGAGCGTTTTCGTCGAATTCGAATTCTTCCGCAACTCTTTGGAATTTGTGTCCGAAGTTCCCTTGCTCGGAGTCTTCGTCGGCGCCATCCTGACGGCAATTGCACATTCAAGCACGGCCGTAATCGGCATATTGCAACAACTCTACACAACCGGCGCCATGCCGCTTATCGGCGCCATCGCCATCGTACTCGGCAGCAACATCGGCACAACAATCACCGCCATTTTGGCGGCGCTTGGCGGGTCTACCGCGGCGAAAAGGACCGCGGCCGCGCACGTAATCTTCAATGTGGGCGGGAGCGTCATCTTTTTGATTCTCATCGCTCCTTACGCACTGTTCATCGGTTGGCTGCAAGACGTCTTCTATGCAGGAAGGCCTTCGGCGATGGTGGTCTCCTTCGCCCATATCTTTTTCAATCTGTTCAACACCATCATCATGTACTTTTTGATCAGCCGTCTAGCGGCGCTGAGCGAAAAGATCATAAAATCAAAAACCACCGACATCACCGTCGACACCGACGCGTTGCAAGAAAGCCTCATCAAAAACTCCCCCGCCCTTGCGCTTGAAAACGCCAAGCACGTCATCATGTCGATGGGCGATGTTGCGCAGATGATGTACGACACCGCGGTCGAGTATTCTTTCCACAACGACAAAAAACGTCTGGAAAAAGGCAGGGAACTTGAAGAGTTGATCGACACAATCGACACCAGAGTCCACGATTACCTAGTGAAACTTTCCCATCATCTCCTTGACGACGATTGGGCGGACGATCAAGCCGCCTATGTCGACACCATCCGCGACATTGAACGCATCGCCGACCATTGCCAAAACCTGTTCGACTTCTTTGAACACCGCCATGAAACCAAAAAACGCCTGAGCGACGACTCGGAAAAAGAACTCCGCAATCTCTACAAACTGACCAAAGAAACCTTAACGCTGACCTTACAGGCGTTTAAAGACAACGACCCGGACACCGCAAGCAAAATCCCTGACTTTGAAGAATCCATCGACAACCTGGTCCGAAACGCCCGCAAGGCGCACGTGCAGCGTTGCAATCTTCCCGCAAGCGATTGCGACGATTTGCTTTTTGTCGACATTCTAAGCAACGTCGAAAGAATCGGCGACCATTGTGAAAACATCGCCTTGAACATTCTCCACAAACGTCGTCATTTCGAAAAAACTCAACCCGCGAAAACCTAAGGGTAAATCAATGAAAAACCCCCTTCCTCACGAAGGGGGCAAAGAAAAACCCCGGAAAATCTCCGGGGTTTTGTGTGGGTGTTAAATTTTTTCAACCATAAGTTTCATGGTGCGGACCATTTGCGCGACATAGCCCATTTCGTTGTCGTACCAAGCAAGAACTTTGACAAGCTGCTTGCCGTCGACTTCAAGGACTCTTGTCATTTGCGCGTCGAAAATGGAGCCGTATTCGCTGCCGATTGTATCGCTTGAGACAATGGGGTCTTCCGTGTAAGCGAGCGTTTCGTTCGCGGCGTTTTTGACGGCTTCGTTCACTTCTTCGGCGGAAACGTTTTTGTCGAGTTCGACGACGAAATCGACAACGCTGCCGGTGACGGTGGGTACGCGGAGCGCGATGCCATCAAGTTTTCCGTTCAAATGGGGCAAGACTTTTCCGACCGCTTTGGCGGCGCCGGTCGTAGTCGGGCAGATGTTCGCCGCTGCGGCGCGGCCGCGACGGGCGTTGATGCCTTTCGCGTGGGGGGCGTCTAGTGTGTTTTGGTCGTTGGTGTAGGCGTGTGCGGTGGTCATGTAGCCTTTTTTGACGCCGAAGTTGTCGTCAAGAACTTTGACAACAGGCGCGAGGCAGTTCGTGGTGCACGAAGCGCCGCTGATGATTTCTTCGTCGCCTTTTAGATCTTCGTGGTTGACGTTGTAGACGATGGTCTTCACATCGCCTTTGGCGGGAGCGCTAATCATAACGCGCTTCGCGCCGGCTTTGATGTGTTTCATGGCGCCGTCTTTCTTCGTGAAAATTCCGGTGCACTCAAGAACCACGTCGACACCGAGGTCTTTCCAAGGAAGCGCTTCTGGGTCTTTTTCGGCGAAGACCTTGACTTCTTTGCCGTCGACCTTGATGGATTCTTCCCCGGCTTCGACAGAGTCGATTTTGTAGGGGCCTTGTGCCGTGTCGTATTTCAAAAGGTATGCAAGACTTTCCGCGTCCGTCAAATCGTTGAGGGCGACAATCTCGTAATCGGGATTGTCGTGCATGTAACGAAACGCAAGTCTACCAATCCGTCCAAAACCGTTAATTGCTACTTTTACTGACATAAAATTCCTCCTTAATATTTTTCGCTTTCGCACTTATAATTATATTGAATATGCCTTTAAAACACAACCTATATTACAACTTAAAACGTTTTCAGTATGGAAAAAACGTATTTGGCTCTTAAAGCAAAATGGAAAACCCCTCGCATGATCAATGATCTACGAGGGGTTTTTGGTTACGCTTGTGTCGATTCGCGTTGATGTTCTTTTTGACGCAATTCTCTGAAATACTGGTCCAAGGCGTGGCGATAGTCGCAATCTTCGCCTTTGTCACAAGTGGTGCACATGATGATTTCGCGCAAACGCTTGGGAATGAACGCGCGGATTTCGTCTTCGTTGTAGCCCACCTGCATCTTGTTGTCTTCGATGATGATTGGACGTCTGAGGACGCTGGGGTTTTGGATGATGAAATCCGTCAGTTCGCTTAAAGACATGTCGTCGAGATTCAAATCGTTGTCTTGAAACACTTTTGAACGGGTCGAGATGATGTCGTCGAATCCGCCTTCGGAATTCTTCAGCATGGCCCGAATGTCCTCTTTGGTGAGTTTCACGTTAAAGATGTTCTTCTCGCGATAATCGATGCGGTGTTCTTCAAACCATTTTTTCGCCTTCCGGCAGGAAGAACAGCTTGGCGTCGTATACATTTGTATCATGGCAAGGCCTCCTTTTCGACCGTAAAATGCGTATCCTTAATGTTCCTTAGGAAGTCTATAATAACACAAATTAGAAAAAATATGAATAAGTTTATGAGGTTTTTTTATGAAAGTGTTTGCAAATTCGGCTGTCAACGCTTTTTCCTTGTGTTATAATAAGACGCGAAGTCATTATAACAAACGGAGGACAATTTATGAAGTGGAATTTACAAAATCTCTACAAAAGTTTAGACGAATGGAACGAAGATTTCAAAAAGACCGAAGCATGGGTTTCCGAGATTTCAAAATACGAAGGAAAACTGGGAAACTTTGAGTCGTTCAAAGCGTATTACGAGTTGCAGAAAAAAATCTCCATCACGCTGAACAAACTCTTCCAATACGCAAATCTCAAGAGCCATTTGAACATGAAGAACGTTGAAAACGCCGCCCGAGTGCAAAAAGTCGCCCACCTCTTGAACGAATACAACAAAGCCACCTCGTTTGAATCCCCGGAAATTCTCTCGCTCGGAAAAGACAAGGTCTTCTCCTTTTTAGAACGCGACGAAGACTTGAAAGCCTACCGCTTTCCCCTTGAGAAACTTTTCCACCAAAGCCGGCATATCCTAGACCGCAAAAGCGAGGCTTTGCTGACGAACTACCAAAAGCTCGCCTCACAGGGCTACGAACTGCATAACGCATTAAGCGTCGCCGACAAAACGGCCAAGGAAGTCACACTGAAAAGCGGAGAAAAGGTTACCGTCACCAGCGGAAACTACCGCACGTTACTATCCGAACTCAAGGACAAAGACGACCGCGAAACCGTCTTCAAAGCCGTTTTCAACCATTACGAAAACCACAAACACACTTACGCGCAAATCTACAACACCGTCTTGCAGGCGGACGTTGCGGCGATGAAAGCGCGCAATTACGATTCCACGCTTGAAGCGTTTTTGTTCAAAAACAAGATCGACCCGATTGTCTACCACAACCTCGTAGAGACCGCCAAAGAAAGCACCCATCTCATCAAGCGGTACTATAAGTTGCGCAAAGACGCACTAAACCTCGATGAACACCGCACATTCGACCGTTTCATGCCCTTGGCCGAGTCCACCAGCAAGTTCTCCTACGAAGAAGGGCAAAAACTTTTCTACGAAGCCATCGACCATTTGAACGAAGATTTCAAAAACAAAGCGAAAGACGCCCTCAAAGAAGGTTACGTCGACGTCTACGAACAAGACGGCAAACAAACGGGCGCCTATTCTTCAAGCGCCCTCGACCAACACCCCTTCATCCTGATGAATTACGACGACACTTTGAGCGACGTATTCACTTTGGCGCACGAAGCCGGACATTCCATGCACTCGCTTTTCGCCATGGAACATCAGCCCATACCCACGCAAAATTACACCATCTTCGTCGCCGAAATCGCCTCGACGTTCAACGAACACTTGTTGCTCGATTATTTCATCGGCAACAACAAAGGCACCCGCGAAGACAACATCCAGCTCCTCCAACAATCAATCGACGACATTCTAGGTACCTTCTACCGCCAGACCCTGTTTGCGGCGTATGAACTAAAAGCCCACGAACTGGCTGAAAAAGGCGAACCCATCACCAACGAAACGCTCTCAAACATCATGGTCGACCTCTACAAAGACTTCTACGACATCGACATCCGCCAAGAACCCGGAAAAGAAAACGTTTGGGCCTACATTCCCCACTTCTTCATGGCGCCCTATTACGTCTACCAATACGCCACGAGCTTCGCGGCGAGCTTGAAACTATACGACATGGTCAAGGAAAATCCCGACAAAATCGACGACCACATCAACCTTCTCAAATCCGGAGGGAGCGACTTTCCGATGAACCAAGTCAAAGAAGCCGGCGTCGACTTGACGAAAAAAGACGCCTTTTTGGGCGTCGTCAAACGCTTAGAAACATTGATCGACGAATTAGAGCTTGCACTCAAAGAATAAATCTCGTACACTATAAGTAACACGATGACAAGCAGCGCGGCGGCACCTTCAGCGAGTCCGGGACGGTGAAAGCCGGACAAAAGCCGCAACGTGGAGCTTTGAGTGGTGCTAAAGACACCCGTCACCCGCGTTAAGGGCTTAAGCGCTTAGGAATTAAGGTGGTACCGCGGATCGCATTCGCCCTTAGAAATCATTAAGGGCGTTTTTTGTTTCAAAAAGAAAGGAAGTGTTTCCATGAAAACCATCGTTTCGGGCATTCAGCCCACCGGCAGTTTGAACATCGGCACCTATCTCGGCAGCATCAAAAATTTTGTCAAACTGCAACAAAAATACTCCGACCATCATTTTTACCTCTTCATCGCCGACCTTCACGCCATGACCACACCGATCGACGCGAAAAAACTGCGCAAAAAAATCAAAGAGCTCGCCGCCCTTTATCTAGCCTGCGGCCTTGAACGGGATAACCTCTCGCTTTTCATTCAAAGCGAAATCCCGGCGCATTCGCAGATGGGCTATCTTTTGCAGTGCTTCACCTACATGGGCGAACTCGAGCGCATGACGCAGTACAAGGACAAAGCGCAAAAACAAAGCGAGGGTATCCGTTCAAGCCTCTTCACTTATCCGGCGCTTATGGCCGGCGACATCCTGCTTTACGACGCCGAATACGTCCCCGTCGGCGACGACCAAAAACAGCACCTAGAACTCACCCGCAACATCGCCGAACGAATCAATCAGCGTTATGGCGAGGTTTTCAAAGTCCCCAAGCCGCTCATCCCGAAAATCGGCGCACGCATCATGAGCTTAACCGACCCGATGCGCAAAATGTCGAAATCCGATGAAAACGTCAAATCACGCATCAATCTTTTGGACGAAGAAAACATCATCCGCAAACGGATCAAAAGCGCCGTCACCGACAGCGACCAAACCGTACGCTACGACAAACAAAACAAACCCGGCTTGAGCAACCTCTTCGACATCCGGATCGCCATCACCGACGAAAGCGTCAAAGAAATCGAAGACGCCTACGCCGATAAAGGCTACAAAGATTTCAAAGAAGATTTGGGCGAGATCGTCGTCAACGAGCTCCTCCCGATCCAAAAACGTTACCGTGAACTTCTCGATTCGGGCGAACTCGATCAAATCCTCGACGAAGGCAAACAACGGGCGGAAAAAATCGCCGCAGAAAAAATCGATTCATTGAACCGCATCTTGGGGCTGGGGCGCAAACGCAAACAAAAAGGATAGGTTTCCCTATCCTTGATCTTTAATCTTCATTTCGCTGATTTGCGCGGCGATGGCTTCCATCGCTTCGACCTCGTCTTCGCCGGTAGTTTCTATTACGATGAGCGAGCCCTTGTTGACGCCTAAGGACAAAACCCCCATAATCGATTTCAAATCGACCGTCTCATCCTCATAGGTGATTTTGATGTCGCAATCGAATTCGTTCGCCTTTTTCACAAGCGCGGTCGCCGGACGGGCGTGCAACCCTTCTTGATTGGTGATTACAAATTCTTTTTTCATGCCGATTCTCCTTCGTCCTCAGCCATAGCCTTCAGGGCGGAATATATTTGTTCATTGCCTTCTTCAAAATACAGTTTCACCTTGTCTCCGACAAGGTTTACGCCTAAAGCTCCGGCTTGCTTGATCGCTTTCAAATCCGCTTTCGATGCGTCTTTTAACGTCACATTCACTTTGCCCCGCACAAACTCGACGCGGGCGATGTTGCTTTCTCCCATCGCCGCATGCAAAGTGGAGACGTCGTAATCGCTTTGCTTTTTCTGTCTCAAGCGGCGAAAAACGAACACCAAAACGATTGCAAGCACTAGCAAAAGCGCAAGATACGGTGCTATGTTCAGAAAGGTTTCCATGCCTTCACCTCGCTTTTGATTATCAACATTCTATCACACTCTGTTTATTTTTGAAACGATTTCGTGTATAATGTGGGCAAGCAAATTGCCCTTTTCGAGAAAGGAGAATGCCCATGAAAACCGTAATCGCCACGGATCAAAAAACGCTTCTCGACCATTACTATGTACGTGGAAGAGTCTTCATCGTCGAACAGAAAATCGACTGGCAAGAAGAGTTCGACGACGCCGATTACGATGCGACGCTTTTCGTCCTTTACGAAGACCAAAAACCAATCGGCGCCGCAAGACTCCATCAAAACAAAGTCGGTCGCGTCGCGGTCTTGAAGGCGCACCGCCACAAAAAAGCCGGTACGAAACTGATGAACGATTTGGAAGCGTTCGCGAAAAAACAAGGCGTTCACGAACTCAAACTCGGCTCGCAGTGCTACATCATTCCTTTTTACGAATCGCTGGGCTATAAAGCGTACGGAGACATATACCTAGACGCCGGCATCGAGCATAAAATGATGAAAAAGACGCTTTGAAAGGAGACATTATGGACAAAGTCATCGAAGCCATCATCGAAATTCCGATGGGCACAAAAAACAAATACGAAATCGACAAGGCGAGAAACCGCATCAAGTTGGATCGAGTGCTCTACTCGCAGATGACCTACCCCGCCGAATACGGCTACATCGAAAACACCCTGGCCGAAGACGACGACCCGTTAGACATCTTAGTCATGGCAAGCACAAAGACCTTCCCGGGATGCATCGTCGACGCCCGCGTCATCGGCGCGCTTGACATGATCGACAACGGCGAGAAAGACTACAAAATCATCGCCGTCATGGACAGCGACCCCCGATTTTCGCACATTCACAAAATGGAAGACATCCAAGACCACATGCTTCGCGAAATCAAACACTTCTTCCGCACTTACAAAGACCTTCAGCAAAACAAAACCGTCGAAGTTTTGGACTTTCACGACAAAGATTTCGCCGTCAAACTCATAGAACAAAGCGTCAAACGCTACCAAAGGCACATCCAAAAGGAGGCAAACCATGGCCACTAAAATCAAAATGGTGTTCGACAACCAGCTTCACGGCATACTGACGGGGCATCACGGTTCCTCGCAAGTCGGTCCGGCCGAAGGCGCTCTGGATCCTTACGACATGGTCTTAGGCGGACTCGGTGGTTGTCTCAACCACACCCTCCAAAGCATCTTGGACAAAAAGCGGATCAAGGTTCAAGGCATCCATTACGACATCGAAGGCGAGAAACGCACCGAACCGCCCACCACGCTCAAATACGTCGACGTGCGCATGCAAGTGCGGGGCGCCGACGAAGAAGCCAAAAACGACATCGAAAAAGCCTTCGAACTCGCAACCCGCTACTGCAGCGTCTATCAGACGCTTTCAAAAGTCGCCACGATGCGTCCAAAACTCACATTCGAAGAATGAAAGAACGGCTGAGCCGTTCTTTTTTTCGCATCAAAAAAGTCCGCGAACGCGGACTTTGAACACTTTATTGGAGCGGGGGAAGGGAATCGAACCCTCACAGTCAGCTTGGAAGGCTGAGGTTCTACCATTAAACTACACCCGCAAAGCTGTAAGGGGGAGATAAAAATGGAGCGGGTGAAGGGAATCGAACCCTCGACTTAACCATGGCAAGGTTACGTTTTACCACTAAACTACACCCGCATTGACACAAGCGTTAGTATAATACCACGAAGAACGCGGAATTGTCAAGAGAGAACGCCCACATTAATCGTTTTCTTCGCGTCGCCTGAGCACGCGCATTTTCGCACTCTTGGCCCGGGGGTTTTCGGCCGTTTCTCGTTCGCTTGGACGAATGACTTTCTTTTGGACGCGCTCGAAGGGTGCCCGCTTTTTTGGCATGGTGACGAGAAAATCGGGATGGTCGGTGGTGGAGGCTTCCTTGAAGACGTCTTTGACAATCTTGTCCTCAAGCGAATGGAAGCTGATGACGACGATTCTGCCGCCGGGGCGCAAAATATCAAGCGCTTGTTCAAGCGATTCTTTCAATGCGGACAATTCGTCGTTCACTTCGATTCGAAGCGCTTGAAAAACCCTTTTGGCCGGATGGCCCTTTTTCGAAAGCGCCTTTTGTGGCATGGCCCTTTTGATTGTCTCGACTAGTTCCAAAGTGGTTTCAATCGGTTTTTCTTTGCGGGCTTCGACGATTTTTCCGGCGATTTGCGGCGAAAACTTATCTTCTCCGTAGGCGTAAAACATCTTTTTCAAGTCCGCGGCGCTGTAGGTGTTCACGACGTCGCGCGCCTGAAGCGCTTGCGTGGTGTCCATGCGCATATCGAGCGGCGCGTCGTAACGGTAGCTGAACCCGCGGCGCGCATCGTCGAAATGGAAGGAAGAAACCCCTAAGTCATAGAGTATGCCGTCGACTTTGTCGACGCCACGCTTTTTGAGGGCGGCTTTCAAGTTCCGAAAGTTCTCGCGGACGATGGTGTAAGCTTTTCCTTCTGCGCTTAGTTTTTCACGCGCCTTTTCGATGGCGAAGTCGTCTTGGTCAAACGCGTAGAGACGACCACTTTTGAGCCTAGACAAAATTCCGGCCGCGTGCGAACCGCCGCCTAGAGTACAATCGACATAGACGCCGTTTTCTTTGACCTTAAGATGCTCAAGGGCTTCTTCATACAATACGGGAAGATGTTTCATGCAAATCCTCCTTCGGATAAAAGAAAAACGCTTTGACAAGCGCTTCTTTTGATACCTACTCTTCGGTTTCGGTATCGGTGGATTCATCGGTTTCTTCTTTTTGCGCAACGACTTCGCGGTCTTTGTAGTGGCCGCAAGCTTTGCAGACGCGATGGGCGAGTTTCATCTCACCGCAGTTTGAACAAACGACCATGCCCGGCACTCTGAGCTTGTCGTGCGTGCGGCGCTTGCGTTTGCGCGTCTTCGATGTGCGTCTTTGTGGTACGACTGGCATGATTTTGCCTCCTAACTTTTGTACTTCTCTAATTCTTTCAGTTGCGGATGCCCTTTGCGCTTCGCTTCTTCGCTTTCTTCGAAACGATCGTCTTCTTTCGCTTTCGGATGAAGAACGCGCATAGGTTTTTCCAAATATATATTAGACCACACTATCGGGTATAAGTCAATACTTAATCCGTCTATCTGACGATATTCGTCGTCCTCGTCTTCTGTGAAAGTTTCCCGCACTTCAACCTCGATTGGGTATTCGACGGGTTCCAAAGACCTCGCGCAAGCGATGGTCAACGTTGTTTTCACTTCCAAATCAAAATGAAAAAACGTATCGTCTTCAATGTCGATGGTGCCTTTCACGGTTGTCGGGGCGACGGCGATCAAGTCTTCGTCTTTGGGCATGTAATCGGCCAAATCAACGGTCGCTTCGAACGTGGGGTCCTGGTGAATTTTCTTCTTCAACTGCGCAATGGTCCATTTCATAATTTTCACCCCTAACCTGTTAAAATTATATGTTTTCTTGTCGACAAAGTCAAACATAAGGTATAATGGAATTTGTATGAAAGGAGGCGTCCCGCATGAAAGCCACCGGCATTGTCGTCGAGTACAATCCCTTGCATTTCGGACACGTGCACCATATCGCAGAAACCAAGCGCGTAAGCGGCGCGGACGTTTTGATTGCCGTCATGAGCACCCACAGCGTACAGCGCGGCGAATTCAGCGTCGCCGACAAATTCGAAAAGACAAAATGGGCCCTTTTGGCAGGCGTCGATTTGATCGTAGAACTGCCGGGCGTTTTTAGCCTGCAAAACGCCGACCGATTCGCCTATGCGAGCGTCGCCATCCTCGAAAAGCTCTCTTGCAAGGAAATCGTCTTTGGAAGCGAAAGCGCCGACATCGACAACTTGCGCTTCATCGCCGAGATTATGCGCACAGACGCCTATAGCGACGCGTTGCGGAATTTTTTAAACGAAGGGACGAGTTACCCCACAAGCGCCCACAACGCTTTACAGTCTCTAACGGGCGAAACGTTCAGCGCAGGGCCAAACGACATCCTCGCCATCCAATACATCGACGCCCTTTACGCCTTGCAAAGCGAAATGGTCCCACGCGCCATAAAACGAATCGACACCGAGTATTACGAAGACTTTCAAGAAAATCGCAAGATTCAAAGCGCGACCTCGTTGAGACGGCGTTTGCAGGAAGGGAAATCCATAAAAGGGTACGTCCCCGGATACGTCCAACAAACTTTTGAAGAAAAAAAGCCCATTTTCATGGAGGCTTTTCTCCCCTACATCCGTTATACCCTCGCAAAACATGACCCGAAGACCTTGCGGCGCATTTTCGGTTTCGACGAAGGCCTTGAAAACCTCTTTTTGAGCGCGGAAGGATTCCACACGTTTGAAGACCTCGTCGAAACGCTCGCGAGTAAGCGCTACACCCACTCGAAAGTGAAAAGGGCGCTCATGCATGCGCTTTTGCATGTGGAAAAAAACGACATCGTCACGTTCGACCCTCCATATCTTCGCGTTCTCGGCATGAGCGGCAAAGGGCAAAAGTATTTGAACGAAATCAAAAAAGATTTGGACATTCCTTTGATCACCAAAATCAAGCGCGAACGACACCGTTATCTCGATTTGGAGCTGCGCATCACGAAAATCTACGACCTTGTCGCCGGCGCTTCCCTTTACAAACGGGAATTCCAACCCCTTCGCAAAGATTAGTGTATCGGTTGCGAAAGCCTCAAGACCTACTTATAATGAAATAGGGTGATAGAATGACTGAAAAAGAAAAACTTCGAGAAACAATCGGCAAAATCGTCGATCCGAGCAACGAAAAAAGCCTTGCGGACAACGAAGCCATCCGCCATTTGGCAATCGATGGAAAATCTGTAACGCTTCTGGTTGGCGTCGCCAACGAAAACAGCGACGAAGCCAAAAAGACCTTGCGGCGCGAACTGGCTAAAGCCATCAAACGCGATTTGGGTTATGAAGGCTTGAAGCTCGATTTCGAACCGCTTAAGAAAAAAGACAGCATCCTGCAAAAGAAAAACGTTCGCTATATCGGGGTGGCAAGCGGAAAGGGCGGCGTTGGAAAATCGACGGTCGCGGCAAATTTGGCGTTGGCCCTAAAACGCCTCGGCAAAAAAGTCGGCATCATCGACGCCGACATTTACGGCAGCAACATGCCCATCATTATGGATATGGAAATACGGCCGCCAAAAGCGAACGAAAATGAAAAAATCATTCCCTTCAACAAACACGGCATCGAACTCATCTCAACGGAGTTCTTCATGGAAGAAGGCAAACCGCTCATGTGGAGGGGGCCGATGCTTTCGAAAATGCTTGAACACTTCTTCTACGATGTCGATTGGGACGAAGACACCGAATACATCATCATCGACTTGCCCCCCGGAACCGGAGACGTCGCCATCGATATCCAGCGTTTCATTCCCGAATGCCGGATGTTGATTGTGACGACGCCACATCCAAGCGCCTCGCGCGTGGCCGTTAAAGCCGGCTTCGCCGCCAAGCAGCTCAACCATTCCATCCTAGGTGTCATCGAGAACATGTCCTACCTCAAAAACAACGACGATATCTTGCGCATCTTCGGCGAAGGCGGCGGCAAAGAAGTCGCGGACAAGCTGAACACCGCCTTGGTTCAACAAATTCCCATCGGTCAGCCCGAAAGCGGCCACCACAGCCTCTTCGGCATGAAAGAAGAACTCGGCGTGCTCTATCTCGGGCTTGCCAACAAGCTCATCAAAGCCGTTGAAAAAGACTCTTGAAACAAAGAGTCTTTTTTTTGGCCTTTCGTTTCCTTAGCCTTTGGTGTATAATCGACATGGACCTCACAAAAAAGTTGCGTGATACTATGAGCGTTTTGGAAATACGAGACCTATCCTTCGGATACGACGCAAACAGGCTTTTTCACGACGCCACGTTGCGTCTTTTTGAAGGCGATCACGCCGTGTTGGTGGGCCCAAACGGCTCCGGAAAAACCACGTTGCTCAAGCTTCTTTACGGGACGTTGATTCCCGATAAGGGCGCCTTGCGCAAAAACCACAAAAAACGCGTGGGCTATTTGGACCAATACGCGAAAATCGACGGCAACTTGCTTGTCGAGGAATACCTTTACGAAGTGTACGCCGATTTGTTCGAAAAAGAACGTCGTATGGAAGACCTTTACACCCTCGTCGAAGGCGCCGATAGCGACAAACAAGAACGCTACCTCACAAGAGCGAGCGAGATTGGCGAAGAACTCCTCGAAAGCGGCTTTTACGCGGTGAAATCGGAAATTGGAAAGATTCTTGGCGGTCTGGGCCTTTCTACGGATTTGCTCAAAGCTCCTATCCGTACGCTTTCTGCCGGCATGCGCGCCAAAGTCATCCTCACAAAATTGCTTCTTGAAAAAGCGGATGTGCTTTTGCTCGACGAACCGACCAACTTCCTAGACGTCGAGCACATCGATTGGTTGAGCAAATTCTTAAACGCCTATGAAAAAGCCTTCATCGTCGTCAGCCACCACGAAGGTTTGCTTCGCGACATCGCCCAAACGGTCTTCGCAATCGAATACGGTCAAATCACGCGATACAAAGGGGATTTCGATTATTACCTCCGTGAACGCGAACTCCGTCAAGAACAACAACTGAAAGCCTTCGAATCCCAACAAAAATTCATCAAAAGAACCGAAGAGTTCATCCAAAAAAACATCACCCGCGCCTCCACAAGCAACCGAGCCAAAAGCCGACGGAAAATGCTTGAAAAACTCGAACGGGTCGAACCGCCGAAAAAAGACCGCACATACAAATTCCATTTCCCCCTAAGCCGACGCGTCGGCCACAAAGTCCTTGTGGTCGATGGATTGGATATCGGGTACGATACGCCATTGGTTGAAACCCTTGACTTAGAGATTCTACGCGAAGACAAAGTCGTCATCACCGGCGAAAACGGCATCGGAAAAACCACGTTTTTGAAAACCGTTCTCGGCGATTTAAACGCTTTGCAGGGCAATTACACCTGGAGCGATACGAAAGAAATCAGCTATTTCGCCCAAGATGGAAACCTCAACGAGGACCTAACGCCCTTTGAAACCATCCGAGAACACTACCCGAAGTTCACAAGAGGCGACATCATGGCTTTGCTCGCCGCACATGGCATCGACGCCTCAAAAGCTCGCCGGAAACTCAAAACGCTTTCCGGAGGAGAACTGACCAAAACCCGTCTGGCCTTGCTTCGCCATGTCAAAAGCAACGTTTTGATCCTTGACGAACCGACAAACCACCTAGACGCCAAGGCAAAAAAAGCGCTAAAACGCGCCCTTATGGAATACGAAGGAACACTGATCCTAGTGTCTCACGAACGCGATTTCTACGAGGACATCTGCGACTATGAAATCGCCTTGTCCTCAGAATAAAAAAGCACCTTGCCCTCGGCACAAAGGGGGCAAGGTGTTTTTTTATACAATCTTTTGCTTTAAATCTTTCATCTCGTATAGATAAACCAATAGCGATAAAGCCCCCGCGGTGACATCGGCCGCCACAAACGCAAGCCAAATGCCGCGAACGGAAAATAAGTATGTAAACATGAAGGCTAAGGGAATGAAAAGAACGAACTGACGCGAAACCGCTACGAGGAAAGCGCGAAACGCATACCCCATCGCTTGATAGACGCTCGACAAAAGAATCTGAAACGTAATCATCGAAAAACCTAACGCGACAATCCGGAAAGCCGTCGCTCCATTTTCAACGAACACCTCATCGACATCGGGAGAAAACAAAATAAACAGCGGACGAGCAAAAAGCAACACGAGCACCGTCACCCCGAAGAGATACCCGAAAAGCAGCCGGGTGGTGAAGGAGATGACGTCAAAAAGCCTTCTGTGAAATTCCGCGCCGTAGTTGAACCCCACAATCGGTTGCAACCCTTGCACAAGACCGAAACCGGGCATCAGTGTAAACATGATCAAACGAGTAATGACTCCGTAAATCGAAACATAAATCTCCGGATTCATTGGCGCATAATGGTTGATCAGACGATTGACAATCACCACCAATATTGCGCCTAGTGTGTTGCGCACGAACGTCGGCATGCCAACCGTGACGATCTCATACGCCATTTTCAAATCAAGCTTGTAGATGGTTCGAAGGCGGATTGCAAGCGCCGAATTGGGACCAAGCGCTCGCGAGAACACATAAATAAACGATACGCTTTTCGAAATGGCGGTCGCAATGGCTGCACCGCGCACACCCAGTCCAAGGCCAAAATCAAAAATAAAAAACGGGTCAAGCAGAATGTTCAACCCGGCGCCGATGATCAACGAAATCATCGCGATGTGCGGGCGGCCTTCGGCGCGGGTCAAATTGTTCAAAACGATCGAAAGCGAAAACGGCGGCAACGCAACCAAGATGAACAGCAAATACTCTCTCGCATAATCGATGTTCCCCGAACTGGCCCCGAAAAAATACAAGAGTTCTTCCAAGAAAATATAGGTTACGACCGAGACGAACACCGAAAGCAAAAGATTCAAGAAAATCGCCGTATTGACCGAACGCACCATCGCATCTTCATCGCCACGACCATACGCTCTTGAAAACACCGAAGCGCTGCCGATGCCGATCATGATGCCGATCGCCAACACTATCATTTGTACAGGAAACGCAATCGCCAAGGCGCCGATGGCGATTTCTCCGGCGCCCCATGCGATAAAGACGGTGTCGACTAGATTGTATAACGCGTTCACCATCATGGCGATGATGGCCGGAATGGAAAGTTTGATCAACAGTTTTTTAACGTCCATGTTGCCGAGCATTCGGCTGCGTTCTTCGTTCATGCAATCACCTCGGTCCGTGTTACATTATAGCATAAACCAAGGGTTTTTAGCGTCTATGTTTGAATGGTTGCCATTTCTTCAAGCGCATCTTTTTGTCTTTGCATAACGGAATGCGCTTCCTTATAACGCGCTTCTCTGATTAAAATTTCAATCAATTCGTTGGTAAAATATTGAATGTAGAAAGACTCTTGTTTCGCGAGCGCCATAGGGAAACAAATGTCGCGAAGAAGATTCTTGTAGCCTTTTTCATCGGCAATCGTTAGGCTGTGATGGAGGGATTTTTCCACCAAAAAAGGCTCCGATACATCTTCCAAATGTGGCGCCGCCTTTTTAAGAAAGGCGGGGTTCTTACGATTGAAAATCATGAGAATGGACAGCGCTCGATAAAACCATTCGTCCTTAGGGTTGGCTTGTAAGTCGAACAAGACGTTTTCCGGGTCTATAACCGCGTCTTCGGGACACACGGTCAATCGTATCACTTGATAAAGATTTCGATGTTCCGCATCCAAACAACTCGGAGGCAAGATGGAAAACTGTCGCTTGACCTCTTCAGGGTCTTCTTCAGCCAAGAAATATAGTCTGTGCAAATGCAAACTCGTCAGTTTCTTGGGGTAGTTGTATTCGGCAAATATTCTTCTCGCCACCTCATAATGCTTTGCGCTGTTGTTTTTCTTGCCGATTTTTTGACGCACATAATATGCGTACATGGATTCAAGACCCCGAAGCATGGGGTCGATGCTTTCGCACTGATCAAGTGTCCAAAGCAAATTGTACGCTTGTCTGTATTGCCTAGTCTCATAACTGTGGATGGCAGCGACGATGACGGTGGTGACGCTTGTGAACAAATCCATGTTGTTCATACCCGGGAGAATGGTTTTCATCAAGTTTTCGCTTTCAACGTAAGCCCCTCGCAAATTTGACAGCAACAAACGAAACAAATCGGTCATGGTGTCGTGATTCAATGCCCTGACATTTTCATACAACTGCTCCAACTTGAGAACATCTTGATAATAAAACGCCTGAAGGGCGTCTTTGAGCACGTTCGTGTCTTCAAACGTCTGCGCATAAGCCTCTAAATCGATGCCCATCCGGTCTGATATTTCACGCACAAAAAGACTGTTGGGCGACATTTTGTTGTTCTCGATTTTTGATAAGTAACTCACGCTGCATATTCCGTGAGAAACCGCTTCTTGCGTCATGGAAAGTTCCGTGCGCTTGCGTTTTAACACCTCCCCTAGATAATGCGAATAGTTGACGGTTTTTCGATTGTACTTGTCGATGATTTTTTTCTTAATCTTTTTGAAGTCCATAGTATACCCCTTTCTAGTCTTATCCTCTTATATTGTAGGTAGGATGATTTTTCGGAAACAGTTTCTATACTTGATAAAAGTCCGCAAAAACGCTCCCGATAAATCATACCACTTCTGCAGAAAACCCTTTTTCAAAAGGGGGTATATTTCATAGAAACAAAAGTGTTCTACGACCCATCGAAAAACTAAAATGTGCTATAATGGAAATAGATTGATTGAGGGGGGACTGTATGCCGAATCGAAAACCCGACGATGATGTCAAATGGTTTTTGTTTCTCATACCTTTCGTTGGTCTTTTGCTCCACATATATTTCAAGAAAAACCGGCACCAAAGCGAACATTACAGTCAATGGAGCACCTTGCAGGTTTTCCTTCTTACCGTTTTGGTTCCCATCTTGGTCTTTTTGCTTTTTCTTTTCATTGCGCTAGCGGCGGTTTCCGATTAAACAAAAACCTTTTAAAGACAAAGCGACGCTAACAGGCGTCGCTTTTCACACGCTCAAACGACATGCACATTTTGAAATGCAATGCATTATCGGTAGAAGGTTTAGGTTGATTTGTTATACTTAACGTATCAAAAGGAGGTTTTTTATGACCTATGAACAGATTCTGTCGCTTTTGGTCGTGACGCTCATAGCATCCATTGTCTCGTTCGTAGTGGACTTCATTCTCGTTCGTTTCAACCGAAACCTCGTCTTTTTGTTGCCGGGGATACTCCTTGGATTCACGGGCCTCTTAACGCTTTTTGTGTTCAGCGGTGCCGCAGGATGGGGCGCCATCATTTTGGCCGGGTTCATCGCGATGTCGGCCGTAGCGTTCATCGTTAGTCTAATCATCGGATTGCTTTTTTACTTCAAGTATCCCTCGCACACGAACAGGCCTTGACACTTGTCGAACTTCGCCCATACAAAAAGAGATTTCCGCAAAGAAATCTCTTTTTTCATACATGGATGTCGGGGTAGCGACAATACTCTTTCAGTGGACAGCCTTCGCATTTCGGACGGCGCGCTGTGCAATGGTAACGTCCGAAAAAGATGAACTGATGGTGCGCTTTCGACCAGCGTTCTTCGGGAAGGCTCTTCATCAGTTTCTCTTCCACTTGGCGAGGGGTGTCTTTTTTGGCGGCAATTTTCAAACGTTTGGACACTCTGGCGACGTGGGTGTCTACAGCAATGCGGGGTTCTCCGTATAAAACGCTCAAAACGACGTTGGCGGTCTTTCTTCCGACCCCCGGCAGCGATTCGAGTTCTTCTTGCGTCTTCGGGACGTTTCCGTCAAACCGTTCTTTCAAGGCAATGCAAGTGTTTTGGATGTTTTTGGCCTTGTTTTTGTAAAGGCCTAAGCTGCGGATGGTCTCTTCAAGGTCTTCAAGGGGCGCTCCAATATAATCCTCGAGGGTCTTGTAACGTTTAAAAAGCGACTCGGTGGTTTTGTTGACGGCGGCGTCTGTGCTTTGCGCGCTCAACATCACCGCAATCAAAAGCTCCAATGGATTGGTGTGTTTGAGTTCAATGGCGGCGTTTGGGAACAGTTTGTCGATTCTTGCAAGGATTTCCTCTACTCTTCCCATAATTTATGAAAGTCCTTGAGTGCGTCTTGGTTTTTCGGTCGACTTGAAGAAACTTCTTGCAATTGGTTCAACAGCAAATGGTCGATATACTTGAGCGAAGTCCTTTTTCGTTTGAGCGCGCTCAAGGTCGCTTCTTCAATCATCGACATTGAGTATTCCTCGTCGTGAATCCATTTTTTGACCAGTTCCAAATCGAGCGCGTTCAAAGGTTTTTGCAACGTGCTTTCCAAATAGGAAACCACTTTGCCGATTTCGTCGTTTGATGTTTCTTGCCCTTCCCGTTGCAGATGGCTGATTACTTTGGTCAAAAAATAATCGATGGTGAACGTTTCGGTTTCTTTGCCGTTCTCCGCTTCTACTAGGGTGATGTTCAAATAGCCTTTCGACATCAATCCGTTTAATAGCTCTTCGGTTTCCTTGTTGGAGAGGGAAAGCCACTGGGCGAACTTAGAAGGCTTGATGATGCGTTGCTTTTCTTCAAGCAAGGTGTTCAGCTTAATCAAAGCAATCGCTTCTTGTTCGCTCAAATCGAACTTGTGATAATACTTGAGCACAAGCGATTTGTAATCCAAAACGCCTTCTTTGATCAGGGTTTTCAATATGGATTTCAAGGTAGATTCCCTCCCTTAGAACTTGAGGCTTTTTTTCGCAAGCTTTTTCAGCGCAACTTCCGCCGCATGCTGTTCCGCCTCTTTTTTGGTTCGTCCGCTTCCCTCACCCATGAGAATCTCATCCATGTAAACGCGAATGGTGAAAAGTTTGTTATGGGAAGGGCCCTCTTCGGAAACGACACGGTAATCGAGCTGACGTTTGTCGGATTGCACGAGTTCTTGCAAATGCGACTTGAAATCGATGAAACTTATTTCTTCCTCTTCTTCGATAAAAGGGAAGACAACTTTGTCGGCGACTTTGTACACTTCTTCAAGCCCCTTATCCAAAAAGACCGCCCCGACAAAAGCCTCAAAGGCGTCGGCGAGCAGTGCGTGACGGTCGCGGCCGCCGCTTTTTTCTTCGCCATGGCCGAGCAGTACGTATTGCCCAAGATCGCAAGCTTTGGCGAATTCTACAAGCGCGGCCTCGCAAACGTAGCGGGCGCGTCTTTTCGTCAAGTCGCCTTCGTTGTAATGGTTGTCTTTTTCATACAAATAGCGCGCCATAATCAGATCCAAGACGGCATCGCCGACGAATTCCAAGCGCTCGTTCGACTCGATGTTGTGTTCGTTGGCGTATGAAGAGGGCGTCAAGGCGGTTTTTAAGAGCTGTCTGTTTTGAAAATCAAGACCGAAAAACTTCTCGAGACCTTTCACTTTACGCCTCCTCTTTTTCGATAGTGGCGGAAACCTTGCCGATGACGTCCTGCCGGACGACATGGGCCGCTTGGCGGATGGCGTTGTAAAAACCGAGTTTCTTAGAAGATCCTTGTGCTTTGATGACGACGCCGCGAAGGCCGTATATCATCGCACCGCCAATTTCGGCAGGGTCCATGCGCTTCTTGAAACGTTTTAGATTGCGGTAAGACAAAAGGAGTCCGAGTTTTCCGAGAATTCCCCGGGACAGTTCCTCTTTGAGCATCACGCCCATGCCTTTGGCCGTACCTTCAATAGTTTTCATGACGATGTTGGCGGTAAATCCGTCGCTGATGAGGATGTCTGCCGGCGGATTCAAAACGTCTTTTGGTTCTACGTTTCCATAAAAATTTATGCGTTCGTTTTCAAAGAAGAGCTTTTCAACTTCGCCTTCAAGTTCGCGGCCTTTGCCTTCTTCGGTGCCAACGTTGATCAACCCCACCGAAGGATCCTTTATGCCCAAAACTTCCCGGGCGTATATGGTGGCGAAATAGGCTTGTTGAACCATGTACTCGGGGCGGATTTCCATGTTTCCTCCGGTGTCGAGAAGAATCATGTTCCGCTTTACGGTCGGAATGACGGGCGCGATGGCCGTACGTTTCATGTTTTTCATCCTACCCACAAGAATATGTGCGCCGGCAATCAAAGCCTGAGTCGCACCGCTTGTGACAATCGCGTCGTTTTCCTCTTTGCGAACGCTGGTCAGACTCATGGCCATAGAGCTCTTTCGATTGCTTCGGATGGCACGGATGGGGTCTTTTTCCCCCATGTCGATGACGCCTTGGCTTTCAACAACCTTAATGCGAGGGTGTTCACGCAAGTGCGTGTTGATTTTCTCCTTGTCTCCATAAAGTGTGATTTCAATATCCGATATTTTTTCCACGGCGAACATGGCGCCTTCAATCTGTTCTTTCGGAGCGTAATCTCCGCCCATGGCGTCGACTGCGATTTTAATCATATTTCCACCTCTTTAATCTAGTTGGCATAATCCATTATAGCATAGAACCATTTCCACAAAGAATGAAATTCATTGTGAAAACGTTTTGTCCTGAGCAAGCTTTTTCTCCAAGGTATCAAAGAGTGGGACAAGAGTTTCATCCTTGGTTTCCATGTATCGTTTCAATAGACTTTGCGCGTCTTTTCGGGCTGTTTTCAAAAGCTCCATGTCTTCAGAAAGGTTCACGTGCTTCAGCGGCGTATCGCCGCTTTGCATCGTGCCAATCAAATCGCCGAATCCGCGGTGCGCCAAATCGTATTCGCTCAACAAGAAACCGTCGCTCGTTTTTTCCATAACCTCAAGACGCTTGCGGACCTCGGCGTCACCTTCATACAGCAACAAACAGCGACCCTCCCGGCCGTTTCTTCCGATACGCCCGCGCAGTTGATGCAGCTGAGCGTACCCGAAGCGCTCGGCGTTGTAGACCACCATGAGTGTGGCGTTTTCAACGTGCACGCCGACTTCAACTACGCTCGTGGCTACTAGTATGGTCTTTTCGCCACGATAGAAGCCCTCAAGAGCATCCTCTTTTTCTTCAACGTTTTGTTTTCCGTGCAACATGGCGATTCCTTCACCGAAACGCTTGCGATATTTGGCGTAAAGACTCTTCACGCTATAAAGCTCTGCGCTTTCTTCGATGCGCGGAGCGACAAGATACGCCTGTTCTCCCCGTTCGATCGTTTCCCTTAGAAGTCTGCTCACTTCGGATTCTTTCGCAAAAGACGCAACGGCGGTACGGACACGGTTTTCTCCGTATGGCGAATCTATGGTGGTTACGTCCATATCGCCAAAAAGAGTCATGGCCAAAGTTCTTGGAATCGGAGTCGCGCTCAAATAAAGCACATCGGCCTTCAATCCTTTGTTTTTGAGTTGTTGGCGTTGTTCGACGCCAAAGCGGTGTTGCTCATCGGTGATCAAAAGCCCCAAATCCCGGTAACGAGTGCGCTCGCTAAAAAGGACATGTGTGCCGACAATAAAGGGTATTTCTCCACTCGCAAGGGATTTCTCTATACGTTTTCGCTCCTCAGAGGCCAAAGACTGAGTGAAAAGCGCGGCTTCATAAGGAGTGTCCTTCAAAAAGCCGTTCAGCGTCTTGGCGTGTTGTCGAGCCAAAATTTCCGTTGGCGCCATGAACACGACCTGTTTGCCCGCGCTTAGACAAGCGACCGCCGCAAGGAGGGCGACAATTGTTTTTCCGCTGCCGGTATCGCCTTGTAGCATCCGCTGCATGGCACGCTCGCTTTTCATGTCGGTGACAATGTCGGAGACGGCTTCATTTTGCGAAGCGGTCAAAGGAAAAGGAAGCGATGCTTTTAAGCGCCTCAAAGCCTCGTCGTCCACATTTTTCGAAGCGCCGTGGGCGTCTTGATGCAACCGCTTGATGTATTGGCTTTTGAGCTGGTAGATGAGAAGTTCTTCGTATTTCAATCGGCGGTGCACATCTTGCAAGTCTTGTTTTGTTTCAGGGCTGTGCGCAATTTTGCGAAGCGTGTTCCCATCGATTAGGTTGCGTCGCTTTCGCAACGTTTCGGGGATGATGTCGTCAACTTCGCCGGTCTCTTTTAACGCGCTGAGCGCAAAGGAGGAAAATTGAGCGTCGGAAACGCCGGCGACATTGTATACGGGAAGTATCCCTTCCTCAAATCGTTCGCGCAAAAAAACTTTTTGCGCGGTCACGACCCGACTGTTCGTCTCGAACTTACCGTATAAGACAATGCGCACGCCTTCAAAAAGAACACGCCTCAAGTAATGTTGGTTGAAAACGGATACCGAGTAGGTGTGCTCCCCTGCCTTGGCTTTGAATGTTAGACGGCTTAGATTTTTGCGGATGAAAAAAACGTTCGGTTGGTTTGCCACTACGCCTTCCAAATAAAAAACGCCGCCCGCTTGAACCTCGGAAGGGTCCGCGAGACGCCGGTGCACATAACGCACCGGAAAGCGCATCGTCAAATCCCAAGGCGTATGAATCCCTTGTTCATTGAGCAATTTTTCACGTTTTTTCCCGATGCCTTTAATGTTAGAAAGCGTCATGTTCATCCCCACTTCGATTATAACACGAACGCAGAAAAAAAGACCAGAGACGAGCTCTGGTCTTGAAGGTTATTCTACCGCAAAGAAATACGCGTAAATCTCTTGTTTTCCAGAAATGATGTCCACTTCGACTTCGCTATAGGTTTCTCCGATGTAATCGGCCAGTTTGTCGGCTTCCTCGCGGTCGACGGATGTACCGAACATAATAGTGATGATTTCACTGTCCTCATCGATGATTTTCCCTATCAAAGCTTTGGCGGTTTCAAAGCGATTATTGTGGGTGGTGACGATGTCGCCCTCCGCGAGCCCGATGTAGTCGTCTTTCTTGATGGTCATTCCGTTGACTTGCGTGTCGCGGATGGCGTATGTGATTTCACCGGTCTTGACATGGCCAATCAGTTCTTTCATTTCATCCACAGTGTCTTCTAACGCTTGGTTCGAATCGAACATGGTGAGCGAAGCGTAGCCTTGCGGAACCGTTTTGGCGGGTAGTACGATGACGTTTTCGTCTTGAACCGCTTGTGCGGCGTGTTCCGCGCTCAACATGACGTTTTTGTTGTTGGGGATGATGAGGATGTTGTCGGCGTTTACTTTTTCGATGGCGTCGATAAAATCCTGTGTGGAAGGATTCATCGTCTGGCCACCATCGATGATATAGTCTACGCCCATCTCTTTAAAGGTGGCTTTGAGGCCCGAACCGCTTACAACCGTGATGATGCCGTACTTCTTCGGCGTCGAAGAGACAAAACTCGACGCTTGAGAATGGTCATGACCGCAATCGTGTTCGCCTTCATTTTCGGGAGAATGCAAAAGCGTTTCCGTATGCTGCATCGACATGTTCTCGATTTTCAAATTGGCGAACTCGCCGTAGGATTGAGCCACATTCAAAGCGTCGCCGGGTTTCTCGGTGTGCACGTGCACTTTGCAAATCTCATCGTCGTCGACAACGACTATGGAATCGCCGAGACGGCTCAATTGCTTGGTAAGCTTTTCCTTGTTGAAGTTTTTATCTGGATTTAGCTGGATGATGAACTCTGTGCAGTAACCGAATTCCGTGTCTTCTTGTTCGTATTGAGGTTTGGCTTTCTTGTCCTTTTTGCGGGATTCTTTTTCAAGGTCGTACACTTCGCCTTCCAAAGCCTCGATCATGCCTTCGATGATATAAACCAGGCCGGCTCCGCCGCTGTCGACCACGCCGGATTCTTTCAAAACCGGAAGGAGATTCGGCGTGCGTTCCAAAGATTTTTGCGCTTCTTCCAAGTATACTTTCAGAATATCCAATACGTCCGTTTGCGTACCGGCTTCTTCTTTCGCCTTTTCCGCGGCTTCGCGGGCTACGGTCAAAATTGTTCCTTCAACCGGGTTGATGACCGCATTATACGCTTGTTTGACGCCTTGCAGCAATCCTTCGATGAACTGCACGGCGTTCGCGGTGACCAAAGTCTGAAAAGCTTTGCCAAACCCGCTAAAAAGTTGCGACAAAATGACCCCCGAGTTTCCGCGAGCGCCCATAAGCAATCCTCTTGAAAGAGCCTTGCCGACTTTTTCGACAGGCTCGTCTTCCAAAGTTTTGATGGCGTTGACGCCGGACATCATGGTCGATTGCATGTTGCTTCCCGTATCTCCGTCAGGGACCGGGAAAACGTTTAAATCATTTATCTCTTGTGAATGCTTTTTTAGTTTGATACTGCCGTTCGTTATGATTAATTTCAGTAGATTTCCGTCTATTTCCATCGGACTCATAAACAGTTTCCTCCAATGCATTTTTTGGTCGTATTTTTTTAAGAAAAATGCTTTGATTATCATAGTATCAAAGGCTATTTTATTCTATCATAGGGCACTTTAAAATGCAACATATAAAACTTAAGGTGCATGAAGCGAATATTTTCAAAAAATCCTTGCATTTTGTATCGTTTATGATAAAATATATAAGGTTTGAATTGAGAAGTTTTCGCGTCCACGAAAAACGACTTCACGAATGGAGGATAACCATGGCAAAATCTTGCTACGTTACCGGCAAAAAGAACTTGGTCGGAAACCGTCGATCGTTTGCCCTTAACGCCACAAAACGGAAACAAAAAGCGAACCTTCAAAAGGTCCGTATCGAAGAAAACGGCGAAAAGAAGACTGTTTACGTTTCAGCCCGAGCACTCAAGAAAAGCAACCTCAAACGCGTCTAAACACACCTGCTTTAAAAGCCGAGACCCATCGGCTTTTATTATGGAATAAACCCAAATCCCCCTCTTTTTAGCACCGCGATTGCATCGCGGTGTTTTTTTTTAATCGTTGGCCGCAATCACCAAAAGACAACCCTCTTCAAAAGAAACTTCTCCGCTTCCCTGATTGGAGATGCAAAGCGGATCGCCAACGCTCAAGTCGTAATTTTCAAGTTCAAAGCTAAAGCCTTTAAGCGAGAGAGCTTTCACATCGTCAATCGCAAAAAACGAAATGTAATCGAACGGATTGTCGATCTGATGCGTGCCCGGATTGAGCGCTTGCATCTTCTGATGGTCGGTAATGAATTCGATGGGGCCCTTTTGCAAAAAAAGTATGTTGCCATAGGTATGGTCCAAACGACGGCCGACACCGCCGTAAACAAGCACTTTTTGAGGGTTGAGCTTCATCGCCTCTTGCAAGGCCAAATCGGAATCCGTATAGTCTTTGCGGGCCTTGAAAGTGTCTAGTTTTTTCGCATGCTTGCGGATGTAGGCGTACTCTTGTTCGTTAACGCTGTCGAAGTCTCCCAAAACAAGGTCCAAGTCGAGACCGTTTTTCAAAGCGTGATAAGCGCCTTTGTCGACGCCGATCAAATATTCGCCCTCATCTTTTTGATACCAGCGTTCAAGCGTGTAATTGATTGGGTTGATGAAGATCTTGACAATCATCCCCGCACCTCGTCGATTCGGGCTTTACGGTCTTTCGATTTGAAAATAAAGCTGCCTGCGACCATCACATCGGCGCCGGCTTCTTTGCATCGTTTCGCGGTTTCATCGTTGATGCCGCCATCGACGACGATGTCGAAGGCATACCCTTTTTCGTCTTTGATTTTTTTCAAGGCTCGCATCTTCTCAAGCGATTCGGGCATGAACGTCTGGCCGCCGAAGCCCGGTTCTACGCTCATCACCAAAACGAGGTCCACTTTTTCAAGGTAGGGAGCGATTGTCGAAACCGGCGTCGCCGGTTTGATGGAAAGCCCGGCTTTCACGTTCTTTTTATGCAGTGTGTCAATGGCCTTATCCACATCGTTGACCGTTTCGACATGAAACGTAATTTGGTCGCTTCCGGCCTTTATGAAAGGGTCGAAATACTTCTCCGGTTCGCTGATCATCAGATGGGTGTCAAAAACTTGTTTCGAATGGGGACGAAGCGCTTTGACAACAAGCGGACCGATGGTGATGTTGGGCACAAAATGTCCGTCCATCACGTCGATATGCAGCCATTCGGCTTCTTGGACAGTGAGAATCTCCTCTTTCAAGCGGCCGAAATCTGCGGATAGGATTGAAGGGGCTACGCGCATAGTGATTCCTCCTAATAGCGTTTTTCTTTTGCGTCTAACTCTTGGTAGATTTGTTTGTAGTTGTCGTAGCGAAACGCGGGAATGTCTTGATTGGCGACCGCTTTTTTCACGGCGCATTTGGGTTCGTTCATGTGGGTGCATCCTCGGAATTGGCATTTCGAAGACAGTTCAAAGAAATCCGGATACATATGCGGCAAATCTTCGGCTTCAAGGCCGCCAAAGTCGAGTTTGGAAAAGCCCGGAGTGTCGGCCACAAGGCCGTCGCATATCCTCAGAAGCTCAACGTGTCTAGTCGTATGACGGCCGCGGCCAAGAGCTTTGGAGACATCGCCTATCTTCAAAGAAAGCGAAGGGTCGATGGCGTTTAAAAGGCTGCTTTTACCGCCGCCGGTTTGACCGGCCAAAACGCTTATTTTGTCTGCGAATACGTTTGATAACGCCCGAAGTCTTTCAGTGTCGTGCTTGCTGACGTAGTAGACCTCGTAAAAAGTCTCGTAATAGGAAAGTTTTTCTTGAAGGTCGGCCAGTTCTGTTTCGCTCAACAAATCGATTTTGTTCACAACGATTATAGGGGTTATGTCTTCGCTTTCGATCAAGACCAAAAAGCGGTCCATCAGGAAAAAGCTGAAATCCGGTTCTTTGGCGGAGTTGATCAGCACCGCCTGGTCGATGTTGGCGATTGGGGGACGGTGCAGGTCGTTTTGCCGTTTCAGAATTTCGGTGATGAAATCCTGCCCGAAAAGCACACGATCGCCGACTTTCGGCGAGGACTTCACATGACGAAACTTCCCGCGCGCCTTGCGGTTCACTCGGTTTCCCTTTTCGTCCTCGACCGTGTACACGCCGCCGAGAAGCTTGACAATTCTTCCTTCTTCCATAAAACACTCCTACTCTTGATACATCGTCAGCGCTTCTTGCAAACTCAAGCGCTTGATTCGGCGTTTCGCGCTCAAAGTGCCCAAAAGCGTCATCAACAAAAACAGCGCCGCAAAAACGCCGACATGCGTGGGCAAAACTTGAAGCGGTACCAAAAACTCATACATTTCCGCAGTCCAGCGGCGAAAAAACGAAAACGACAAAACGGCGATGGGAATCGTCAGCAAAAATAAGACGACGTTCGCTTTTTCGTAACCGCCAAGCAGTATACGGTGTATGTCCTTATTATCATAGCCCAAAACTTTGAACAACGCAAGCGGATAGTAATGATCTTCAACGGTCATCACCGTCAACAAATACACCACAATCAAACCGATGAAAAGCGCCCCGCCGATGATGACAAGAATGAATGCGTTGAACACATCGTGCAAGCTTTCCACGTGCGAAAGCAAATCCTCCGTATGGATGACCGAGGCAAAGGCGTTTTCGCTCAACGGCTCGTCCGAATACACTACGTTATAAGCTTCTTCATCGTCAAAAAGCCATTCGGCAAGCGTCGATCGGTCGATGAACACCTGCGAGCCGGCATACGGCGTAGCCACCGCGACAATCTCCAGATCGAGTTCGCGTTCGGCAACCCGAAGCGTAACTGTATCCCCGCGGGATAAGCCGGTCAAATCCTTGAAACTCGCACTGATCACAAGCCCTTCATCAAGCTTGCCTAACAAGTCGTTTCCCGCCGCATCCTTCAAAGGATGAAGACTTTGGCCCCCATCAAGACCAATCGCTTCGCCGCGTTCGTCGTTGATTTTGACCGGTATCTCGATCGCTTTCTCGCCGTTTTCCTCATCCACGCAAATCCCTTCGCAATAACCCTTCGAAACAATCGAAGTGCTCTCGTAATATTCGGGAAGCGTTCGATCAAACACGCCCATCATCGCAAAACTGAAGAGCCCGGCGAACACCGCGGCGAAGATGCCCACCGCGTACACCGTGAATTTCCCGAGATGCCTCGCGATAAAAGCAACTTGCAAGCGGAAAAGGAAAGAAAAGCGGGCAAAAGCGTTGCGCATGCGCTTGAATTTCACCACGGCGAAATCGCTCAATTTGGGATGAATCAGTTCCACCGGTCGCAACCGGAACAGCCGCATAAGCATAAAATACGTGATCAAAAGAAGCAGGGCCAAGGGCGCCAAAATGGCTACGCTAAAGGTTTCCAACCGGAAAACGACATCCCCCGCAGGCAGCAAGTAAAACATCCTGAAAAGATCTTGCAACGCCGGGGCGGCCAAATGACCGACGGTATACCCCGCCAGCAAGAAAACCAAGCCGTAAAGACCGAACACCGTCAAAAACGGACCGACCATCGCCCGGCTTGGGACGCCTAACGCTCTTAGCACCCCGAACGTTCGCCGCGAAGCGCGGACCGTCTTCGCCATAAGCATCAAAATGATGATCAGGCCGATCGCCGCGATGAACAAGCTGAACATCAGCGCGAAGGCTTGCGAACCCTCGATTTCCGCGTAAATCGCCCCGCTTCGGACGTTGTTTTCAGTCAGCACCAACCGTTCGAAAAAGGGAAATTGAACGTATGTGTCAGCGCCAACGGCCTCTTCAAGGTCTTCAGCGCTTACATCTTGCAAAAGGCCCGCGTAATACATATGAGGGGCAACCGGAAAATCCGCAAAGTCTTCGTCGCTCATCAGCGCAAGCGTCTGGTGGGTGCTGTCCATCAAAAGCACGTGGTCGATCACCGGAAGATTGTAATCGGGAAAAAGGACGAACCCGCTGATGGTGAACGTTTCCTCCCGCAAACGCAAAGAATCGCCAATTTCTAAGTCTCTTGCCCGAGCGAAATTTTGGGTAATGGCGATTTCTCCGGCTTGTGGCGTTTCGCCTTCTTCGATATGGGATTTGTTGATGGCCTTGGCATCGTTTAGGATGCGCATGCGGTAGTTATCTCCTTCAACCGCGAACGTCAAATCCTTGGCCAGCCTCGCCTCAAGGTCAACATCGGGAAACTGTTCAAGCAATTGTTGCCTCCGGTTTTCGACAATTTCCATAGAACAGCCCCGGTTTTCCCGATATAGCGCTTGAAGCGATGCCTTCGACAGACCGCACTCTTCAAGCGCGTAAAGCCGTTCGCTTTCGTCTAGGGCGTCGGACACTTCGAAAACGAAGTCTTCTTGTTTGGTTTTTTCAAAATACTCTTCGCTCGCCTCTTGAAAAGCGCCGATGCTATCGGCAATGGAGGTATAGATGAAGCCGCTGATAAAAAGCAAGACCCCAAGCAATAAAAACGACAGCCATTTTTCCCGCATGAACCGCCAAACATAGAGAAAATACAATCTAATGCCATGCGATTTCATCAGGAGACACCTTTTGTTTGTTGATGGAATCTTCAACGATACGGCCTGAATTCATGCGGACAATTCGATCGGCGATTTGGGCGATACCGGCGTTGTGCGTCACCAAAACAACCGTCGTCGAAAGCTCTTTGTGCAGCTTTGTGAGAAGCGAGAGAATCGCTTTGCCCGTCTTCTCATCAAGCGCGCCCGTAGGCTCGTCGCAAAACAGTATGCTCGGCTTTTTCACAAGCGCACGAGCGATGGAGACGCGTTGCTGCTCGCCGCCTGAAAGCTCAAATGGATACTTTTTCTCATACCCATTTAGGCCAACCATGCGAAGCGCTTCGCCGCTTTCATAAGGGTTTTTGACGCCATAAGCGCCGGTTTCGACGTTTTCGGCCACATTCAAAGTGGAAAGCAAGTGGTATTGCTGAAAAACAAAGCCTAGACGTTCCCGGCGAAACTTTAAAAGTTCCTTTTCGCCATACGAAGTGAGGATGTCCTCATCAATCCGTATTTCTCCTTCACTGACGGTATCAAGACCACCGGTCACGTTCAAAAGAGTGCTCTTGCCGGACCCCGAGGGGCCAAGCACCACCACAAACTCTCCGGTCTCAACTCGCAGATCGACGTCTTTGAGAGCTTCTACCTGAACTTTGGTTTCGGTGAAAATTTTCCATACGGACTTTAACGCAATCGACATGTCGAACCCTCCTTCACAAAACTTTCAAGAAACGCGCTTCAACAATCGAATAGAGATAACCCTCGACCGTCTTGTCGCTCAATGGCTGCAACACGCTCGCATACCCTTCGATTTGGCGAATGTAACTTTCCTTTTCAATATCTTTTAGTTTATAGTCCACAATGATGAACTTCTCTTTTGTCTCTAAAAGCAAGTCGATATACCCCGTTGTCTCCACACCGTCTTCTTCGAAGGCGAAAGGGTATTCTTTGTAGGCCTTTTGAACATCGAGCGATTGAAAGAACGGATGTTCCACGAACGCTTTCAATCGTTTTTTGACGGCATCTTCCACATTCATGGTCTCCATCTGGCCTAAAGGGTCGCCCTCAAGATCGAGCGATTCCAGCAAATCGTGAAACTCGTTGCCCGTTTCGATCGCTAGAAGCGCCTCTTTGTCCAACAACTCTCCTGCGCCTTCGCTAAAAGAGCGGCTCTCTTTTTCAACAGGGGCTTCGGGCGGCTTTGCATAGGCCTTGCCAAACGGCTCCGCCAAAAGAGAAGGCTTTTTTTTCCAAACATCGCGTGAGATGTCATAATCGTTCAAATCAAGCGAAGTCACGGCGTGTTGCAACCTAGGAAGAAGCGACTTGAAAACGTCGGCGAACGATGAGTATTCACGTCGTGCGAACAGTTCAATTTTGCCCTCGGCAGGCGAATCCAACCGATCTTTTTCCTCATTGACACCAAGAGGCGCCACAATGCCTTCTTTCGCTCGACTCATCGCCACATACAAAAGCCTGAGCCGTTCGGAGATGTCGGCTTCTTTTTCCCGCACGCGCTTCAAATGAAACAAGAAACTTTTGTCAAGGCCTTCTTCAACATGCGGTACGATGAAGCCCAGGTTTTTGTCGAACTCGACGTTGCGTATGCTTGAGAAGTGGAAACGTTTGTACAAGTGAGGAAGATAGACGAAAGGAAACTGGAGGCCTTTGGACTTGTGCATCGTGAGAAGATGCACGCGGTCTTTGTCAAAAGCGCTTGTGATTTGGAGTTCGCGATCCTCTCCGGCCTCGACTAAACTGTCAAAATAGCGGAGAAAATCCTCCAAAGTCTCTCCGGATTCGCCGCGATCTTTGGCAAAACGCATCAAGGAATCGATGCGGAGTTTCGCGTGGTTCGTCTCACCTATGCGTACAAGCCTCTCAATAAACGAAAAGGTGGAAAGAGTTTGGTGGACAAGGTCCTCAAGCGGAAGCGTCAAAGCGCTATGGGCGAGTTCGTAAAGGTTTGAAAACAACGGAAGAAACTCCTCCTGAAGATGGTTTTCAAGACGCTTTTTGGTTTGTGGACGATATCTGGGAAACCGCAAAACTTGTTTGGCAATCGCGTCGTCGGCAAAATCGAAGAGAAACGAACGCGCAACACTCATGAAGGCGTGCTTGAATCGTTTTTCGTAGGTTTCATCGTTACGAAGCGATTCTATCAATACAAGCACCCGACGCAATACGGCAATTTCTTCGTGGGCGATAAACGACGGGTTTTTGTGCACAAAGAGCGGCACACCAACATGTTCGAAGACTTCGACGAACTTATCATAGGACGTGGTTTTCTCGCTTAAAACGGCAAAATCTCCGTATTCAATGTCGCGAAGCCTTCCGTCTTCGAAAACCTTCTCTTTGTCTTCGACGCGACGTTTGATATCGCGGGCTATGAAAAAGAGTTCGCTGCGTTCTTTTCCGTTTTCTTTCAGTATATCGTCGTGGTCCTCTTCATCGTAAAGCGCAAGCGTCAAACCATAGGGAGTGTTCCCATCAACGTGTTTTTCGTAATCTTCGTTTCCGAAAGTGAGCGCTTGTTCGGCGTCGTAATCGATACCGCCAATGCGGCGATCCATTACGCCCTCGAAGACACGATTGATGTCGGAGAGGATCTCCTTTCGGCTGCGAAAATTGTCGGTGAGCGGCACGACTTCGCCGCCGCCTTCTTGTTTATAGCGTCGGTATTTTTCGGCGAATATGGTTGGGTCCGCGTCGCGAAAACGATAAATCGACTGTTTGACGTCGCCGACCATGTAGAGATTGTTGTCGGTGATTTTTTCAACAAACGCTTCCTGCATGGCGTTGGTGTCTTGGTACTCATCGACCATCACTTCGTGAATGCTCTGTTTTAGGGACTTTAGGATTTCCGGGTGATCGTTAAGAATGTCCAAGGCAATTCTTGCGACGTTGGCGTAATCGAACGTTTCTTCTCTTTGTTCAAAAGCGTAAAGCCGTTCGTCGAAATCCTGAAGCAGCTTAACGATTTCTTCGACATGAGATTTTGTGGACATGAACGCCTTTTTATGGGCGGTTTTGTCGCGATCGACGTATTCGCCGAGGTCCTTTTCAACGAATTTTTTAAGCGCAGCGCGCTGGGATTTGAGCACTTCTTTTTCGTCTTCGTGGGGAGTGTTTTTGAGCTTTGACGAAACGCTTCGCAAATTCGGCCACTCAACGCCATTTTCCAAAACACGATAAACACCGTCGTAACTCTTTGCGTCTAGCAACGGCGAAAGGGCCGATACGATTGAATCGCGCACGGTTTCCGCCTCTTCGCAAAGCGAAAGCGACGCAAACGAAGCAACCTTTCCGGCTAAGATGCGGTTTAAGTCCAAGACGAAACGTTCGTATTCGGCGAACATTGCTTCAAATCGCTTCTCGGTGAAAAACCCGCTTCTGACAAAACGAAAGAATCGTTTTTTGTCGTAATGAAGACTCAAGGCTTCGTAAAAATACAGGATGTGTTTTTTCAGAGTAAAATCGCTCTTTTGCGAAAACGTTTCGGCGTAATCAAGAAACCCTTCTTCTTTACGGCTAAAAGCGTCTTCTAACACCTCGTCAACGATTTCATCCTTTTTAAGGGCAAGCATGGCCTGGTCGGCGATGGTGGCTTCCGGCGAAATGTTTTTCATGTATCCGTATTTTTTCAACAAGAAAAACGCGTAGCTGTCGAAGGTGCGGATATGGGCGGCGTCTAACCCCTCAAGGGCTCTTTGAAGATGGGGGTGTTCGTCGACGTTTTTCAAGACGGCGTCGCGGATGCGTTCCTTCATCTCGGCGGCGGCCTTGTTGGTGAAGGTTAAAATGACGAGGCTTTGGATGTCGACGCCTTGTTTGAGTTTGTGGATGACGCGCTCGGTCAAAACGGCCGTTTTGCCGCTACCGGCTCCGGCGCTAACCAGCAAATTACGGCCGGTTTTCGAAATCGCTTCTTGTTGGGCGGTCGTATAGTTGAAGGACATCATGATTCCTCCTTGGTAAGCCGTTTGAAGATTTCTTTGTCTTTCATCTTCTCAATGGTTTGATAGTCGCGTTTTCTCCGGTAGCACACATCGGAAAACGGACAGTATTCGCAGCTGATTTGCCGGTTTTTGCCGTCTTGTTTGGGACGGATGTCGAAACGTCCTTCAAGGATTTTTTCAAACGCCGTTTCGATCAAGGAATCCGTATGTTCAAGCAAGCTTATCAAACCGTCGCTTGTAAATTGTTTGGTTAAGCCGTGAAGGCCGCCGTCTTTGTTCGTACGAAGATTTCGGATGAACGAATCAACGTCGTATTCTGAATCGAGACGGCGTAGCTTTGTTGGGTCGTTGAGTGTGTACCCGCGGAGTTTGTAAAAATCGCGCAACTGTTCTACATAGGAAGCGCCTCGTTCTCGGGGGAAGGGGGTATGGAGAATGGTTTGTTCGTAAAAGCCCGTGAACATAGCGCTTGGCTTGTTTTCCAAATGCAAAAGCATATAGACAAGAAGCTGCGCCGACATGCCATAGTAGGCAAGCGAAAGGTCAAAGGTCGGTTTCGTGCTCTTGTAATCGATGAGGACGTAGTCTTCGCCGTCGCGCAAGACCTTGTCGATGACGCCAACTAGGCGCGCTCGCCCTTTCAGATAAGATTTTTCATAGCGCCCTTCAAGCGCATCGGTCGCATATTCGGTTCTCCGGTGTTGTTCGCGGATGTGGGCATGCGCAGACTTTATGGCTTCTTTCGACTTTTCCAAGTAAAAACGCTCTTTGGCGGTCGGCGTTTTGGGCAAGTGTTCTTGCAAAAGCTCTTCCAACCGTTCATTCGAAAGGTTTTCCTCATCCAGCGCAGTTTCCAGTACATGGTGGTAAAAACGGCCCAACGCCAAGTTCAAGTCTTCTTCCCGTTCTTCTATGGAAAGGAGGTGGTCAAGAAAAAAACGAAACGGACACTCGAAATATGTGTTGAGCTTCGTATAGGAGAGTTTCAAGGAATCGGGCAAGACTTTTTGAAGCGTCGCTTCGCTCAAATTGCCGAAGCGATTGTCGTAAGTGTCTAATTCCCTTTCAAAAAGGCCGTAGAACTTTTTAAGCGTTTCGTTTTCGACTCCATAAAGGGCGTATTCGTCATAAAGCGCTTTGGCGTGAAGCTTGTCGGCGATTTCGCTATAAGGTTGGGATTGCATCGAATGCGGCGTTTCTTCTTGAAAAGCGTAGCGGCGTTTCAAGGCGTCGACGACATGGCTTTTTGTGTAATGCGCCTCCGCCCCTTTTTCTGAGAAGCTCATAGAAACGTTTGCGAATCTTGCGGGCAAATCATGAATCTCCGCTTTGCGCTTAGCGTTTTCGACCGCGCTAGCGGGAAAGCCGATTTCCTCTTTGTCTTCTTTGTCCAAAAGGTCGCTTTCGCCGGCGTAAACGGGGAAATTTCCCTCGTGAGTGCCGACAATGAACAGATAGTCATGCCCATCGGCGTCCAAACCATCGATGGCGGTGCACTCCACAGCGTCTTTATAATGGACCAACTCTACCTGGCGGTGTTTGAAGAGGTGTCTAAGAAAGGGAAGAACGTCCTTTACGTCGCTTTCAAGACGCACAAGCGGGTTGATTGTAGTACGGATGGTTTCTTTGATTTTCTCTTCCGTTTTTCCCCGTACGCCTTCAATTTCGTCTAAAGCTTTGCGAAAGGCTTCGTAAAGATTCGTAGCGTCGCAATCGAGCGCTTCGAGAAAGCGTTTTGAAAGCGGAAACGAATAGAGGGGGCGCTTGTGAACGCCGTTTAGCGGCACAGAAAACGTTTCTTTCATGCGCATCAAAAACGGATGGTAAGCGCTATGGGCGTTTGCGATGGCAATATTGGAAAAAGGGACGCCTTCTTCGTGCAAACGTCGTATGGAAATCATGACGTCCTGCATTTCTTCTTCAAGTGTTTCAAAAGTTTTATGCGCGATGGACGGTTCGCTTTCTTTTTCAAAAGCGACGCGTTCAACGCCGTAAGGTTCAATCGCCTTGCAAGCGATGTCAAAAAGCGCGTCGTAAAAATCGCCGTAAACGACGATGCGATGCGATTCAAACAACGAATCCGCGTTGCGGGGCATGCGCAAGGCGCCGCGTTCAATCAACTTTTGTTTCAAGTTTTGAAGAAGCCTGGGCAAAGACCTCTTATAAGAAGCGTCCACATCGACGGTATAAAGATAGCGCATCAAGGGCTTGACAACTTCGGGTTTTTTTCCGAGTATGTTCGAGGCTTGATGCACAGCGTCGGGCTGTGTTTCGAAAAAGACCTTCTGAAAAAGGTCTTCTTTGCTCATAAAACGAACGGGGTGGAAAACCCTCTCCTCCCGCATACGTTTCAAAAGACGGGTTTTGGCGCGGTTTTTTGTCACGATGAGCAACGGTTTGGTTTCGTTTTTCATCAATTCAAGTAGGTCCATCGTATCCCCCTTAACAATGTTTCCCTTCTTCTTTGATGCGTAACTGGCCGCAAGCCGCATCGATGTCGCCGCCCTTTTCCCTGCGGGAAGTGGCGGTAATGCCACGCTTGATAAGCTGTTCATAAAACTTCCGGTGCGTAGTTTCATCGCTGCCTCTATAATCCAGTTCCCCAACGGGATTGAAGGGAATCAAGTTGACATAGCAATTGATGCCCCGGAGCAAATCGCTTAGGCGATTGGCGTCTTTCAAAGAATCGTTCACACCATCAATCAGCAAATATTCAAACGTCACACGGCGGTTTGTCTTTTCGGTGTAGCGACGCACCGCCGCCAAGAGCTCTTCAATCGGATAGACGTCGTTTATTTTCATCAACCGGGAGCGAACCTCGTTGTCGGCCGCATGAAGGCTCACGGCAAGATTGACTTGCTTGGGCTGTTCGCTGAAGGCCTCGATTTTAGGAACGAGCCCCGCCGTTGAAACCGTGATATGACGGGCGCCAATTTCCAGACCGTGTGGAGAATTGACAATGTCGATAAAATCCATTACGTTCTCATAATTGTCAAAAGGCTCTCCGGTTCCCATGATCACAACATGGGAGACACGCAATCCTTCGCGTTCTTCAACGCTTAAAATCTGGCTCACCATCTCGTAAGCTTCTAAGTTGCGCACGCGTTTTTGGAGTCCGGAAGCGCAAAACGCACAACCGATGTTGCAGCCGACCTGCGTTGTCACACAAAGGCTGTCGCCGTACTCGTGATGCATCAAAACCGCTTCGATCAAATGCCCGTCGTGAAGACGCAGCAAATATTTTTTCGTGCCGTCTTTTGAGACGTTGCGCCTGTGAATCGGCAGCGTTTGAAGCGAATAACGTTTGTTCAAGTAAGCGCGAAGTTTTTTGCTGATGTCGGTCATCTTGGAAAAATCGGTTTCCCTTTTTTTATAAATCCAGGAAAAAACCTGTTTGGCGTTAAAAGGTTTGAACGATTCCTCGATAAGTTCTAGTTCAAGAGATTTAAGAGTGTGGTCGTATAAATTTCGCATGGGTATCACCAAACAAATTATAACATACCTAGGGGGCCAACACTATGAAAAAAGCGGCGAGCCTCGCTCACCGCTTTTTACATCGTTTATTTCAATACTTTCATTACGTCTTCGTAAGGATAGTTAAACGCATCGGCGACCGCTTTGTAGACGACGTGGCCGTCAAGCACATTGAGGCCTTTGCAAAGCGCTTCGTCTTCAAGGCAGGCTTTCTTGTAGCCTTTGTTGGCTATGTCAAGCGCGTAAGGAATCGTCGCGTTGGTCAGGGCGAACGTGGAGGTTCTCGGAACGGCGCCCGGCATATTGGCGACGCTATAATGCATCACGCCATGCTTTTCAAAGACGGGATTGTCGTGGGTGGTGATGCGGTCGATGGTTTCAACCGAACCGCCTTGGTCGATGGAAATGTCCACAACAACGCTGCCTTCCGGCATCTTTTTGACCATGTCTTCGGTCACGACTTTGGCGGCTTTCGCGCCGGGAATCAAAATGGTGCTGACAACGGCGTCGGCGTCTTTCAAGGCGTTTTCGATATTGAGGGGGTTGGATTTCAAAACGGTGACGTCGGTGTTGAACATATTGTCAAGTTCGCGCATGCGCAGTTCGTTCAACTCAACGATGGTAACGCGCGCGCCGAGTCCAACCGCCATTCTAGCGGCGCTCACACCGGCAACGCCTCCGCCGATGACGACTACATGCCCGCGCGTGACGCCCGGTACGCCGGAAAGGAGTACTCCGCGGCCGTTGCGGTGTTTCTCAAGCTGAGTCGCCGCCACAATGGTGCCTCTGCGGCCGGCAACTTCGCTCATCGGGCGAAGCAAGGGGAGGTCGCGTCCGATTTGCACGGTCTCATAAGCGATAGCCTTGCATTTCGATTCAACGAGGCGCTTGGTCAGTTCTTCTTCCGCGGCCAAATGCAAGAACGTGAAAAGAATGAGGTCTTCGCGGAAATACTGATACTCCTCGGGAAGCGGTTCTTTTACTTTGATGACCATTTCTTGCGCCCAAGCTTCTTTGGGCGTGTCCACGATTTTGGCGCCGGCGTCTACGAATTCCTCGTCATGGATGCCAGAACCTAGACCGGCCGTTTTCTCGACGAAAACTTCGTGGCCGCCTTTTACGAGCAGGCTGACGCCTGCAGGGGTGATGCCGACACGATTTTCATTGTTTTTGATCTCTTTTGGGACACCAATCTTCATATATACCCTCCTGAAAGTGTTTTCATTACGTTTTAATTGTAACAAACCGAAATTTATAATACAACCGTTTTCATGAAAAAAAGTAAAGCCTTCTAAAGAAGCCATGAACAGGCCATAAAAAAGCCCGTGAAACTGTTTGAATCACGGGCGTTGTGCTTAACGCAAGCGAGCGTTATGGGTTTCTTTGAGCGCCTTGATAACGCGGTCGATTTCACAATCGATCTCTTTTGATTGAAGCGTCTCTTCACGGGCTTCGAAGACAAGGCGGATCGCAAGGGATTTTTTGCCTTCCTCAATGTTTTTGCCGGTGTAGACGTCAAAGACGCGGCTTTCTTTCAACTTGTCTTCCAACGTGCGTTCGACCGTCTTTTGCAGTTCGCCGGCGGCGAGATCTTCATCGACGACGAGGGCCAAGTCCCGGGAGATGCCCGGATATTTCGAAACAGCCCGGTAAGTGGGCGCTTTCTGTCTCATTTCAAAAAGCTTGTCGATGGCCAGCTCGGCAAGATAGACGTCCTCCACATCGTAACCTTCGGCGTATTCGGGATGCACTTTCCCGATGTGCCCGACGGTGGTGTCGCCGGCTTTGACGACGGCACTCTGATGGGGGTGGTAGTTTTCAAGCGTCGCTTTTTCGTAGCTGAGTCTTGGGAGGCGCAAACCCTTTTGCAACGCTTCGACGACGCCTTTTAAGGTGAAGAAGTTTGTCGGCGGCGTCTTCTGCCAGTGGCGCGGATGGAAAGGCCCGTGCATGGCGATGCCGAGTCGTTCGGGTTCTTCGTTTTTCCGGTAGCGCTTGCCGATTTCAAATACGTGGACGCTTTCTTGTTTGCGCGCTTTGTTGTAGGCGACGACGTCGAAAAGTCCGGTCAACGGCGAAAGCACAAGCGCATGATGCGCTTTGCTCAAAGGTTTGGACAGTTCGACCGGCGATTCGTTTTCACGGGTCAAATCGTTGATTCGTTCCTTCTCACGAAGACAATAGGTGATCGCTTCGCTCAACCCAAGCGCGCTCAATGTTTTACGGATGTCGCGTTTAAAGCGCTGATAAGCGCTCAAGGAGCCTATGGACACCGTACTAGGCAACGTGTCGGGCAGTTCGTTAAAGTCTTTGAGACGTCCGATTTCTTCGATCAAATCCTGATAGGTTTCGATGTCGACGCGCCGCGAGGGGGCTTCGACGAGGAAGCGCCCTTCTTTTTCCTCATACGAGAAATTGAGGCGGTCAAACACGCTTTTGATGTCTTCTTTGGTGTATTGGGCGCCTAAGACGTTGTTCACTTTCTCAAGCGCAATCGGAATGATGCGCTTTTCGGTTTTGTGATGGTCGAAATAGCGCACGCCGTTGCGGATGCTCGCTTTGGCGTAAGTCGCCAAGAAGGCGCACGCGCGGTCTAAGGCGTAAGGGGTCTTTTCAGGGTCCACGCCGCGTTCAAAACGGATCGACGATTCGCTTCTGAGGTCGAGCCGACTCGAAGTGCGGCGAATTTGACGAGGATCGAACGTGGCCGATTCCAAAAGCAGGCTCACGGTGGCATCGCCAACTTCGGTGTCGAGCCCGCCCATGACGCCGCCAAGGGCGATCGGCTTTTCTCCGTCGGTGATCAAAACATCGCCTTCTTCGAGCGTGCGTTTGTCTTCGTCCAAGGTGATGAAGGTTTCGCCTTGTTTTGCTTCGCGCACAAGCACGCGGTTCGCCGAGAGCTTGTCAAGGTCGAACGCGTGAAGGGGCTGACCCGTCTCAAGCATGACGTAGTTGGTGATGTCGACTACGTTGTTGATGGGGCGGATGCCCGCGGCGATCAAACGCGCTTGCAACCACCTCGGCGAAGGGGCGATGGTGACGTTGTCGAGTATTCTCGCGTAATAACTCGGACATTTATCGGTTTGGGTCTCGATGGTGAAGGCGTTGTCTTGATTCGCGGTGATGATTTCAGGCGTCGGCAGTTTCAGATTGCGGTCGTAGATGGCCGCAACGTCGTAGGCGACGCCGTGCATGCTTAACAGATCGGAACGGTTGGGCGTCAAATCGAGTTCGACGACGGTGTCGTTGAACGCGAGGTACTCAATAGCGTCCTCGCCAACGGGCGCGGTGTCCGCAAGGACATGGATGCCGTCTTCGTGATGGTATTTGTAGTCTAGGCCAAGTTCGGTGAGCGAACAAATCATGCCGTTGCTTTCTACGCCCCTGAGCGTGGTTTTTTCAATTTTCAAACCGCCGGCGAGCTTCGCACCGGGCAAGGCGACGACGACTTTTTGGCCTTTTTTGACGTTGGGCGCTCCACAAACGATTTGAAGCGTTTTTTTGCCGGTATTCACATCGCAGACGCTGAGCTTGTCGGCCTTTTCGTTTTTTTTCACGGAAAGCACTTCGCCGATGAGCAACTTGTCGGCTTCGATCAATGGGTAGACGGCTTCGATTTCCTGGCTTCGAAGCGTCAGGGTAGAAGCCAGCTCGTCGGGGGTGATTCCTTCTAACGAAACGTATTCTTGCAGCCAAGATAAAGAGACTTTCATGGTATTCCTCCTTCGGTTAAAACGGGGTTGTTATTTGAACTGGGTGTTGAAACGCAAGTCGTTGGTGTAAAAATGACGGATGTCTTCAATGCCGTATTTAAGCATGGCGACGCGTTCAATGCCGAGTCCGAACGCGAAGCCTTGATAAATTTTTGGGTCGTAGCCGCTTTCTTTGAGCACGAAATCGTTGACCATGCCGGCGCCCAAAATTTCAATGTATCCGGTTTGCTTGCAGATGTTGCAGCCCTCACCGGCGCAATTCGCGCAAGTAACGTCGACTTCAACGCTAGGTTCGGTGAAGGGGAAATAAGAAGGACGCAGGCGGATTTCCCGTTCTTCGCCGAACATCGCTTTGGCGATGGTGTTGAGCGTGCCTTTCAAATCGCTCATGGTTGTGTTTTTGTCGACGACGAGCCCTTCGATTTGCAAAAATTGATGGCTGTGGGTCGCGTCGTCGTCGTCGCGGCGGTACACTTTGCCGGGACAGATGATTTTTACCGGCTTCTTCCCGCCGTATTCGAGCATCGTACGAACTTGGACGGGGGAAGTGTGCGTGCGCAAAAGCAACTCCTCTGTGATGTAAAGCGAATCTTGCATATCACGGGCGGGGTGGTCTTTGGGAAGGTTCAACTTTTCGAAGTTCATCTCGTCGGTCTCGATTTCGGGACCTTCTTTGATTTTGTAGCCCATGCCGACAAAGATGTCCTCAATCTCTTCAACGATCCGATTCAAAATATGCACTCCGCCCGGGGTGAAATCGGGTGCGTCAAGAGTCACATCGATTGTCTCTTGACGGAGTTTTTCCTCAATCGCCGCTTTGCGCAGCGCTTCACGCTTTTCTTCAATCAAGGCGCTAAGGCGCTGTTTCCCTTCGTTGACCTTTTTGCCGAAGGCGGGTTTTTCGTCGTTCGACAAATCCTTCATATGTTTCATGAAACCGGAAATCTCCGCCTTTTTGCCCAAAAACTTCGATTTGACGTTTTGCAAATCGTTCATGGTCTTGACGTTTTCGAGCTCTTTTTTCAAAGCCTCTTCCAGTTCTTCGATGCGTTTTTGGATGTCCATCCAATCACTCCTTCATATCAAATAAAAAATTCGTCCCCAAATTAAGGACGAACGTTGCCGCGGTACCACCTTATTTCCAAAGCGCTCAAACCTTTAACGCAGGCATACGGACGGGATTAGCGCCACTTAGAGAGTGAAACCGCGAACTCCGGCATGGAACACTCCCAGCGATGTGTCCCTCTCTTCGATGCCTTGATGGTCGGCGGCATGGCTCTCCTCAACGTGTTACACATATTATAATCAATGAAACGCGGTTTTGCAAGGGTTGTGTGGTCTTTCTTCAGGGAATGGAAAAAGAAGAAAGTCCTAGGTTTAGGCGCCTTTTCCGTAGGCGAGGAAAATGAGGACGATGTCCTCTTCGCCGTCGTTCCAAACGACATGGTCGGCGTTTTTGGGGATGTGATAGGCTCGATTCTTTTGCACGCGCATTTCTTCGTCGCCGAATTTCGCCTTGCCTTGGCCCTTTAATATAATCATGGCCTGGTCAAAAGGATTCTTGTCGCCAACTTCGTTGATTTGTTCGCCGGGTTTGATCATATACCATGCAGAACGCACGCCTTCGTGGTAATAAAGGGGAATCGCGAGCGCGCCATGAACTTTGCGGGCGTATTGTTCGCCAATTTTCGTCACTTTGATGGGGCTTTCGGTGAAAAAATGCATGAGGAAATGATAGATATGCTTCAGTTTTTCCGGCGAAAACGAATTCCCCACACGCCAATCGAGCGGAGCCTCTTCGCGGAAATCTCCTTTCGCGGCGGCGGTGAACGCTTCGATATCGCCCCTCAGGATTTGCTCGAACAGGTCTTTGCTTAAACTGAAATGCACGTCTTTTGGGGATTCGTCGGCGGGGTTTACCGAAACGTCCCCCTCTGAAATCTCGATGTCGTACGTTGTCGGCACATCGACAAACTGCAAGGAAAGGTCCAAAGAAACGTTTTTCTCGATTTTTTGCGCGTATTGAATCGCGTGGCGGTTCAAAATTTCCAAAAGGTCCATCTTTTTCCTCCTAATCATGGTCGCTTACTCCCATTATAGCTTATGGCGAAAGGTTTGCAAACAAAAAAAGACGCCCGAACGGGCGCCTTTTACTCGGTAAGGTCCAAGAACATCTCGATTTCCTCTTTGATTACGGAAAGGGATTTGTCCCAGAATTCGCGTTTGGTGACGTCGATGCCGACCAGTGCGGCCACGTCTTCGACGTCCATTTTTCCGGTCATCCGCAACAGTTTGTCGATTTCGGGGACGAAGTCCGCGCCTTTTTCCTGATACAGCGCGTAAATGCCTTTGGCAAAAAGCAATCCGAAGGCGTAGGGGAAATTGTAGAAGCTCAAGCTGCCGCTATAATAATGGGGTTTGTTGATCCACATATAAGGGGGGAGCTTGTCTTGGTCCAAGCCTTCGCCGTATGCTTCTTTTTGCGCTTCTTCCATCATCGTTTTGAGTTTTTCGACGGGGATGGGGGTGTTTTGACGCACCTCGAAAACTTTTTGTTCGAAGATGAAACGGGAGAGAATGTCGACAATCACTTGGGTGGTGCCCATCAGGGATTGTTCCAAAATAAAGAGTTTCTCTTCGTCCTTGGCGTCTTGCAACGCGGCCTTTTTGACGATGGTCTCGCAAAGCGTCGAAGCCGTCTCGGCAACGGGCATGGTGTAAGAAGCGTTCAGGATTTCTTCTTCGAAGATACGGTCGCCGTGGTAGGCGTGGCCGAGTTCGTGGGCTAAGGTGATGACGTTTGAGAAAGAACCGTCGAAGTTGGTTAGGATGCGGCTTTGCTTCAAGGGGTGGATGTTGAAGCAAAACGCTCCGCCGCGTTTGCCTTTGCGCGGTGTGAAATCGATCCATTCTTCGTTATAGGCTCGTTTGGCGAGATTCGCAAGATCGTCGCTATAGGAGGCGAAATTCTTGACGACATACTGCATGGCTTCGTCGATGGAGAATTCGCGTTCGCTCTTGCCAAGGGGAGCGAACAAATCGTACCAAGGGAGTCCGCCTTCGTGCCCGAGCATTTTCGCCTTGCGGCGAAGGTATTTGTGGAACATCGGGCGATGTTCGCGCATGGATTCCAAAAGCGCATCAAGCGTCTCTTCTTTCATGCGGGCGTTGTAGACGGATTCGGAAAGCGGGCTTTCAAAGCCGCGCATTTTGACGAGTTCGTTCACTTCGCCTTTGATGCTGTTTAAGGAAAAGGCGATGGATTGTTCGATTTTTTTGTACGCCGCGAGTTCGGCTTCATACGCTTTCTTGCGCACGCCGGCGTCTTGAGAATGCGCTTTGTTGCGTACGGCGCTCAGCGTGATGGTTTCGCCTTCGTATTCGACATCGAGCATGCTTGTTAGCATGCTTTGCTGGCGGGACCACGCTTCGCTGCCTGTTTGTTTCAGCTTCGCAATCAACTGCTCTTCTTCTTCGCTGAGCATGTGCGCGGCGTTGCTTTTCGCCCGCAGCAAATGATAGCGGTAGGGTTTGAGCGCTTCTGTTTGATCGATGATGGCCTCTAAGTCCTCAACCTTGTCGAGCCACTGGATGAAGGCGGTCGAGAACTTCGTCGTTTCGGCCGACATTTGGCCCATTTTGTTCATCCACGCTTGCGATGTTTCATCCTGAGCGTTGGTCGCGAGGCGCAAATTGACGTATCCGTACGCTTGTACGAACAAGCTGCGGAGCTTTGAGGCGAGTTCAAGGTATTTCTTGATGGTCGATACCGTATCCGCATCGGCCGACAAGGTATCCGCAAACGCTTTGGATTCCTTGATCAGGCCTTCAATTTTCGAGACGGTTTCCTTGAATTCTTTTGAATCGTAATCGGGAAAAAGCGGGGTAAGATCCCAAGTATTCATGGACTATCCTCCTGTTTTAAGCCTACAAGGGCTTTTGATTTAGTTGTTTCGCGAAGAAAGGATGGCGATAAGTCTGAGCATTTCGACATAGAGCCAAACGATTGTGACGACAAGGCTCAACGAAAGCATCCACTCGTATTTTTTGTCGATGCCCGATTCGATGGCCCTTTGAATATTGTCGTAATCGATCAGCAAAAAGAGCGAGGCCAGCAAAACCCCGAAAACGGCGATGCCCAGATATAGACTCATCCCTACGCCCGTGAAGAATCCGGGCGCAAAGAAGCTCATGAACATAAAGGCAATAAGCACAAGCAAGTAACTGAAAACCAAGGTATACATCAACCGGCGGAAAAACGACCCGACCTTGATGAGCCCGCTGCGGAACAAAAACAGCATCGCAAAGACAACGCCGGCCGTCGCAATGAGCGCCATAGGCACGATGTTGTTGCCGAAGAACAAACTGTACAATGTGGATATGGCCCCAAGATAAACCCCTTGAGTAACCGCATAGATGAATGAGAAAAGCGGCGCCAAATGCGGCTTACTAAAGACAACGAAAATGCTGATGAGGCTTAGTACGAATGCGCCTAGAAAAAGCCCCCAGCCCAATGTAATCTCTCCGGATTCGATCAAAACAATCGCCATGATCAACCCCGAAGCGACCATCGTCACAAGCAAAGCGCTAATCTTGAAAATCACGCCGCCGTATGTCGCTAAGTTCGCCGTGGCGACGCCGGCGTGTTTATTGGCCACTTTCATTGCAGGGTTGAATGCTCTAGACATTCCTCTCATAAAATCACTCTCCTAATTTCCATAATCAAATTTTAACACATTCCTCTTGCGTGGCAAACATATTGCCAACAAGGTTTGCAAATGCAATCACAAATCAAACAAGTTGAGTTGCGAAGTCTTCGGCAACTCGCCAAACGCATCGAGCGCATCGAGCGTGTTCAAAAGCGTCGTCGAAAGGGTTGTGCGTTCCTTTATGTCCTCGACCGAAGTGAACGTTTTCTCCTCGCGCGCTTTGACAATGGATTGGGCCACTTTCTCACCAAGACCGTCAAGCGCCACAAACGGAAGTCTGAGACCGTGGCCGTCTTTGGTGAGGGTGAATTCGGTCGCGGCCGATTGCATGATGTCAAGCGGCGCGAAATAAAACCCGCGCTTGACCATCTCAAGAGCGACCTCTAAAACGGTGTAAAGCCGTTTTTCCGGTTCGCTAGCCGCGTTTCCTTTGTCGTCGATCTCTTTCATGCGTTTCTCGATAGGGTATTCCCCGCCTTGCATGGCCACGAGGTCGAAATAATTCGCTCGCTTGGAGAAATAGGCGGAATAGAAATAGATGGGGCGGTACAGTTTGAACCAAGCGATGCGTAGCGCCATGATGACATACGCCGTCGCGTGCGCCTTGGGAAACATGTACTTGATTTGCCCCGCGCTCCAGATGTACCATTCGGGAATTTCGTATTCGCGCATGAAATTTTTGTATTCCTGCCATTTTTTCGGTTGTTTCGAAGCTTTGCCTTTACGGATGAACTCGGAAATTTCAAACGCCTTTTCGCTAGGAAGACCGCTTTGGATCAAATACACCATGATGTCGTCGCGGCAGCCAATGACCTCCTTAAAGGAAATCTTGCCGTATTTTGTCTTGCCCGTGACAAGCTTCTCGGCGTTGTTTAGCCAAACATCGGTGCCGTGGGAAAGACCGGAAATCTTCACGATATCCGCAAACGAATCGGGACGCGACGCGGAAAGCATGCCGCGGACGAAGGATGTCCCCATCTCGGGAACGCCATAGCTTGCGACCTCGCTTTTGATGTCGGAAGGTTTCAAATGGAGCACATCCGTGCCGCTTAGCAGTTTATAAACTTTGGGGTCGTCAACGGGGATGTCCCTGGCGTCGCTGAAGGGGAAGCTGATCGGGTCTTCTTTGACAAAATCCATCAAATAGCGAATCATCGTCGGATCGTCATGACCCAAGACGTCTAGCTTGAACAAATTGTCTTCAAAGGAATGGTAGTCGAAATGGGTCGTTTGCCAAGATTTCGAAGTGTCGTCTCCCGGATATTGCACAGGCGTCACATCGAAAATCTCTTTATAGCTTGGGACAACGACGATGCCGCCAGGATGCTGCCCGGTTGACCGCTTGACGCCGGTGATTTTTTTGGCGCGGCGGTCGATTTCGGCGCGCCGTATCTTCAAATCCTTTTTTTCGGCGTACCCTTTGACAAAACCGTAGGCGGTTTTCGAGGCGACCGTGGAGATGGTCCCGGCGCGGAAAGCTCTGTCCTTGCCGAAGAGTTCGCGGATGTATTCGTGGACGATGCCTTGATAGTCTCCGGAAAAGTTGAGGTCGATGTCGGGGACTTTGTCGCCTTTGAAACCGAGGAACGTCTCAAAGGGGATGTCGTGCCCGTCGCGGCGCATGGTCTCTTGGCATTTCGGACAGGTCATCTTCTTGAGGTCGAATCCGCTGTCAACATCCTTGAGCAGGGATTGGACGCCTTTTTCATCGTCCCCTACGCCATAGAGCCTTTCTTCTTCAGGCGTCATTTTGAAGGAAGTGAAATGGCATTTCGGACAAGCGTAATGCGGTGGAAGGGGGTTTACTTCGGTGATGTCCATGAGCATCGCCACAAAGCTTGAGCCCACGCTGCCCCGCGAACCGACGAGATACCCGTCGTCGAGGGATTTTTTCACCAGCAAATAGGATATGTAATAGACGGTTGAAAATTTGTTTTTGGTGATGCTTTCCATTTCTTTTTCAAGGCGGTCCTTGACCAAAGGCGGAAGTGTGTCTCCGTAAAGTTCGTGGGCGCGCTTTTGCACCATGTCCTGCATCTTCGTTTCGATGGAGGGAACCCCTCGCAAGGAAAGGAAATCGTCGGTCGGCGCGTAAAGTTCGTCGTTGAACGCTTCGAAGGTTGAAATTTTCTCGGCGATCAAGCGGGGGTTTTCGACAACGATGTCGCTTCGGGTTTTTGCATCGAAAAATGGAAAGGCCTCAAGCATTTCATCGGTCGTTCGAAAATACTGCGAGGGAATTTTTTCGTATCGGGACAGTTTGTGATATCCGCCGCCGACAATCGGCGTGCGGATATAAATGTCGCGGTAGCGCACGCTTTCTTCTTCGATGTGGTGCGCGTCGCTTACCGCCGTAAGCGGAATGTTTTCCGAAACGGCGACGTCGCGGATGCGCATCAAAGTCTTTTCGATGCGGTCTTCGATGTTCTCGGTGTCTTTTCCAAGATGGTAATAATCCTCAGGCGGCTGTATTTCGAGATAATCGTAGAATTTCGCCTTTTCGCGCAAAGCCTCTTCGCTTTGGTTGAGCGCGGTCTCGAAGAAATCTCCGTTCATGCAGCCGCTGCCGATGAGCAGGCCTTCACGGTGTTTTTGCAGAACTTTTTTCGGCAGTTTCGGACCTTTGTGAAAGTATCGGGTGTTGGCTAGCGAAATAAGCTTATACAAGTTTTTGAGCCCTTTTTGGTTGCGGACGAGGACGCTTACATGGGAAGCCATGCCGTTTTTATAGCGGTTTGCCCGTTTGATTTTTTCATCCAATCGGTTCAAATCGTCGAAGGTTTTGATGTTTTCCTTGTCGAGGTCGGCGAGCATATGCAAAAAGATGTTTGCCGTGGCGCGGGTATCGTATTCGGCGCGGTGGTGTTGGGTAAGTTCGACGCCGAAATGCTTGGCAACGGCTTTTAAGTTGAAGCGTTTGAGCTTGTCTCCGTAAAACTGGCGGGCGATCTCTAAAGTGTCAATGTGCGGATAGGGCCCCGCAAAAATACCCAAGTCTTTGAGATTTTTGTCGATGTGGGCGATGTCAAAGACGGCGTTATGGGCGACGAGCACGGTGTCTTCGAAGAACGCTTTGAACTTGGGAAGGACTTTGTCGATGGTCTCGGCGTCTTTGACGTCGCGGTTGGTGATGCCCGTCAGACGCGTGGTAAAAGGACTCAACGATTGTTCGGGGTTCACAAAGGAATCGAAAGAATCGACAATTTGGTGGTCTTTGATTTTAACGGCCGAAATTTCGATAATCTTGTCCTCATGGACGCTCAATCCGGTCGTCTCGATGTCGAAGACGGTGTAGGTGTCCTCGCGCAAAGGAACGTCGCGTTTTCCGACGGCGATTTTCGTGTTCGCTTCATCGATGATGGAAAGTTCGGCGCCGAATATCGGTTTGATGCCGTGTTTTTTGGCCGCTTGGTGAAATTCGGGGAACGCTTGGACGTTGTCGTGGTCGGTCAAGGCGATCGCGGGGTGTTCAAAAGCCGCCGCGGTTCGGACGTAATCTTCAATGGAGTCGATGCCGTCTAACGTCGACATTTTCGAATGCACATGCAGTTCGACCCGTTTCTTTTCGGCTTCGTCCTTCCTCTTTTGCGGTGGTTCGGGACGGTTCGTACGTTCGATGGTTTGGGCGATCAACACCACTTCGTCGGTAAAATTGTCGTATTTCGCGGTGCCCGAAACCCTCATCCGCATGCCTTCTTTGAGAGCGTCAAGATACGCCGCCTCGTCTTTTTCCTTGACAAATTTCTTGACGTAGATGGAATCTTCGACGCTGCTTAGCACAAACGTATAAAGCGTCGTTTCCTTTTTGATGTCGCGCTTCTCAAACGATTCGACAATCCCCTCGACGGCAAAGTCGCTGCCGTGGTTGGCCGACTTGTACTCAAGCAAGCCGTCCTCGTCGATAGGAATGTCTTCTATTTTGTGGGTCACTTTTTCAATGCGACGTTTGTAAAAACGCTCAAAACGGATTTTTTCCTCATTTTCATGAGTCTCTTCTTCCTCGTCGTCGACCGCGTTTTCAATCTGTTCGGTGATGGTCGGTGCATCCTCGCAATACCGAACGCTCAAAGATGCGTCAAACCCGAAAGCTAAAAGTTTGCGTTCGACTTCTACGAGCAATTCTTCTACGTATAAACCGTCTTTGGGGCAGACGATGAACAATTTGTTTTGGTCCTGTTCCACCTCAAAAGCGCTCATCGCGTTATAACGAGGCCGTTTTGCCGTCAATCTCTTGAGCGCAAAAAAATAATAATCTTGCAATTTGTCGTAATCTTGCATCGCGTAATCGATGACGTAAGCGACTTCACTGCAAGTATCCAAAAACGACGGCAAACTCTCAAGGCGGCTGATGAAACGAGAAAACGCCTCGATGTCAAGGGGCTTTTCGAGCTCAATATTAAAAAACCAGCTTTGCCTTTGTTCATCGATTTCAAGTTCGACGAGTTTTCCGGAAAGTGGGATTTTTTCTTCATGCAATTCCAATAGTTTGATCAAGGTATCGAACGCTTTTTCCATGACGATTCACTCCAATTATTCACCTTACATTATAGCATAGCAGCCGAAAAAAAAAGTAGAGTAAATCTACTTTATTTTTCGAATTCAATGTCAATTTTTCCGGCCATGATTTCTTCAAGCGCGATGCCTACGGGCTTGTCGCACTTGGCCTCGACGCTGGTCTCTTCCGTTTCACGAATGATCTTCGCACGCAGCGCGGCCGCATAGGCGAGTTTGTATTTGGAATCGATGCTGTGCAAAAGTTCGTCGATGGACGGATAGCGGAGACCTTCTTTATTCTTACTCATTCTTGTCTACCTCCAAGAGTTCTTTGTATTTATGGATGGCGCGTTCGGTACGCGCATGCTCGGCGCGGATAATCGCGAGGACCCTGTCCGCGGCGTTTGTGACTTCGTCGTTGACGACAATGTAGTCGTATTTGTGGGCTAGGGGGAATTCTCGTTCGGCCTTGTCCATCCGTTTTTGGATGGTGTCGCCCGATTCGGTGCCCCGTCTTAAAAGCCGTCGGTAAAGCGCTTCTTTGTTTGGGGGCGCGATGAAGATGAAGACGCCGTCTTTGGCTCGTTCTCTGACTTGAAGAGCGCCTTGGACTTCAATCTCCAAAACGACTTCTTTGCCGAGTTTTAGCTGTTCTTCGACTTTGTCTTTCGGGGTGCCGTAATAATGGCCGACAAACTCGGCCCATTCAAGAAACGCATCGTCTTTGATGCGCCTTTCGAATTCTTCACGGCTGACGAAGTAGTAGTCGACGCCGTCGACTTCTCCTTCGCGTTTGGGGCGTGTGGTCATCGACGTTGAATAAACGAGGTCGTGACCTTCTAGGTCAAAAAGGGCTTTTCGTACGGTCCCCTTTCCAACACCGGAGGGTCCGCTAAGAACAATCAGTAAACCTCGTTCATTCAGTTTCATTAATCCGCCCCTCCGTTTCTATTGTATTATTTATTATGATAACACTTTTTCCACGTTTTTGTAAGTGCAACGAAAGAGTTTTTCAAAAATTTTCACGGAGACATGTTATAATGACGACGGGTGATACCATGAGCTACGATGGCGTGCTTTTACGACACGTTACAAAAGATTTGTCAGAAATTCTAAAGGACGGTCGGATACACAAAATTTACCAAATCGACGACCTCACCTTTCTTTTCAACCTGCGCACCAGAAAAACCCACACGCTAGTGATCAGCGCCTCCAAACAAAACGCCCGCATCCACTTGAGCGAAGCGTCCTACGACAAACCCTACAATCCCCCGATGTTTTGCATGTTTTTGCGAAAGCATCTAGAAGGCGGGTTCATCAAGGCTGTAAGCCAGCACAACAACGACCGCGTCGCCATCTTCACCATCAAGCATCGAAACGAACTCGGCGACTTCGCCGACAAGCATTTGATCGTCGAACTCTTCGGCAAGGACGCGAACATCGTCTTGACCGACGAAAACTATAAAATCTTAGACGCCTTGAACCATGTCGGCGCTTTTGAAACCGAACGGACCATGGTCGGCGGCGCCACCTATCAATTTCCAAACGACGAACGAATCAACCCTTTTGATGAGGATGCCCTCAAAAACACTTTAAACGACTTGCAAAGCGACAACCACCGCGATTACCTGAAGAAAATCCAAGGCGTCTCGCCGCTATTTATAAAAGAGTTCCTCCACCGAAGAACCGTTAATCAGGAAAAAGACGCGCCGCTCTTTCGGCGTCTTTTGCACGAAACAGACCCTCACATGGTCACCGGCAAACGCATCGTTTTCGCCTCGTTTGACCCCACACATGTCGAAGGAAAACGAGAACGTTTTGAAAGTCTACACGCCATGCTCGATTACGTCTACACCGCACGCGACCGCGAAAGCGCCAAAAGGCAACAGGCCCAAACGCTTCAGACGTTCGTCCAAAAACAAATCGACAAACAAACCGCAAAAATCGAGCGCTTGCAAAAAGCGCTTCGCGAAACCGAAAAAATTGGCGAATACCAAACGTACGGCGAACTGATTCTCGCCCACCAGCATATGATTGAAAAAGGCGATCGTGAAGTGACCTGCCACGATTATTACAAAGACCAAGAAACCACCATCGAACTCGATCCGAAAAAAAGCCCGGTCGAAAACAGCAAACTCTATTTCGAAAAAGCGAAAAAACAAAAGAAAAGCGTTCCGCACCTCAAAAGACAAATCCGCAAAGCCAAACGCGAGAAAGAGTATTTCTTCTTGCTTGAGAGCCAAATCGAGCACGCTTCGCTCAGCGACCTCCGCGAAATCAAAGACGAACTCCACGATTACGGTTACCTCAAAAAAAAGAGCGAACGAAAAAAAGCCCCCAAACGACAAAACCGCTTCTTGCTTTTTGAAGACGCAGACGGCGTCGAAATCATGGTTGGCAAAAACAACCGCCAAAACGCAATCGTCACACACAAAGAAGCCAAGCACTATCATGTTTGGTTCCATGTCAAAGACGCGCCGGGGTCGCATGTCGTGGTCAAAAAGGGCTTCCCCTTAAGCGAAACCACCATCCGAAGCGCCGCCCATCTTGCCGCATATTTTTCGAAGATGCGCTATTCGGGAAGCGTCGCGGTCGATTACACGGAAGTCAAAAACATCAAAAAAATCCCCGGACAAAAACCATGTTTCGTCACATACAAAAAACAGAAAACCATCTACATCGACCCAAGCGAACAAACCATTCAAAACATGCGTCGGTCGAAAGAATGAAAGGAGGATTCCATGCGTCTTCTGCTTTTGCAAAACAAAGTCCACCGAAGCATCGACGACACGCTTCGACACGTTGAAAACCTCATCGACTCGCGCACCGAGGAATCGTTTGACTTTTTGGCGCTGCCCGAGATGTTCATCTCGCCATACCAAGTCGACAAGTTTGCCGATTACGCCCAAGACGACCAATCGAACGTCATCCGTTTTTTGAAGAACCTTGCCAAAAAACATAGTGCATACATCATCGGCGGAAGCGTTCCAGAACGATCAAACGGCAAGCTTTACAACACCACTTATGTCTTCGACAAAACCGGGAATCTTCTGAAAAAATACCGGAAAATCCACCTCTTTTCCATCACCTACCCGGACAACACCACGTTCAAAGAAAGCGATGTTTTGTCGGCCGGCGACGAACTCGGTCTTTTTGAGACCGAATTCGGCACCATGGGTTTGATGATCTGTTTCGACATACGCTATCCTCAGCTTGCCGAGAAACTCACCGAAAAAGGCGCCAAGGCCATTTTCGTCCCCGCCGCCTTCAACTCTTTCACCGGGCCTCTTCACTGGGAGCTCGCGTTCAAATCCCGCGCGACCGACAACCAGCTTTATGTGATTGGCATTAGCCCTTCTTCCGATTCCTACGGCACATACAATACTTACGGCCACTCCTTAATCGCCAATCCTTTCGGTGAAATCGTCGAAAAACTCGGTGCGAACCAAGGCCTTATAGAGTGCACCTTGGACTTGTCGATGAACGAACAAGTTCGTAAACAGCTGCCCATCCGCAAAAACAAAATTCCCCTCGATGAAATCGAATAAAACCCTATCACAAAAAACGCCGTTCGAAGACGGCGTTTTCTGATTTCATTCCACAATCTGCCAAACTTGCCATGAGCCGGAGTTCTCTGCGGGATTGTCGCCTTGTGTCCACCACTGCGCTTCGTACTCGATCCCTTCATAAAGCACTACGTCGCCGCTGTGATAGATATTGTTCGAATCCCATTCTTCGGTTGACAGATTTTGCCAAACACCAGCGGCCTCGGGCGTGCCGGGTTCGACACCTTCTGTATAATGCAAAGCCTCGTATTGATCGCCATTGTGCAAGATTACGTCTCCGCTTTCGTATACGTTATAATAACGCCACTCAACGGTTTGCTCTTGCCAAGCGTAACTCTGGTCGGGGTAAACTCCGTTTCCGCCTTCGTGTCGCATCTCATATGTGGCGCCCTGAAAATTTACTTCGTCCCCGGCTTCGTACGTATTAAAAACACGAAACTCGTTGTTGATCTCAACTTCTTGAAAAGGTCCATACGTCTGCAAATTGCTTTCATCAGGCGATACATAAATGCCCGATTCATCGCGAATCTCAAAAACACGATCGTTATAACTGACTCTATCTCCAACCCCAAAAGTCCCGCTCTCCCAGTCGGGGAAGACGGCGGGATCGCCGGGACTTTCGGGAATGGATGAGGCAGAAGCCGTATTGACATGATTACGGGAAGAACTTGTCGGAGAAAATTCTTTTGAAAGAAGTTGTCCCTTTTCGTCAAAAGGGAAAGAAAATTCTCCGGCTTTCGCATAATAAACGCCATAAGACGTTCGTCCAACACGTTTTACGGAAAGATTGTATGTTTGGTCGATAGCGTGCATATATTCGGCAAGGTCTTCCGCCGACAATACATCTCCGATTTCACAATCGTTGATGGAACGGCTACAGTACGTCCTTGCGGATTGCTCGATGTAGCGAACATCATCAAGGACTTGATCTTTTTGGATGTTTTCAAACGCTTGCGTCACCCTCGGCGCCCCAATAGCGGCAACAACGCCAAGAATGGAAATCGTAATCAACAACTCGAAAAGTGTGATGCCTTTTTCCGTCAAGTTCATGCCTAATCCCCCTCATAAAAACAAAAGCCAGCTGCGTTTACGCAGCTGGCTGTCTCTTTGAGACCCTTTAGCTTTCCGTCGCCGGGTTGCCCCGGGTTTGGCTTGTTTTTATTGTACCCCGCCCATAAAGGGATTGTCAACGGTTTCATGAAAAACGAAGCGATAAAATGACAATTTTGCACAATATACGGTTTATCCCTTGCGCGCCACATACACAAGGTGGTTGCTGAAGCCGAGCAGATGTTCTTCTTCGCAAGTGTGCAAGTGAAAATCCACCCAAGCTTGGAATTTTTCCTCTGGAAAAGCCTCCAAAGAACGCGTCAATAGTTCCGAAAGTCCGTCCGCCGCAAAATGATGCAGGCGTTCATGATCGATTTCCGACACCATCTTTCGCATGTCTTTCACACTCAAAAACGAAAAAGCCAGTTCTTTTGGACGATAGGTCGTTTTATCGTATAAATCGCTACTTAAAAACTCCGGATTGTGCAAAAAACTTTCGGTCACAAACACTGCGCGAGGAGAAATGTGAGCCATAAAAACCACACCGCCGGTTTTTGTGATTCGAAAGGCTTCATCAATGGCTTTCTTCTTATCCGTATCTTCTTTTAGATGATAAAGAGGGCCCATCAGCAACGTAACATCAGCGGTCTCGGCGGAAACATGCGTCAAATCCCTCGCGTCGGCCTGACGGAGGCTTACGCCGGAAGGCGCTTTTTTGCGCATTTTTGCAACGTGCTTTTCAAGGAGGTCCATCGCATAAACCTGCACGCCTTTTTTCGCATAACGAAAAGCGTACGCGCCTGTCCCCGCGGCCACATCGACCAATGTGTCGCCGTCTTGAATGTATTGTTCAATGAAACGGTTGGTCGTGATCCATTCGACTTTTGCGGCCCTGTTGCGAAAAAGCCTTTTGTCTTCATCGAACCTTTGGTACAAATCTTCTAGTTTCATGGGTCACCTCGCTACAATTGTTTGAAGCGCATTTTACACCTTTTCAATTTCATTATAACAAATTCCTTCTGTTTCAAGGAAAACTGCGACGTTTTCTTTTGGCCGATTGTAAAACTCCCTATGCGAATCTACTCTCAAAGTGTATAATGAGGGTGCAAGATTGCGAACCAAGGAGGGGCGAAATGATTCGCTACGAACGGGCAAAATCCGAAGATTATGCGTCGCTTATGGCTATGATGAAAGAACACGCCGGAGACTACATAGAAACCACATTGCGGCTGATGGGGATCAGCGAAGACCGATTTTTCGAGCTTTTCAAAGAAACCGGAGACACCTACAACATCTATTTTGACAACCGGTTCGCGGGGTTTTATTGGATCGAAAAACGGGAAGAAATTTTGCACATCCACGGCATCGTCCTTCACGAAACGTTCCAAGGCAAAGGCATCGGAAAACGAGTTTTCAGAGATTTGGAAGCCGCCTACAAAACCCGTGTAAAATCCATGGAACTAGGCGTCCACAAAAGCAACGAGAAAGCCTTGCGTTTTTACGAGCGAAACGGATTCGAAATCCACAAAACGCTCGATGAACTGAATTTCTTAATTCTTAGAAAACCTTTGAGCCAACAATGAAAAGCCCTTGATTCAAAGGGCTTTTCATTTGCGCGGATTCAATTTGTAGGTGAAAGTCGGTTTCATAGGCTGAAAACCGTAACGCTCGTAGAGTTTTTTGGCAGGATTGTCGTGGGTGACGTTCAAGCGGATGTAGTCGTAGCTTTTGACGGCTTCATCCATGATAGTCGCAAGCATGAAACTTCCGATCCCTTTGTTTTGCGCTTTTGGGTGGACGACGATGTCAAGAAGAAACGGATAACCTTGCCAAAGGGATACAAGCGCGGCGGCGATTGGCCTATCTTGATTGTCCAAGGCGATGAATGAATACTCTTTTTGAAAATCCTTCAGTTGTTCGTCTAGCCGTTTCTCGTAAAAGGCCCTTTCTTTACGGCGAAGGCTTTGCAAGGGACTCGCTTGATAGGCTTTCGTATAAAGGTCGACAAGAATCGCATGATCCTCTTTGGCGATGGTGCGAAGTCGTATCGCTTCTTTTGAAGTACGCTTAAACGGTTTCAAAGCGGCCATCATGTTCATTTCCGAATCGTGATAACGGCATCCCTTGTCTTCTAAGAAAGGCAAAAAGATTGCAGGCATTCCATAAAACATGATGGATTTCGATTCGTCGCTTTTACGAAGGACTTCAAAGAACAATGCGTCAAAAACCTCTTTTGTGTCGACAAAAGGCATGAGATAGGGCAATCCGCACCAATTTTCTTCTACGATTGCACCACCCTTTATTTCCTTGTGGTCGACGACAAAGAAACCATTGTGAAACTTCTCATAAAGTTTCAGCGCTTCATCGATATTCCTCGGCATCCAAATTGGATCCGATAGCGCTCTGTAAAGCGTATAATACTTGGCGAAACTCTTTTCGTCAGCGGGTACGATTTTCATAAGCCCCTCCGGTTTTTCTCTTCTTTCATCGATTAAAGAATCTTCTTTAAATTTCATGAAGCTATGGAAAACGCCGCCAAGCGAGGCGGCGTCTTTTTTATGTTTTGTCCCGAATCTCTTTTTTGATGAGGTCTTTGAAGGCGTCGATGGAAAGTGTGTGCTGGTCTTTCTCGCCATATTTTCTGTATGTGACGGCGTTTTGTTCGACTTCTTTGTCGCCGACGACGAGTTGGTAGGGAATCTTCTTCGTTTGCGCGTCGCGTATTTTGTAACCGAGTTTTTCTTCACGGCGGTCGAGTTCGCTGCGAAGGTCTTCGTCGATGAATTGTTCATGGAGTTTCTCGGCGTATTCCATGTGCGCATCGGCCACGGGAATAATCTTCAGCTGAACCGGAGCCAACCAAATGGGGAAAGCGCCTTTGTATTGTTCAAGCAGGATGCTCATCAAACGTTCCCACGTGGAAACGAGGCCGCGGTGGATGAGGACCGGACGGTGTTTCTTGCCGTCTTTGCCGATGTATGTGAGGTCGAAGCGCTCCGGCAGAAGGAAATCGAGCTGCACGGTGCTCATGGTGATGACATGGCCTAAGGCGGTACGGACTTGGATGTCGATTTTCGGTCCGTAAAACGCGGCTTCGCCGGTCATTTCTTTGTAGTCGATGTTTTCTTCGTCCAGCAATTCCCTCATCACGGCTTCGGCTTCGTCCCAAAGCGCGTCGTTTGGATGGAATTTTTCTTTGTCGTTATCGCGCAAGGCGAGTTCGATGTAGTCGATTTCAAGGTTCAAATCGTGAATCGCCCGCTGAATGAGGTAAAACGCATTCAACACTTCTTCTTTGATTTGGTCTTTGCGGGCAAAGATATGGGCGTCGGTGAGCGTCATTGCGCGTACGCGTTCAAGACCGCTCAAGGCGCCGCTTTTTTCGTAACGGTGCTGGGTGACAATCTCCGCGTAGCGGATGGGAAGGTCGCGATAACTGCGCAGTTCGCTGTCAAAAACGATGGCGTGATGGGGACAGCTCATAGGGCGGAGCACGAAGGTTTCGTCCTCGTCTTCCATCACCGGAAACATGTCGTCGCGGTAATGGGTGAAATGCCCGCTTGTCTCATAGAGTTGCTTGGTGCCCAAAACGGGGGTGGAAAGATGGTGGTAGCCCCGCTTTTTCTCGAGCTTGTAAACATAGTCCTCCAAAACGCGGCGAATGGTGTAGCCGTTTGGGAGCCAAATCGGCAAGCCTTGGCCGGCCTTGTCGGAAAGCATAAAAATGCGGAGTTCTTTTCCGAGTTTTCGGTGGTCGCGTTCGCGGCGTTCTTTCAACAATTCTAGATGCTTGTTCAAGTCCTCTTCGGTGAACCAGCTGGTGCCGTAGATGCGCTGAAGCATTTCACGGTCGCTGTCTCCGCGCCAGTATGCGCCGGCGACGGAAAGAAGCTTGAAGTGCTTGATGTGCCGAGTGTTGCCGAGGTGGCCGCCGCGGCATAGGTCGACAAACTCGCCTTGGGTGTATACGCTTACGGTTTCTCCTTCATCGAGTTCTTCGATGAGTTCTTTTTTGTAAGGGTCGTCCTTAAAGCGTTTCAACGCCTCTTCGCGGGTCATCTCTTCGCGTTGCATCTCTTCTTGGCTTTTGACGATGCGGCGCATCTCCTGCTCGATTTTTGGGAGATCCTCTTCTTTGATAGTGTGTTTGGTGGCGATGTCGTAGTAAAACCCTTCGTCGATGGCCGGTCCGACGCCGAAACGGGCGTCCGGATACAGGCGCTTCACCGCTTGGGCAAGAAGATGGGCGGTCGAGTGGTTGAGCACTTCAAGGGCTTTTTCGTTGTCTTTGGTGATGAGTTCGACTTTGGCGTCTTCTTCGATGGGGCGGTTCAAGTCGTAAAGCTCGTCGTTCACAAACGCGGCGACGCTTTTTTTCTTGAGTCCGCTGGCGATCGATCCGGCAATCTCTTCGGGAGTCACGCCTTTTTCATACGATTTCTTGTTGCCGTCGGGGAAGGTGATTTCGATCATTCTTGATTCCTCCTGTCGTTATAGCGTGCTTCGTTGATCTTGTCTTTTTCGATGATGGCTTCTTCTAAATCTATGCCGTAGATGTTGGCGATGTGCGTGACGTAGTGCAACACGTCGTAAAGCTCGTATTTGATGGCCTGCTTGCGCTTTTGCGTAAGTCCGGCCTGATGTTCTTTGCGCATTTCGACACTGAGTTCGCCGACTTCCTCAAACAGTTTGAGCACCACTTCGTGCTTTTTGTCGGGATGAAAATCGACGTTTCGAATGTGGTTTTGCAAATCCTTGATGGTGAGATCGCGTTTCAACACAATATCCTCTCCTTTCAATAAAAAACGTCCTTAAACATGTTAAGGACGAACGTAGCCGCGGTACCACCTTATTTCCAGAGCGCTCAAACCTTTAACGCGGGTCGCGGGAATCTCTTTCGAGTCCGGCTCCGAGGTGGTCGTTGTCTCGGTGGAGCAGCTCACACCGTCCTGCTCTCGCTGACCATTGGACAACTTTGTCCTCATCGACGCCTTTGATTAAAGGCTATTATACCTTTAAGCGGGGCGTTTGTCAAGCTACATGTTGAACGCGTCGCTCAAATTCTCGATTCGCTCGATGATGCGGTAGGCTTTGATCAGTTCGTTTTGTTGGTCGTTTTCAATGTAGTATTTGTATAGTTCTTTCAAAGGAGCGTTCGA
>PWFC01000020.1 GCA_003554025.1 Mollicutes bacterium
CCGGCGCACCTACATCTACGACACCGACCAAGGCAAAGAACTCCGCGCCGAAATCGAAGACCTCGCAAAACTCATCGACAGCTACCGAAAAGGCGTCATCAAAGAACAGGAAAGCAACTAAAAGAGGCCAAAAAACGGCCTCTTTTTTTCTTTAGTAACGCCGATCAGACTCTTAATTGCAAGGATTATAAAAAAGTGCGTTTTGCGTGCCATTTTCGCCAAAATACGTTACGATACAATTGTCATTACGAAATGGCTTTTCTTTTTTCATTTTTACAAATTAGAATAATTACATATAAGGAGGCGTTCTCATGATTTTGGACGCATACGATTCCCTCAAGGGAGAAATGTTCGGTGTTTTAGACCCCGACGGAAAAGTCGTCAACAAAGACTACGAACCGAAAATCGACGACGACACCTTGCTCAAAATGTATAAGACCATGGTGTTGGCCCGCATCGCCGACACCAAAGCTTTGCAATACCAGCGACAAGGCCGCATGCTCACCTTCGCCCCCGTGATGGGGCAAGAAGGGGCGCAAGTCGGCCCGCTAGCCGCGAGCAAACAAAAAGACTGGCTCGTCCAGGCGTTCCGCGAAATGGCCGCTCTGCTTTATAAAGGCGCGCCGCTCAAGCAACTCTACCTTTATTGGTACGGAAACGAAATGGGTTCTCGTTTCGACGATTTGAACATCTTGCCGGTAAACGTGCCGATCGGTTCGCAAATTTCGCACGCGGCCGGCATCGCCTACGCCTCAAAACTCAAAAAGCGCGACGAATCGGTCATCGCCTTCATCGGCGATGGAGGCACCGCGCACGGCGAGTTTCACGAAGGCCTCAACTTCGCCGCCGTTTACGACCTCCCCGTCGTGACGATCATCCAAAACAACCAATACGCGATTTCCACGCCCCGTTCCATGGCCAGCAAGGCGAAAACACTGGCCCAAAAAGCCGTGGGCTACGGCATTCCCGGCGTGCAAGTCGACGGCAACGACCCGCTTGCGATGTACGCGGCGACCAAAGAAGCACTCAAACGCGCAAAAGAAGGCAAAGGCCCGACTCTGATCGAAGCCGTCACCTACCGCCTAGGCCCCCACACCACCAGCGACGACCCTAGCATCTACAGAAGCGAAGAAGAGGTCAAGGAGTGGCAGGCTAAAGACCCCATCACCAGATTCCGCAAGTACCTTTCCAACCGGAAGCTTTGGAACAAGGACAAAGAAGAAGCGCTTCAAGAAGAATACAAAAAATTCGTCGCGGACACTTTCAAAGAAGTCGAGAAGATGCCGCTTCCAACCGCGGACGAAGTCTTCGACTACACCTACGCGAACATGACTGAGGAACTAAAAAAGCAAAAAGAAGCCTACAAAAAACGATTGAACGAAAGCGAGGGTGAATAACCATGGCTACCATGACCCTTTTAAAAGCGATCAACCAAACGCTCTTTGAACAAATGCGAAAAGACGACAACGTCGTGCTCTACGGCGAAGACGCCGGATACGAAGGCGGCGTCTTCCGCGTCACCGCGGGTCTCCAAAAAGAATTCGGCAAAGACCGCGTCTTCGACACCCCGATTTCCGAAGCCGCCATCATGGGCAGCGCCATCGGCATGGCCGCGGCCGGACTGCGCCCGATCACCGAGATTCAGTTTTCGGGCTTCATGTTCCCGGGCTACAACCAAATCGCCACCCACATGGCCCGCATGCACAACCGCTCCCGCGGCAAATACAAGATGCCCATCGTCGTCCGCATGCCTTATGGCGGCGGCGTCCGCGCGCTCGAACACCACAGCGAATCGCTCGAGACCCTCTTTGCGCATATTCCGGGGTTGAAACTCGTCATCCCCTCGACCCCATATGATGCGAAAGGGCTCCTCACCTCCGCCATCCAAGACGACGACCCCGTGATTTTCATGGAACCGAAGAAAATCTACCGCGCATTCAAACAAGAAGTCCCCGAAGAAGAATACAAAATTCCTCTCGGCAAGGCCAAAGTCGTTCAAAAGGGCACCGACGTCACCGTCGTGAGCTGGGGCGCGATGATGGTCGAAACCCAAAAGGCCATCAAGGCCCTTGAAGACGAAAACATCTCCGTCGAACTGATCGACCTTCGCACAATCTCCCCCATCGACACAGAGACCATTATCAAATCTGTCAAAAAGACAGGACGTTTCCTAGTCGCCCACGAAGCCGTCAAGACGCTCGGCATCGGCGCCGAACTCATCAGCCGCGTCAACGAAGGAGCGTTCTTCCACCTTGAAGCGATGCCGACGCGAATCACCGGCCACGACATCACCGTGCCGCTCCCCAAAGGCGAACGTCATCAAACGGTAGACGCCACCCGCATCGCCGAAGAAATCAAAAAACTTGCCAGGTTCGAGTAAGGAGGAAAAACCAATGATCAATTTCAAATTCGCAGACATCGGCGAAGGCATCCATGAGGGAAAAATTCTCAAATGGCACTACGACGTCGGCGACAAAGTCGCCGAAGGCGAAACCATGGTTGTCATCGAAACCGACAAAGTCAACGCCGAAATCCCCGTTCCCGAAGACGGCGTGCTCAAGAAAAAAGGCGCCGAAGTCGGCGACACCATCGAAGTCGGCGAAGTTTTGGCCGTCATCGACGATGGCAGCGGCGACGAAGAAGCCGAAGATGAAACTGAGAAATCCGAAAAAGAAACCGACGAAAGCAAAAAAGAAAATTCCGACGACGAAGAATCCGCAAGCGTTGTCGGGTCCGTTGAAACTTCCGACGAAGTCTTGCCGCCAAGCGAAGAAAGCGAGGAGGAAGAGGAAGTTTCCGACCGTCCCGCGCTCGCGACTCCTGTCGCCCGCAAAATGGCCAAAGACATGGGGGTTGACATCAAAAAAATCAAAGGCAGCGGTCCGGAAGGGCGCGTCATGAAAGAAGACATCAAAAAAGCCGCAGAGCAACAAGAAACCAAACAAGACCGTCAACCGAAACAAGCAAAACGTCCCACCATGCCTTCCATGCAGGAAAAACGCACACGGCGCGAGAAAATCTCCACCTTGCGCAAAAGCGTCGTCAACGCCATGGACACTTCAAACACCCTGATTCCCGACACTACGGTCATGGACGAATTCGACGTCACCGAACTTGTCAAATTCCGCGGCGAACAAAAAGCGCTCGCCGAAGAAAAGGGCACCAAACTCACCTATTTGCCTTTGATCATCAAGGCCGTGATTCTCGCGATGAAAGAATACCCGATTTTTAACGCAAGCTACGACCACGAACGCGAAGAAATCGTCTACAAAAACTATTACAACATCGGCATCGCCGTAGACACCCCCGACGGCCTCATCGTGCCCAACATCAAAGACGCCGACCAAAAGAGCATCATCGAACTCGCCGGCGAAGTCGAAACGCTCGCGAAGAAAGCGCGCGACCGCAAATTGAACTTAGAAGACTTGAAAGACACCACCTTTTCCATCACAAATTATGGCGCGTTCGGCGCCAAACTCGGCACTCCTGTCATCAACCATCCCGAAGTGGCCATCTTAGGCATGGGCGCCATCACCAAAAAACCCGTCGTGATCGACGACGAAATCAAAGTCCGCTCCATGTTTCCCGTCTCACTCACCGTTGACCACCGCATAATTGACGGTGGCGACGCCGGCCGTTTCATGGTAAAATTGAAAGAGTACTTGAGCAACCCGATGTTGCTACTACTTAGTTAAGGAGTGAGATTGTGAAAGAATACGACATCACCATCCTAGGCGGCGGACCCGGAGGCTATGTGGCCGCCATCAAGGCGGCGCAAGCCGGAAAAAGCGTCGCACTCATTGAAAAAGAGGCGATAGGCGGCGTTTGCCTAAACTGGGGGTGCATCCCCACCAAAGCGCTTCTCAAAAGCGCAAAAGTCTACGAAAACTTTAAAAACGCCAAATCCTACGGCTTCAAAGTCGACATGGACAACGTGGAGATCGACTTCAAAAAAATCATGCAACGCAAGAACAAAGCCGTCAAAAAGCTGACTTCAGGGGTCGGTTACCTGCTTAAGAAAAACAAGGTCGACGTGTACGAAGGCGAAGGCGTCGCAAAGGACGCCCACACCGTCGAAGTCAACGACCAAACCTTGAAAACCGCCAAGCTCATCATCGCCACCGGCGCATCGCCCGTAGTGCCTCCAATCGACGGGTTGAAAGAAGGGCTTGAGAAGGGATATGTCCTGACCAGCAAAGGTCTGCTCGACATCGACAAGATTCCCGAAAAGCTCGCCATCGTCGGCGGCGGCGTCATCGGCGTCGAATTCGCCGCGATATTTAACGCACTTGGCAGCAAAGTAACCATTTTGGAACGCGAAGACGACATCTTGTTTGAGGTGGACCAAGACATAAAGGATCAATTCAAGAAAAAACTCAAGAAGGATAAAATCAAAGTTCTTACCGGCGCCACCCTCAAAAGCGTCGGAGAATCTTCTCTAACCTATGAGGAAGACGGAGAAGACAAAACTTTAGACGCCGACCGCGTGCTTTTGAGCGTCGGCATGAAACCGAACACCAAAGGCCTTGAAGCGTTAGACCTAGAAATGGAAAACGGCGGCATCAAGACCGACAATCTTCTTAGGACGAACATCGACGACGTCTACGCCATCGGCGATTGCAACGGCAAATATCTGCTCGCGCATGTCGCCAGCAAAGAAGGCCTCGTCGCCGTCACGGACATTCTTGGAGAAAAACAACAACCCATGAATTACGACCACATGCCCTCAGGCATCTACACATTCCCCGAAATCGCCCAGGTCGGCCTTACCGAAGAAAAAGCCAAAGCGCGCGGCATCGATTACAAGACCAGCACTTTCCCGATTACCGCCAACGGCAAGGCTTTAGCCGAAGGTCAAAACATCGGCATGGTCAAAATGATCGCCTCAAAACCTTACAACGAAATCATTGGTGTGCATATTTTAGCCGAAGGCGCCACAGAACTCATCAGCGAAAGCGTTTTGGGCATGGCCCTCGAAGCGACGGCCGCCGATTTCGCGCATGCGGTGCACCCGCATCCGACCCTCTCGGAAATGGTCCACGAGACCGCCCACGGCATCCTCGACAAGCCCATTCATTTATGAGACGATGGAAACATCGTCTCTTTTTTTTAAAAAAAACTTGTCACATTTCAAGGGTGTAAAACGGGGAAAATCCCACTGTTTAGAGTAAAAGAAATCATAAAAAGGTTTACATTCATTATGGAACTTGGTACAATTACAATAAAGATAGAGTGTTTTTTTGTGGAAGAAAACGACTTCCTAAATGAAAAACTCTATTCTCAACCAAAAAAGATACATAAAAAAAGTAGGAGGGATTTATTTTGAAAAAAGGATTACTGGCTTTTGTATCCGTTTTAATGCTGGCGATGATCGTCGCATGCGGAGCACCGGATCCTGAATCCGTAGAACTTAACCAAACCGAAGTAGAAGTCGTTGTTGGCGAAACCGTTACCGTCGAAGCGACTGTAGAACCTGAAGACGCAGAGCAGGAAATTACCTGGTCAAGCGCGGACACCGATATCGCTACGGTCGATGACGGCGTCATCACCGGCGTAGAAATCGGTACAACAACCATTACGGCCACCGCTACCGGCACTGACGTCAGCGCCGATGTTACTGTAGAGGTCGTATCTCCGTACATGAGTGTTGAAGACGTTTACGCACTTGAAGATGGAGAAGCCGTCGACGTGGTCGGCGTTGTTACCAAAGTAACCAATCACCGCACATTCTATATTGGTGACGACACCGGCGGTATTGCGGTTTATGACGGCGACGACGCATTCATCTACGACGAAGGCGAAGAAGAAGACGACTTAGGCGTTCAACGTTTGTTCATCGGCGATTATGTCCGTATCCAAGGCGAACGCGATGAGTTCAACGGACTTGAACAAATCGGCAGCCTCACCGATGTAGAAATCATGGAAAGCGGCTATCCTCTGCCTGCTTCTTCAGACATCGAAGTTAGTGACGACGATGAAGACATGCGTCCTTACATGGGCCGTCGTGTCAACATTGAAGGTCTTGTAGTCGATGACGTCAGCGAAGACAACTTTGGCAACATCACAGTTGATTTCTTCAGCGTAGAAACTGGCAATGAAATTTCTATGCGCTACGATTCTCGCTTAGAAAACTTCGTTGATGACGCACCCGGCTACGCCGCACACTTGCTAAGCTTTGAAGAAGGCAACGTTGTGGACATCGATTCCGCCATTCTCGGATGGTATAACGGTCCGCAATTGCTTTACACTTATTCCGGCGAAGTAACCGAAAGCGCCGTACCTTATGCGGATTATATCGCTCTTGACGATCCTGATCAATCCGAAATTTCTCTCGCATACGGTAGCACCGAAACCATCAATGCAACCGTCTACCCAACAGGAGCTCCCCAAAACATCACTTGGACCAGCTCCGATGAAGACGTTGTTACTGTTGAAGATGGCGTATTGACTCCGGTTGACACCGGAAGCGCGACCATTACCGTACGCGCAACCGGAACCGACCAGCTCGTTTTTGTCGCAGTCACCGTCTACATGCCGTCCATAGCGGACGTTCACGCCGCGGAAGATGGCGAAGACGTAGTGACCGAAGGCGTCATCACCAACATCATCGACAGCCGTACGTTCTTCATCCAAGACGCGAGTGGCGCAATTGCCGTTTATGATGGCGGCGACGAGTACCTTGAAGACATGGGTCTTGCCGTTGGCGATCTCGTACGAGTCTTTGGTGAACGCGACGCTTGGAGCGGCCTCGAACAAATCAGCGGCTTGACAGCTGTTGAAGTTCTCGAGACTGACCAAGACCTGCCCGACCCGGCAGACATCGACGGCATTGATTTAGAAGACAACGAAGCCATGCTGCCTTATCAAGGCATGCGTGTAAGCTTCACCGAAATGATTGTCTCCGGTCCGAACTCCGACGAAGCCGACGAAAGCTTTAGCATCGAACTTACCGATCCTTACAACGGTTCAACCATTGACGTCCGTTACGAATCGTATCACGACGATGCGGACTTAGCGGCTTATCTCTCCGGACTTGAAGAGGGAGACGTTGTTGACGTCGTCAACATGACGCTTGGTTGGTTCGATCCTACCTGGATGGACGGCGGAGCGCAACTTCTTATTACCGCTGAAGACCAGCTCGTTGCCGGCACATTGTCCGCAGACGCTGTAGAAGCGTACCTTACCGCAAACATCACCCTGCCTGAAGAAACCACGCAAGACTTGACACTCCCAATCGAATACCCCCTCGGCGCCTGGAATCTCGACATCGCTTGGGCTTCTGACAATGAAGACGTCATCGCTACCGATGGCACCGTTACTCGTCCTGAAGAGGGCGACGCGGAAGTCGAATTGACCGCGACCATTACCGACGACAACGACTTTGAACTGATTCTCACGTTCATGGTATTGGTTCCGGAAGCTCCAGACGAGCCCGAAACATACACCGAGCACTGGTCGACCTTTGAAGGTAGCGGAACTTCATACGTTACCGAAACATTCATTGGCGATTCCGGCTTCGAATGGACCGTAACCGAATCCAGAAAGGACCTGGGCGGTTATGAAATCGACGGCGGCGGCATCATGTTCCGTGGCGGCGGTACATTCACCGCAACCATTGATGGCGGCATTGATTCTTTGAGTCTTGACATCCTTATGGGCTTCACCGGCGGCGCACCTGAAGACCGTACGGTTGAAATCTACATCGACGACGTCCTTGTAGGCTCTCATACGCTTTCAAGCACCGACGTAGAAACGTTGGTCATTGAAGACATAGACGTTGAAGGCGAATTTGAACTAAAAATCGAAAACGCCGGTGACGACCGTCAAATCGTCCTGAACAACCTTGAATGGACTGAATACTGGGGCGAAGAATAATCATCAACACCATTCCATAACAAAAGACGCATCCTGCGGGATGCGTCTTTTTTAAGGAGTCAAGAAAATGTCAACCGAACACGCAGTCGATGATGTCTTCAAGCGTGATGTTGAAAAAGTATTCCTCAAGCGGTTCTTCCTTTAAAGCGTCGCGAAAGGCGTTTTCGTCGTATTTAAGTCCTCGCACTTTATCTTCTAGGGACGATATGTCGCGCGCGCCTAAAAAATCCCCGAAGATTTTGACATCGTCGATGCGTCCTTCTTTGACGTTGAAATGGAATTCGACTTTTCCGCCCTCATAGCGGCCCGCTTTTTCAATGCTGAAGTCGGGAGATTCGCCATAATTCCACTCCCAACGTTTATAGCGCTTCTCCATCAGTTCATAGATTTTGTCGAGGTCTTCTTTGCCGAGTTCGTAGACGTGCTTGCTTATGTCGTCGGTATCAAGCAGGTATTCGAGCAGCGTCTTTTTGAATTCGGGCATGGACACTTGTTCTTTAAGATAGGGCTTGATGTTGGTAACGCGTGAACGTTTGGATTTGATGCCTTTGGAGGCGATTTTGTCTTGTTTGACGTTTAAGACGTCGGCGACGGTGGCGAGATTCGCATCAAAAAGGATGGTGCCGTGGTGCAACATCCGGTCTTTAAAAAAGCTTTGCGCGTTGCCGGAGATTTTCTTGCCGTCGACGACGATGTCGTTGCGCCCATGAAACTCGGCCGGGACGCCTAGGCTTTTGAGCGCTTCGATGACGGGCGCGGTGAATTTTTCGTAATTGTTCAAATTGTCTTTGAGCTTCGTGACGAACGAAAAGTTCAAATTGCCGAGATCGTGGTAGACGGCTCCGCCTCCGGTGATGCGTCGGACAACGCTCACGTCGTGTTCTTTGACGTAGCTCGTGTTGATTTCCTCGACGGTGTTTTGGTTGCGCCCGATGATGACGCTGTTTTCGTTTTGCCAAAGCAAAACGTAATCGTCCTTGTCCTCAAGGTATTTGAGCACGTATTCTTCAAGCGCCAAATTGAAACGTGGGTCTTTCGAATCGTTCAAAATGGTCTTCATTCAAGTCACCTCTTTTGTATTCTCTACAAGTAGTGTAGCGCAAACAGAGCCGTTGGTCAACGAGAGGGCGGAAAAAGCTTTGGCTTTCAAAGTGTGAATGCATTTCTTACAAACAAGCGCAAAACATGTTACAATAGCCTTGAAAGAAAAAAGGAGGGAACACCATGGCCAAACGTTGCTTGATTGTGGTCGATATGCAAAACGATTTTATCGAAGGCGAACTGGGGTTTGAAAAAGCGCCTCTTGTTGTGCCCGCCGTCCGCAAAAAAATACAAGAATACCAAGAACAAAAATATGATGTCGTCTACACCATGGACACCCACGACACAAACTACCTGCAAACCGAAGAAGGCAGCCATCTTCCCGTCAAACACTGCATCAAAGGCACAAAGGGACACGCCTTGCATCCTGAAATCGAAGCGGTGAAAAAACCGGACGAGCGCGTGTTTGAAAAGCACACGTTCCCGTCTTTGGTTTTGGGCGATTATTTGGAAGACAAAGGCTATGAAACCGTTGAACTCGTCGGGCTCGTCTCCAACATTTGCGTTATATCCAACGCGGTGATCGCCAAAGCGGCGCTTCCAAACGCCCGCATCGAAGTCGACGCGAACGCGACGGCAAGCTTTGATGAAGCTTTGCACAAAAAAGCCCTCGACGTCATGGAAGGCATGCACGTCGTCATCAAAAACAGGAGTTGACCTATGGATAAACCCACCGAAAGCATGTTGATCGATTTTTACGAATTCACCATGGCTCACGGATATTTCGACAGTCCTGAGCGCGACCGTATTGTCTATTTCGACCTCTTTTTCCGCAGTGTTCCTAACGAAGGCGGATACGCCATCATGGCCGGACTCGAATCGGTCGTCGAATACATTGAGAACTTACGCTTCTCCGATTCAGACATCGAGTACTTGCGCAACCGAAACATGTTCAAAGAGGAATTTCTGGAATACTTGCGGAACTTTCGGTTCGAAGGCGATTTGTACGCCGTCCCCGAAGGCACCGTGATTTTTCCGAACGAACCCATTTTGACGGTTCGCGCGACCGCCGTTGAAGCGCAGCTGCTTGAGACGTTTTTGTTGATGGCGATCAACCACCAGTCGTTGATCGCGACCAAAGCTTCGCGCATCAAATACGCGGCCGGCGACCGCATAGTCATCGAAATGGGCGCTAGGCGCGCACACGGCGCCTCAAGCGCGAACCTCGGCGCCCGCGCCGCCTACATCGGCGGCGCCGATAAGACGTCAAACACGTTGTCCGACCGTCTCTACGACATTCCCGCAAGCGGAACCATGGCGCATTCTTGGATTCAAATGTTCGAAAACGAATACGAGGCGTTCAAACGCTACGCCGAACTCTATCCGACGATGAGCACCTTTCTTGTCGACACTTACGACACCTTGCGCAGCGGCGTCCCCAACGCCATCAAAGTCATCAAAGATGTTTTGAAGCCAAAAGGCGTCACATCCTACGCCATCCGTATCGACTCGGGGGATTTGACCTATTTGGCCAAAGAAGCCCGGAAGATGCTTGATGAAGCGGGTCTCCCCGAATGCAAGATTGTGGCCAGCAACGCGCTCGACGAATACCTGATTCGCGCGCTTCTTTCGCAAACGGCGCCCATCGACGTCTTCGGCGTGGGCGAACGCTTGATCACCGCCAAAAGCGATCCCGTCTTTGGCGGCGTCTACAAACTCACCGCCATCGAAGAGGAAGGAACCATCGTGCCGAAAATCAAAATCAGCGACAATCCCGACAAAATCACAACCCCCCATTTCAAAAAGCTTTACCGCATTTACGACAAAACCCATCACGCCTGCGCGGACTTGCTGACGGTGCACGATGAAACCATCGACGAAAGCCAACCCCTCACCCTCTTTGACCCGACTCACACCTGGAAGCGCCAAACCTTTCACCGTTACACCGTCAAAAACTTGCTGCGCCCCATCTTTCAAAAGGGCGAACTCGTTTACGACCTGCCCGACGTTGAAAGCATCCGCAAACACCGGCAAGAAGAAATGGATTCTCTTTGGGAAGAAGTCAAACGCTTCGACTATCCCCATCAATATTACGTGGATTTGTCCGAAAAACTTTGGAACATCAAACACGATTTGATCAAAAAGCACACCATGAAAGAATAAGCCGTTTTGCACGGCTTTTTTCATGCGTAACAAAAGCCAAGCGTCTGATCTCTATGATATACTGAAAGCAGAAGGAAAGATTATGGAAGGAGTGTTTCTCATGTCTACAACATTCGGCGGACAAACGGTCACAATCAAAGGCGACCGCAAAAAAGTCGGCGATTTTGCCCCGGATTTTCGCGCGGTCGACCGCGACTTGCAAGAAAGAAGTCTTAGCGAATTCAAAGAAAAGTACCTGGTGCTCAGCGTCGTGCCCTCAGTCGATACGGGAGTGTGCGATTACCAGACCAAAATGTTCAACCAATCGCTTTCGAAATATGAAGACGTCAAGGTCATCACCATCTCAAACGATTTGCCCTTTGCGCAAAAGCGCTGGTGCGCCGCTGCGGATATGGAACATGTGGTGACGCTTTCCGACCACAAAAGCCTAGATTTTGCGATGAAATACGGCACCCTGATTCGCGAGCACCGTTTGCAGGCGCGTTCTGTTTTCATCCTCGATGAGAACCGTGAGATCGTCTACCTCGAATACGTGAAAGAAGTCTCCGATCATCCCGATTACGACGCCGTGGTTGACTTCTTAGAAAACAAGGCGAAAAAGATATGAGACTTTATCAAGGGCATCCCGTTCGGGGTGCCTTTTTCGTTTTAAGCGCCTTCGCTTCGCTTGACAAACGCCTCAAAACCCTCTAAAATCATATTGGATTGGAGGGAATACTATGGCAAAAACCAAAGAATTTCAAACCGAATCGAAAAAATTGCTCGATTTGATGGTCAATTCCATCTACACCCACAAAGACATTTTCCTGCGCGAGTTGATCTCCAACGCATCCGACGCGATCGACAAGCGCCATCACTATTCCTTGACGGACGACAACGTACCGGCCGCGGAAGAATACGAAATCTTCATTTCCACCGACAAAGACAACCGCACCATCACCATCCGCGACAACGGCATCGGACTGAATGAAGAAGGCTTGGTTCAAGAACTCGGAACCATCGCCGAAAGCGGCTCGAAAGCGTTTTTGGAAAAACTCGAGAAGAAAGATTTGGACATCATCGGCCAATTCGGCGTCGGCTTTTACAGCGCCTTCATGGTCGCAAAGGAGGTCGTCTTCCGCACGCGTTCGCCCTTTGCGAAGACGGGATACGAGTGGCGCAGCGCCGGCGAATCCACTTACTCCATCGAGAAAATCGACCGAGAGGAGATTGGCTCGGAAATCGTCTTATATTTGCGCGAGGACGACGAGGAAAACGAAGAGCGTTACAGCGAATATTTAGAAGAACACACCATCCGCAACCTCGTCAAAAAATACAGCGACTACATCCGCTATCCCATTCGGATGGAAGTGGAAAAAACACGCAAAAAAGACGAAGACGACGACGAAAGTGAAACCGAGACCTATCATGAGATTGAAACCCTCAACTCGATGATTCCCATTTGGAAAAAGCCCAAAAGCGAGATCGAAGACGAAGAACTCAACGAATTTTACAAGCGTCAATACAACGACTTCGAAGACCCTTTAAAAGTCATTCACACAAACGTCGAAGGCCGAATCACCTACACCGCGCTTCTGTTCATTCCCAAAAAACCTCCTTACGACTTTTACACCGACAAATTCGAAAAGGGCTTGCAGCTTTATTCAAAGGGCGTCTTCATCGAAGACAAAAACAAAGAACTCGTTCCCGAACATTTCCGTTTTCTCCGCGGTCTTGTCGATTCGGCGGACTTATCTCTCAACATCTCAAGAGAGATGCTGCAACACAACCGCCAATTGAAAAAAATCGCCTCACACCTTGAAAAGAAGGTCAAAAACGAACTGGAAAAGATGCTCGAAAACGACCGTGAAACCTACACGGAGTTCTACGAAGCCTACGGCACAAACCTCAAATACGGCATCTACGACCAATTCGGGGCACACAAGGAAAAACTGCAGGACCTCATCATGTTCAAAACTTCAAAAAGCGATGAGTACATCACCTTGAAAGAATACGTCGACCGGATGGGCGACGACCAAAAAACCATCTACTACGCCACCGGAAAAAACAAGCATCAAATCATGAACCGCCCGCAAATGGACACGCTCAAAGAAAAAGACTACGAAGTGCTTTTCTTCACCGACGATGTCGACGAGTTCATGGTGCAAATCCTAAACGAATACCAAGAAATCCCGTTCAAGTCCATCCAACAAGGCGAATCCGACTTGCTTGACGATGAGCAAAAAGACGCTTTGAAAGAAAAAGAGAAGGAACACGAAAAACTCCTTAAGTCCCTGAAAAAAACCCTCAAGGACAAAGTCAAAGACGTCCGTCTCTCCGGAAGGCTAAAAGAATCCCCGGTATGCTTAGTAAGCGGTGAAGGCTTGAGCCTCGAAATGGAGAAAGTCCTCAAGCAAATGCCCAACCAAAGCGGCATGCAGGCGGAAAAAATCCTAGAAATCAACCCCGACCACGAACTTTTCCAAGCGCTCAAAAGCGTGCACGAAGCCGACAAGAAACGCGCCAAAGATTACGCGCATCTGCTTTACAACCAAGCGCTTCTAATCGAAGGCTATCCGATTGAAAACCCAAAAGAAGTTTCCGATCTTATGGTCAAACTCATGGTCGAGGCGACGAAAACCCAATCGAACTAAGCAAATGCCGGCGTTTCATCCATGCCGGCATTTTCTTTGAACAAGTGTTCCGCAAATCCTTGCCGCCGATGTATGCTATAATGGGTGGGAAAGAGAGGTAGATGCCGATGAAAACCGCATACATCCACGCAAACATCTTCGCTCAAAAAAACGATGCGTTCATCGTCGAAGACGGACGCTTCGTGAAAGTCGGAAAGGCGCGAGAAATTCTCAACCAGCCTATCGACAAGGTCGTAGACTTGAAAGAACGCACCGTTTTTCCGGGATTCCATGACGCTCACATGCACCTTTTGGGCATGGGGTGGATGATGGAGATGTTTGACGCCGGAAAGCCCAAAAGCATCAAAGCGCTCATCCAATCCGCTCGCCGTGAAAAGGGCGATTTCTTGTTGGGGCGCGGATTCCATGAAGAGCGTTTCGAAGAAAAAAGAAGCTTGGAAAAAGCGGATTTGAACCAAATATCTACCGATAAGCCCGTTCTTATGTATCGCGCTTGCGGCCATTTGATCGTCGCCAATCAAAAGGCGATTGACGAAGCTTTGAAACTGCATGGCGACTACCCGAAAGACTCCTCGACTTATGAACTGGACCGGGGGTTTTTTAAAGAAGACGCGCGCGCCTGGATTGCCGAGGTGCTTGGTGAAAGCGATGTCGAAACTTTGAAAAAGAGAATACTGGCCGCACAGGACACATTGCTTCGTGAAGGCGTCACCGCCGTGCAAAGCGACGATTTGGCCACCGCAAAAACGAATTACGAAACCGTCATTCGCGCGTTTGTGGAACTCGACCGCGAGAAGAAGCTTTCTTTGCGTGTCTACGAACAGGCGAATTTGCCGACGCTTGAACGATTCAGGGATTTCATTGACAAAGGGTATCCGAACCAATCCTACAAAAAATTCGCAATGGGCCCATTGAAATTGTTGGCCGATGGGTCTTTGGGCGCTCGAACCGCCTACTTGCGGGAACCTTACACCGACAACCCCGACACAAAAGGATTGCTTTTGTACACGCGAAAAGAACTCGAGGAGTTTTTTGAAACGGCCTATCAAGCCGGCATGGACTGGGCCGTTCACGCCATTGGAGATGGCGCATTGCAAACAATCTTGGACGCTAGTGAAAACACATTGTCTTCTATGCAAAGGCCGCACCGTAACGCCATCGTCCACGCACAACTCGCCGACCGCGCCCAAATCGAGCGTATGCACGATTTGCGCATCGGGGCGATGGTGCAGCCCATCTTTTTGCGCTCGGATTACCCGATCATCGCCGAACGCTTGGGTGAACGCCAAAATGAAACCTATTTGTTTCATACGTTGGCGAAAAGGACATTCTCGGCATTGTCGACGGATGCACCGATTGAACCAAGCGCTCCGTTTTTGAACCTTTACACCGCAACGACCCGTAAGACATTAAAGGATTTGCGCAAGCGTCCCTTCCTCAAAGAAGAGGCCATGAGTCTTGAAGACGCCGTTACCGCCTACACGTCCACTTCCGCCTATTTTTCGAGAAGCGAAGACGAACTCGGCAAAATCAAAGCTGGACATCGAGCGGATTTTATAGTTGTCGACGGATTCTCAAACACGCCCGAAAGCTTTTTAGACGCTAAAGTTGAAGAAACATACATCGATGGAGAAATCGTCTATTCTACCCGGTCTTTTACAGGTCTGTGAATTGTGTTATAATCCTTTTGAGTACTTATATGAAAGAGTGATTGCATGAACAAGGAAAAAAACCTCTCGGTCCTCGATTTGATTTTAGACACCTTTATGCTGAGCGTCATTTGGTTTTTGTCGACATTGCTCACGCTTGGATTTGGTCTCGGCCCGGCCACTAGCGCCGTCTACAAAGTCCTGTTTAGGATGTTTCGTTACGGCGAACGTCCGGAGTCCATCTTCCACCAATTTAAAGAAGATTTCAAGTCCACCCTTCCAAACAGTGTATTCATGACGTTTCTTTTGCTTTTCCTCTTAGGTGTTTCGCTGTATCTTTCGACGCTCACCACCGACCTTTCGCTGACCATTCCTCTTTATGTTTTGGCGTTTGAGTCCATCATCGTCCTCATCTACGTTTTTCCCGCCTTGGCCGTTTTCAAGTTTGAAAACATGAAACACGCGTTCAAAACGACGGTTTTGATGGCGAACTTTCACGCCTTGACGACTTTTCCGGCCCTCGCGCTTCTTATCATACTTGTGGGGGCGGTGTATTTCGTCCCCTACATTTGGATCGTTCCGCTGATCGCGTATTTCATTCTTTCGGCAAAAGTGTTTCACAAACGCTTCATGGTTTACATCCGTCGCATTGAAAAAGCCGACGCGGAAGAAGAACGCCAGCGCGCCGAAGCCATCGAACACGAAACTTCTGAAGACAAAACGCCCGAGTGAATCAAAGCCAAAGAAAAACTCCCCTGAGCCGAATGAAGTGAACCCAAACCTTGGAGAGAACAGTTCCAATCGAAAGGGTGCGGTTCATTTGCGAAGACGGGGAGTTTTTTTATAGCGTGGAAAATTCCGGGTCGCGGTCCAAAATGTGGACGACGGCGTCGACGATTGTCGGCGAGAACTGGGTGCCCTTGTACCGTCGCAATTCTCGTTTGATTTCCTCTTTCGACCGGCGTTTTTGATACGGACGGTCCGTCGCCATGGTCGCAACGGCGTCGGCGACGCCTAAAATTTGGCCGCCGATTGAGATGTCGTGTTCTTTGAGCCCTTGCGGATAGCCTTTTCCGTTCCACCACTCGTGATGGTGGTTGACCATGGTGGCGATGGGTTTCAACCCTTCAAAGCCGATCAGAATGTCGTAGCCGTGTTGGACATGTTTTTGGATTGTCCGGTATTCATCGTCGGTCAACTTGTCTTTTTTGTTGAGGATGTTGTAGGGAACTCCGAGTTTTCCGACATCGTGCAAAAGACCGGCCCAATAGATGTTTTTGCGGACTTCGGCGCTTAGGCCCAAATACTCGGCGACTTTTTCCGAAAGATGGGCGACATCCTCGCTATGCCCTTTGGTGTAGCGGTCGTAGAGGTCGAGCGCTCTGACGAATGTGAGAATCGTGTCGCCTTTGAGCTCCAATGCGTAGGAGGTGGCGTAGTTTTTCCGAAACAGCTTGTTCAGAATTTTGGTGAAATCGCTCATGCGTCGCATTTCGGTGTCGTCGAGATCACGGTCGGCATAATCGAGACCGACGACATAATAAGTCTTGGGCGTGAACGTGAAAACCATATACGCTCGAGTGAACGTTTCGTAGTGCTTGAACTTGTCGCGGACGAACGCTTCGGAGTAACGGTTCCGCAAGTCTTTGCGGACATCCGAATGGAAGATTGTGTCTTCGTTGCGGATGCGTTCGGCGTCGTGCAAATCGTAAAGGAAAGGAATGCGCTTGATTGGATAATTTTTTGCGTTGACCATCGTAAGAACGCCCTCATCGTCAAAATACGAGAAGATGTGGTCGGCGTCAAAAAGCAGCGTCGCAATCTCAAACGTTCGCCTCGCAAAAGCGTCGCGGCTTCTGCTTTGGGTCAGGATATCTTTGGAAAGAGCCAAAAACCCTCGCAAGTATTCGAGCATGTTGTCGAGAGATTCGGTCGTTTCTTTCAGTTCGAGCGTCTGCGCAAAACGGAGATCCTTGAAACGTTTCAACAAAATCGCGGTGATGGTTGATATATAGACAAAGGCAAGCAGGGTGATGGTGGTGAAGAGAAATTCTTCGACGTTTTCCAAACTGACATACTGCAATCTTAAAAGCGTCAGCGTCGCCAACACCAAAACGGCGATAAACCGATACGAAAACAAAAACGCCGCGGCCAAGAAAAACAAAATGAACAAATAAAGATTCCGTGTCAGCACAAGCGGAGCGTCAACATAGGCAATCCCCAAGACCGAAGCGGTTAAGAGCGCATAGAAAAGCGCGTATAGCGCAAGCCGAGTCTTCAGGCCGTAATCTAACGTTTTTCTTTCGGAAACAAAACAAAGCTCGACAATCGGCGCAAGAATCGCAAGGCCGAAAAAGTCGCCAATCGAAGCGAACAAGAAAGCGTATTGTTCGGGCAGCGTTTCCGGGTGGATCCACATATATCCGCCATAGCGAATAAAGCCGCCAACAAGCGCTACTACGACCGCCAAAAAGAAGATGGACACATTCGCTCTTGAAAGTTCGGTTTTGTCAAAGGACTTCAAGCCGATTTTTTCAAGCGTGTAATCGACCACGAGAAGCTGGCCCGCAAAAATTGTCGTTGAAAGCACTACCATTGCCATCCCAAGACCGGGGGCGGCTTCGGTGAAAACGGCGTGAAGGAAAGACGACCCCAAGAAGAATCCAATCACCAAAGAAAATAGGATGCGCCTTTCATAGACGATCATCAATCCTGCGCCAATTCCGAGAGCCGGATTGAAAAGGGCAAGCGGGGAAAGCTCGTGGGCAAATAAAGAAGAGTAGATGACCGTTATGAAGATTGCGACGGCGAATAGGAACGCCCGCCACTCAAATGCTGCTAACCTTTTGTCCACTCTTGTCACCCCATTTCATTATACCATTATAGCACAGACCTCTTTATGTATCGAAAAAAAACGTGCGTCCACTCTCATAGTGCTTTATTTCTATGGTTTTTTGCGCTATACTTTGAGTAAAGAGAGAAAGAGGGGATTATCGTGCGCATTCATCGTTTGAGCGCCTTCAGCGAAGGTACCCGCGGAGGAAATCCGGCCGGTGTCGTCTTGCCGGAAAACATTCCGGACGAATCTACAATGCAAAAAATCGCGAAAGACGTCGGCTATTCGGAGACCGCGTTCTTTCTCCCTTCGAAAAAAGCCCCTTACCGGCTGCGTTTTTTTACGCCGACCACCGAAGTTCCCTTGTGTGGGCACGCAAGCGTGGCCGCTTTCAACTTATTGCGAGATTTGGGCGACATAAAGATCTCAAAAACAACCTTTGAAACCGATGCCGGAATTCTCGAAATCCACATCGAAAAAGACAAAGTCTTTTTAGAACTCGCCCCACCCGCTTTCCACGGGAATCTATCCAAAGAGCCTCTCGCCGAAATCCTTCGCATCCCTGAAGAAAACATCACGCATACGCCCCACATCGTTTCGACCGGAATCAAGGAGGTTTTCTTAGGCGTCGATTCGCTTAAAACGCTTGCACAAGCCAAACCGGACCGCGACGCGCTGATTGACTTTAGCGCACGCTACGATGTCAAGGGCGTGTATTTGTTCACGCTCGAGACCGCTCATAATATAAGCGACGCACAAGGCCGGAATTTCCTGCCATCAATTGGCATCGACGAAGAAAGCGCAACCGGCACGGCCGCCGGCGCCCTTGCGTATTATTTTCATCGTTTCGTTGAATCAAAGACGGAATACCTTTTTGAACAAGGGCATACCATGCGCCGCCCCTCCGCCTTGCATGTGAAACTAAAAGAACAATCCGGACCATTACGCATCTTCGTCGGCGGTGAGGCAAGGGTCATTGCTTAACGCAAAACCGTTAGAAGTTTACGCAAAAACAGTGAAAATATGGTTGTAGGGGATAAAAAATGCTAAAATAAACAAAAGGGGGGATTTTCATGGCAAAAGAAGAGGACAAGCTTCAAAATCTTTTGCATAAGCACTATCGGCCGATTGTCGAGAAACATTTGCAAACACTTGGTATTTTGGACGAAAAATACCACCTTTTTCAAAGCAATTACCAAAAGGTTGACGCGTCGCTCAAACAAAATTTGAAAAACCACCATCAGAACCAGGAAACCTTTGACAAAGAATACGACGACGCGGTCGCAAAATTGCACGATGAATACAAGAAAAACACCACCACTTTGGAAAAGGAAAAGCAAAAAGCCAAAGATCAACATAACAAACGCATCGAAGAAATCGAAGAATCCTTTGAAAACAAGCGCTCGCTTAACAAGCTCAAATCGCAGAAAGTGAGCGCCAACTATGACTATGCGGTCAAAGAAGCGAACAAGAACGTCTTAGAAACCGAAAAGGCCGCCGACAAAAACATAGACGATGCGACCAGCCGGCATAACGAACACATGAGCGAGCTTTTAAAAGAGACCAACATCAAACACGCCGTCAACGAAAACACCCTCGCTCACGCCCGTGTGAAGTTTGACGTTGCCCACGATGAAATCAAAAAAGACCATGAACGCAAAAGGGAAGAGACCAAAGAAAAAAAGCAAGAGTTCGAGGCCTCTTTCCAAGAAGAACTCACCGAGTTAGAAAAAGAATATTCCGAAGCCTTGAAGCCTTTGGATAAAGCGATTGATACGCTGAAGAAAAAGCAAGACAAAGAACGCAAAGGCCTACGGGACAAGCACCAAAAAGCCCTCAACAAGCTTGAAAACTACAAAAAGGAAGCCCAAAAGATTGGCGACAACGCCACCGTTTCCAAGCAGGACAAGAAAATCAAAGAACAAAAGAAACTGCAGAAAAACGAACTAGAGAGCTTGCAAGAACAACACCGACACGATTTAGAGGCCGAAGAAGCGGAAAAACAAGACGTTATAGAATCCTACAAAAAACGCTTCAGCCAAGCGAAGTCCCGAGGGATTGCTTCGTTGAAGCAATTCCTTGAAACTCTAGAAGAACACCGAATGCAAGAATTGCTGCAAATCGAAGAACAAAACAAGAACTTCAACCAAACGTTCGCCCGTTTTCAAAAAGACAAAAAGGCGATACGGCTTGACTACGATTTGCAAAACGTCAACTACAATCGGGCTTTGGATGAAGCGAAAGCAGAAAACGAACATCTAAAAGCCGTCTCAAAACCTGAAAACGACCTAAAGGAAAACGAAGCGAAATTTCACATGAACGCTGAAATGAACGAATTGAACAAGGCGCTCAACGTCGCCAAAGCCAAACACAAAAGAGACGTTGATACCGCTGAAAACGATTTGGATTTGGCCATGAAGTCTTTTGACAAAAAGGCAAAGACCTTGCAATACCACCTTGAACACGACTGCGAAAACCAACAAATCGAAAAGGCGTTGAAATATTACCACCAAGACCATGAAACCGAATCCATGATTTTAGACCATCACATCCTTCACAGCAAAAACTATGCCGCGCTTAAAAACGACGAATTTAAAACCGTAAAACCCGATTTCATTCACGAAATCGACAAACGTACCGAACGCAAAATCACAGCGTACGAAGAGATGTTAGAAGATGCGAAACGAGACCACGACAACATCGTCGAGAAAATCTATTCGACATACGACAAAGAACGAGCTGTCTATGTCAAAAACCATCGCGAACTGCTCGATGAACACCGCAAGATTCTCTCGCAACTCAAACGCAAACAGGACATGGAACTGAAACAGTACGAAGAAAAAATCGACAACCTCGACGAGAAAAAAGATCGAAAAACCATCGAACAGATGGATAAAGAACTCGAACAAAAGCGCACCGCCCATAGCCATGCGTATCGAGAAAAAGAAGAAGAACTCGAAAAACGCCGTTCCATCTACAAGCGCATGCTCGACACCGTCGAGAAGAAATGCAACCAATCGGTCGAAGAAGCGGAAACTCTGCTTTACCACATCACCGACCAACTAAACGGCGCCATCAAAGAAACCAAGGAACGCGGCGAAACCGAAAAACGCATGCTCAAGGAAATGGGCAGCGAAATAGCCCTTCGCACTTCACTTTTTTGGTCTTTCCAAGAAGACCGCCAGAAAACGACCCTAGAAGAAGCCAAAAATTATTTGAACACCCGCATTCACCGCATCAAAAACCGAAAGACCAAAAACGAAAACACCCTATCCGATCGATTAGAGGCGGCCGAAAGCGAACATTCGGCTTTCAAGAAAAAACACGAAAACGCGCAGGAAACCATCGACCGCAATTACGACAAAGAATTGACGGCGATCGAACGCGAAAAAGAGGAAAAATACAACGAACACCGGGAACACTATGAAGAAGAGAAACGAAACCTCGAACTCTACATCCTCAAGCTGAAAAAGCGCCACGAAGAAACGATGGAATCGTACAAAGAGAAAGCCCAAGCGAGCGAACGGCAGTATTTTTCCGAAAAAGAGAAAAACGAGGAAACCTATAAGGCGGAACTCGATCGGTTGCAAAACGAGTTTGAAGAAGAAAAAACCCGCAAAGAAAAACGGTTCAACAAACTAATAGATACATACGACGAATACGCCGGTATGCTTTCAAGCGTTATGCGGAAAGACCCGATATCGAGGTTGCGAGCGAAAGATGTCAACAAGCTTTCACGCATCGTAACCGGCGAAGACGAACCTAGCATCATCATCCCATAGAAAAACAACATAAAGGACGGTTGCATGGAAAAGAACATCCGAAAGATTTTGATGATCCTTCTTGTCATCGCCATCGCGGTTTCTCTGCGTTTTGGCATAGAGTTCGCTTTCAATCTGATTTGGGAGTTTTTTGATTTATCCACAATTTTCGGATACATTGTCCGCACATTTTTTGTAGCCATTTTTGTGCTGATTTGGCTTTCGATTACGCTTCGGAGCGAAAACCCCCATCAAAAGCTGCCTTGGCTTTTGCTTTTAACGTTCGAGCCCGTTGTTGGCATCACACTTTTCTTGACCTTTGGGAGAAACTTCAAAAACAGTTTCCGCTACAAAAACCGCCCGCTCATGCACAAAGACGAATACATCACTCGCGAGAAGAGGCCCCACGAAGTTGAATTCAAACTTTTCGGCTACGACGACAACACGCAAGAACTCTTTCACGTCGCCCATCACCTTTCCTATCATCAGCCCTTTTTGAACAACACAAAAATCGAAGTGTTGAAAAACGGCGAAGCGTTTTATCCGGATTTGAAAGCCGCATTGAAAAAAGCTCAGAAGTTCATACTTTTTGAGTTTTTCATAGTCCGCGCCGACAAACGGGGCCGTGAAATCGTGAACCTCCTGATGCAAAAAGCGGAGGAGGGCGTGGATGTCAAAATGATCATCGACGGGCTCGGAAGCGCTCGCATGAGCCGATCATACTTGCGAAAAATCCGGCAGTCGAAAATAGATTTGGTGGTCAACGACAAAATCTACTTTCCGCTTTTCAACACCCGCATCAACTACCGAAACCATCGAAAAATCGTCGTTGTCGACGGGCATACCGCTTATACCGGCGGAATGAACATCGCCAACGAATACGACAACACCGTCGACCATCCCTACTATTTCCGCGATACCCAGCTAAAACTAGAGGGCAAGGCCGTCAAATCTCTCACCTCGCTTTTTTTCAAGGATTATTATTACAACACCAACAATTTCTTCGACAACGATTTTTACTATCCGGAAACGAACGTCAAAAGCGAAAACGTCGTGCAGGTTTTGCAATCGGGCCCCGATTCGGACGCCGCAACGATTCGCAATCTCTATTTGAAGATGCTTATGATGGCCAAGAAATCCGTCAAAATCATGACGCCCTACATGGCGCTTGACCAAGAAACCTTGACGGCGCTTTCCATCGCGGCGCAATCCGGCATCGACGTCGAAATCATCATTCCCGGCGAGCCCGATAAGTATCTCGTGTACAAAGTGACCAAATCTTTTGTCGGCAATTTGCTAGGAAGCGGCGTCAACATCTACCAATACCAAAAGGGCTTTTGCCATGCGAAAGTCTTCATCGTAGACGACAAAATCGCCTCCGTAGGCAGCTACAATCTCGACAACCGCAGCGCGGTCATCGATTTCGAGGTCACCCTGCTCATGAGCGGCGCCCCCTTGCCGCGGCTGATCGCCGATTTTGAAGAAGACAAGAAAGACTCGACGCGCATCGACCCGAAAGAGTGGGCGAACCGTCCGCTCATCACCCGGCTCGTCGAAGGCGTCATGAGCATATTCTCACCCATCATATAAGGAGGAAAGACATGATCAGCGTAAACCATCTGACCAAAGATTATGAAAAGACACGAGCGCTTGACGATGTCAGCTTTCATGTCAAAGAAGGGGCCTTTTTCGCGCTTTTAGGACCGAATGGTGCGGGAAAAAGCACCACAATCGAAATCGTTTCCACGCTCAAAGGCAAAACATCGGGCGACGTAAAGGTAAACGGCGCAACGCTTGGCAAAGACGACGACCAAATTCGCAAGGCCATCGGTGTGGTTTTTCAGTATTCAACGCTTGACGACGACTTGACGGCTTACGAAAACCTCTTTTTGCGCGGGCGTTTCTACACCGACGACAAAACGGCCATCCACAATCGCATCCAATATCTCCAAGACTTTTTGGGGTTTAAAAGCTACGTCGGCCGCCGCGTCAAAACCCTTTCCGGCGGGCAAAGGCGAAAAATCGACATCGCTAGGGCTTTGCTGCATGAACCGAGAGTCCTTTTGCTTGACGAACCCACAACCGGACTCGACCCGCAAAGCAGGGAGAACATTTGGGAACTGGTGCTTGAGTTGAAAAAGAAAACCAACATGACCATCGTTTTGACGACCCATTATATGGAAGAAGTTGCCGATTGCGATCAAGTCATCATTCTTCATGAAGGGAAAATTCGCGCCGAAGACTCCGCCGAAAAGCTTCGCGCCAACTACGCTACGGACAAATTGCGCGTTTTGCCGAAAGACAATGGGCTGGAAAACATATTGAAAAAGGAAAAAATAGCGTATTCCACCGTCCAAAACACACTGCACATTCCTTTGCGCGATTCTTTCGAAGGACTGGATTATGTGGAACGTTTCAAAGAATCGATTGAAACGTTTGAAATCGTCAAGGGTACAATGGACGACGTGTTTTTAAACATCACGGGAAGAAAGTTGAGTGATTACGATGACCGCCTTAATTAAACGACATATCCTATGTTTTCTTCGCGATCGTTGGTCGGTCTTTTTCTCCTTTTTGAGCGTTTTGATCATTTTGATGCTGTTTGCTTTTTTCCTGGGCGCGATGCATGAGACCACCGTCCCCGAGCAGCTTCGGGGCACAAACGAAGGGAATCATCTAATCTATAGCTGGCTTTTTTCCGGCGTGCTTATGGTCGCAACGGTCACCGTACCGCTCGGTTTTCTGCATTTCATGGTTAAAGACCGCGCCACCAAAAGCATCAACGATTTCTACGTCACCCCCATGCCGCGCACAAAAATCGTCTTGAGCTACCTTGTGGCCTCGATTGTCATCTCCACCGCCTTAGGCGTGATCAATTTGCTGGTTGGACAAGGCGTTGTGTATTTGAACGCCGGGACGTTTTTGCCGCTTTTCTCTTTTGTGCAAGTTCTCGCACTCATCGTATTGTCTTCCACGCTTTTTTCCGCGCTTTTCTACTTTGTCACAAGCTACCTTAAGTCTTTGAACGCTCACGGCACGCTTTCGACGCTTGTGGGTACGTTGATCGGTTTTGTGACGGGCGTCTACGTACCCGTCAGCAATCTAGGCACCACCTTGAACAACATTCTTGCGGCCTTGCCCCCGCTTCAAATCGCCGGGCTCTTTCGCAGGATTTATATGGACAAAGCGCTCGCCGACGTTTTCGGAGACGCCACGGAACCGATGACGCGTTATATGGAAAACATGGGCGTCGACGTCGTGGTGTTCAACCACACGTTCACCACGTTGCAACTTCTTATGCTATCCGTCTTTTGGATTGTCTTATTCATCGTGTTGTCCATCCTGCGTTTGCGCCGTTTCAAAATTTAGGCAAAGCATGGGTTTGTCTTTCTCTCCGCTTTGCGACATGCTATAATAAAGAAAAGAAGGAGTGTGATTGATTGTGGCCATCAAACATCTGCGGCACATCTCGACCACCAAGGGAGATGAAGGGCTCTCCCGCAACTATTCCAACGAAGAACTGCCCAAAGACGATGTGCTTTTCGAGACGCTTGGGACCATAGACGAATTGAGTGCGTTTTTAGGGCTCACCTTTCACCACGCCAAGTACGAACACATCAAAAACATCCAAGACACCTTGCAAGCCATCAATTCGTTAATCGCCACCAATCCGCAACAAGATGCCTACAAGAAACTCCGTCAAATCAACGAACGGGACATCGAGTTCATCGAGGACCAAGAAGAAAAACTCTTGCTAAACGAGAAAATCGAGAATCGGTTTTATCTTCCCGGCAGTGAAACCACGCTTCCCAACGCATATTTCGATTACGCTAGGACCATTTGCCGTCGCGGCGAGCGCATTATGGTGCATTTCATCAACGAACGTGACCGCCAAGACCTCGCGTACGCTCGAAAATACTTGAACCGCCTAAGCGACTTGCTGTTCATTCTCGCACGGAACTACCGGCAATAATCGGGCATCGCCCTATTTTGCATAAACCATCCAACAGAAGGGAGTCGACCAACATGCCCAAAATAGGTGTTGTCGCATGTACGAACGCTTGCCTCGACTATTTCGACCATGATTACGACATTCGCATCCTGCGTTCCATCATTCATTTAGGAGAAGAGGAATACCTCGACCACATCGAACTCAAAGCCGAAGAGTTTTATCGTCGCTTGCAAAGCGACGCCAAACTGTTTCCAAAAACTTCGCAACCGCCCACGGCGGAAATGATCAAAACGTATGAATCCATGCAAAAAGACGGATACACCGACATCATCGTCGTGACGATTTCATCCCACATGAGCGGCATTTACGGCGCCGCGCAGGTCGCCGCAAAAAGCGTTCCCGATGTGAACGTACACGTTTTCGACTCAAAATCCGTCGCGTATCCGCAAGCGAAAATGGCGCTTTTGGCCGCCGAGATGGCGGAAAAAAGCAAACCCGTCAAAGAAATTTTGGATGCCCTTGAAGACATTCGCAGTCACAACCACATTTTCTTTGCGGTCAACACCTTGGCCTATCTTGTCAAAAACGGCCGCCTATCAAACGCTCAAGGGTTTATGGGCAGCATGTTGAAAATCAAGCCTCTGCTCCATATATCCAAAGAAGGAAAAGTCGAGAACATCGAAAAAATCCGCACCTTCAAAAAAGCGGTGAAACGCGTCGTTGAAATGTATCTTGAAGAAACAAAAAATCTCGATGTTTCGCCCTTTATTTGCCACGCCCACAACAAAGAGGTTCGCGATGAAATCGAAGCGGCCTTAAAAGAGGCCGACCCGAATTTGAAAGAAGTCTTCAGCATGCCCCTAACCCCTGCGGTCGGCGCCCATGCGGGCCCCGGCGCCATCGGGCTCGGCTATATACAAAACCGCTGAGAGAACACCCTTTTCAGGGTGTTTTTTTTATTGAGTCGTCTTATTGTGTTTTACACAATTATGTGATACACTAACTGTGTAATACACAAAAAAAGGAGGGAGCTCATGAATGCGCAATTCAAAAGAGGCATTGTCGAGTTGCTTGTTTTAAAGACGGTCGAAGAACGTCCCCGTTCGAGTTTCGAAGTGATCGAAGTTTTGAGCGAAGCGGTGGATGTGAACGAAAACACCATTTATCCGATTTTGCGAAGATTGAGCAAACAAGGCTATTTTGACATTGAAAAGGACCATAGCGACATAGGCGCTCCGCGAAAAGTTTACACCATCACCAAAGAAGGTGAGGAACGCTTGGCGGAGTTTGAAAGAGAGTGGGAAACCTTCTTGCAGAATGTGTTAAAAATATTGGGGGGCAAGCGATATGGTTGATCGATTCTTAGAAGCGCTTCGAGAAAAACTGCACTTGTTTGAGATGAGTGAAGACGAGAGACAAGACATCCTCTCCGACTATGAACAGATGATTCGCGACGGCCTTGACAAAGGCAAGAGCGAAGAAGAGGTTTTGGACATGCTAGGCACACCGGATTGTATCGTCGATTCGTTGAGCCAAGAATACAAAATGAAAAAAAGGTTGCCGGCATCGGAGAAGATTGTCGCGCTTTCGCCTTTCGTGTGTACGATTCTTTACATAATCATGGGCATTGCCGGAGGCCTTTGGCACCCAGGATGGCTGATTTTTCTGTTGATTCCGGTGACGGCGATTGTCTCCGATTCCATCAGCGAAGGAGAAAAGCATTTGCTGACGGCGATCAGTCCCTTTTTGGCCGTAATTTTCTTTTTCTTTCTTGGTTTCTTTCAAGGGCTTTGGCATCCCGGTTGGCTCGTCTTTTTCATTGTGCCGGTTTTCGCCATTTTCAATTCGAAAAAGTCTTTGTCCTTGTTGGCGCTTTTGACGTCCCTTTCTCCGTTTTTCACCTTGACGGCGTTTTTCATCGTCGGCCACATCACCGGTGTGTACCATCCGACCTGGGTGGTGTTGCTGCTAGTTTTGTTCCTCGGAATCCTGCATGAAAAAAAGGCCGCAGAGCGTTATATTTTAGCCGGTACCCTCGCTTTTTCCACCGCCCTTTATTTGGTTTTGGGGTATGCCTTTGAGGATTGGCTTTTGGCCCTTGGCGCCTATTTGATTTTCGCCGTTGCGCTTTTGGCGACGGGGAATCGCATCATTCAAATCGACGGTTTTGACACTCCGCTTGAAAAGTCTGTCGGCGTTGTGAGCTTGCTGTTGTTTGCGCTGATTGGCTATTTCTTTTCGCTGTTTGCGATCAGTTGGCTGTTTTTGCTTTTGATTCCAATCACTTCGATATTGTTGAATGCCCGTGAAAGCAAGAAGTTCACCGCCATCAGTCCGTTTGTTTCGGTGGCCGCGTTTATGCTGATTGGGTATTTCGGCGGCTACTGGCATCCGGGTTGGTTGGTATTTCTCCTAATTCCCATTGTGGCCATCATCGAAGACGCGTAAATGCGTTTGACATAGTAAACGTCTTGAAAAGGAGATATTCTATGATTGATCCAAAGACGTATCTCAAGCACGAAATCATTCTCATCTTAGCGACCATGAACCACCTTTTGATTGTGACGTTTATCGTCGAACCTTCGATTCTAGCGGCGATTTTGGGCTTTTTTGTGGGCGTCATCAATTTGGCGTTTTTGATCCATTATTTCACGCTGGCCATCCGGTTGTATTCTCACTATCGTGCACAAGAGGAGTTTTCAGACCATCCGGTTTTGCTTGTGAATTTGATTTTCGGCGTCTTGTTCAATGGTGCTTTTATGTACCTTTTGTTTGTTTTGTTGTTTAACTACATACTTTCTTTCGGTTCGCTCTTCACCGGATAAACGCAAATTTTTACAACGATTTCTTGGTCGCGTGCTATAATAACATCAAGGAGGCGGTAAGATGAAACTCTACGACATCGAGGTCAAAAGCATCGATGGAGAAGCGTACGAACTCAAACGTTACGAGGGGAAAGTTCTCCTCATTGTCAACACCGCAAGCAAATGCGGCTTTACCAAGCAGTTTGAGACTTTGGAGAAACTCTACAAAAACCACAAGGACAGCGGTTTTGTCGTATTGGGGTTTCCCTGCAACCAGTTTTTGCGCCAAGAACCGCTTTCTCACGAGGAAATCGTCGAGTTTTGCACATTGCACTACGGCGTCACCTTTCCCATGCACGAAAAGATCGATGTGAAGAAAAAAACCATTCACCCACTGTATAAGCATTTGACGGAAAACGCTCCAAAAGGACAAACCGGAACCGTCAAGTGGAATTTCGAGAAGTTTTTGATTGGCAAAGACGGAACGATTCTCAAACGGTATCGTTCAAAGGTCGACCCGCTTGAAATCGAACACGATGTCAAAAAAGCGTTGGAGGCATAGTATGGATTGGCGCGAACGAGCGAAGCAAGCTCGGAAACTGGCTGAAAGCGGCCGGTTTGAACAAAAATTAAGCAACGATTTTTCCCGCTTTGTGAAACCACCGGTCAAAGATTCGTTTTCGCACGAAGGCAAAACGTTCTCGCTTTTGTACGACAAACGAGAAGACGTCTTTGTCTATGGACGAATTGAAGAAAGGGAGTCTCACAAAGCGCTTCATTATCTGTCTTTTTTGCAATACGACCGAACGTTTGGAGACGACGACGCTTACGAGTGGTACGACGTCTACCGTTTCGGTTTTGACGATTTGGATTAAACAAAGAAACGTCATTATAAAATAAAAGAGGTGTCCAATGAAAAAAACTTTTGGCATTGTCCTATTTTTGTTGATGGCTTTTGCGTTGTCGGCGTGCGGGATATTCGGAGGCGAAGCCGAAGATTCGGTCGATGATCTTATCGAAACCCACGACGGCGGTTTGAAACACCTGCAGCCCTTGAGCGACAGCGTTGAAGGAAGCGACGATTACTCCACGTCTTTATCGCTCAATCTTTCCTTTGAGGATCCGATGGATCCAAACAACACACAAACGTTATACCTTTCATACGCGGAAAGTTTCTCCCGCAGTGAAGCCGGGATTGTCACCGAAACCAAGACAATCCTAGAAATTGACGATGAAACCTTCGAGTTGCATTACCTTACCGTCGAAGACGAGGACACCATAACTTATTATATCCTTGCCGACCGATTGCTCGATGAACTGCAACAAGATTTGGATGAAGAAGCGATGTCCGGCGACATTCGCGAAATCTTCGCCATCGACCATGATATGATGAAACTTGTCATTGACAAAGAGATGCTCGATGAATACGACGATTTAGTAAAAAGCGACATGGACGACAGTCTTGCGCCGTATGGACTCGATATTGAAGACATCGAAGCGATGCTTGAAAGCATGGAGCGTTTCAGCAAATATGCGAGCGTCGGCTATTACGACGATCATGAGCATTTAGAAGCCGACGTGGAAAAAATCGACGAAACGACCGTAGCCACCATCGTCACCTTCACCCCCGAGATGCTTCAAGCGATGGCGAACGACTTGCTTGAAGATTTGATCGATTTCATGCATGAACACGAAGTCGAAGGCGCTCCCCAGTCTAAAGAAGATTTCGAAGGCTATGACGAGATGATGGCCAACATCGCAGAAGCGGGGCCCTATGAACTGCGCATTCACCACGCCCCCTCCGATTTGACGTGGATGAGCTTTGAATTCGATGTCGCATCTTTGCTGCACGATCTTGCGGGAGACGAAGCGTCACCGATTCAAGCGTTTGACCTTTCCGTTTTTGTTTCAATCACTTCCGACATCGAATTGCCCACACCATACACCGATGCGAACGACATCCTCGATGAATTCATCAAACTTTTGATGGTGCAAATAGCCTTTGACGACATTTTGGAACAAGTGAATAAACTTGCCAACGAAGGCGTTTTGGACGAGGGCGCATACACGTTGAGCCAAGTGAAAAGCGAAGCCGAGAATCGTTTTCGCCACTTTTTCATCCCGCCCATTTTCGCCAAAAACACAAGCAGCGTCACAGTGGGCACGGATGCTGTTTCTGCCGATCTTTACTATATCGACGACACTCCGGTTTTCAACGATACGTTGACCCATGCCGAGCTCGATGCGCTTTTAAACACCGAAAGCATCGACAGAACCTTGCTTCTGGACATTATTTCCCTGATCGACGAGGACAGTTACGATTACAAGTATTTCCTGATCGTTTTCATGGAGGAAATCGAGACATCGATGCCCTGATTCATGCCACAAAAAAAGGTACGGTGCGGCTTTTGCCGCTCCGTACCTTTTTACTCTTCGTAAAGGTAGTCGATTATGCCCTCTTCGATCAAACGAATGGCGGCATCCGCGCATTTTGGCTCAAATTGAGAGCCCTTTTCCTGATACAGTTCGTTGATGATTTGCGGTGGGGTTTTTGCCGGCGAGTAAGGCTGCTTTCTTCCCATGGCCGCAATCGCTTCGGCTAAAGCCAAAACGCATGCCTCAACGGGAATCTCGTCGCCTTTTAGACCTTCGGGATACCCCTGGCCGTCGTAACGTTCGTGGTGGCTTTTCACGTAGAAGGCGATGTCGCTTAGCGCACGGGATTTCTTCAACAGATTACTGCCGAGCTCGGCGTGGCGTTTCATCTGCTCGTATTCGTCGACGCTATATTGGCCTTCTTTGCGGACGACATCCCTGCTAACGCCGATTTTCCCGATGTCGTGGGTGATGCCGGCCCAATAGAGCTTGTTGACGGTTTCACGGTCGAACTTTAAAGCCGTTGCGAGTTCGCTGGCGATGTAGGCGACGTCCTCGCTATGAAATCGAATGGTTTCGTCGAACATTCCAATGGTCGTAAGCAAACTCGAAACCATGCTTCGTTTCATCCTGTTGTGTTTTTGGATGGATACTTCCGCTTCAAAGAAGCTATTCATCAGCATATTCAGCGTTTGCAAATAGTCTAGAATATGTTCGTCAAACGTGTCGTCGCTACCCTCGCGTATGTCAAAACTCATCTCGCAAACCAACTCCGGGCCGATTTTGACGCTCATCATGACGCTTTCCTTGATGGAGGGGTTGTGTTTGCGGTAGCTTTCGTAGTGTTCGCCCAACGATTCTTTCAAGCGCTGTTCCATATTGGTGAGCCGTTCGGGCTTGTCCAAGTTCGCTTTCCATTCGGATACGTTAAACGCTTTTGAATTGAGAAATTCTAAGTCGTGCCCCACCGCATCGATGTAATGAATGCGGTCTTCTTTGACCATCATGCAGCTGCCGTAATCAATGCGGTTGAAAAGACGGTAAATCATCCTAAAAATTTTCGAAGCGACCGCATCGGTTGCGTCGGGGTCTTTGACGGTGACGGTTTCGGCAAAGGAGAAGAGGCTTTCTGTCGAGTTCACCAATTGTTCGAGCCGGGTTCGTCTTTGTTTCAAATCCTCCTGTTCAAGATTCAATGTAAAAAGAATGTAGCGGATGGAAAGAAAGACAAAGGTGATGACGGTCAAAAAGACATTGACTTCAAGGAAGTATTCAAAATAGCTCGCTTCGCCCAAAAAAGGCGGAAAGAAAACCATGACGCTAAGAAAGATCAAGGAACCGATGACCAAAGAACGGTAGGGAAAATAGAAAGCGACGATAACGGCAAGTGGAAAAAATAGGAATTTGTGTGTGCCATACCCCACAAAGGGAATTTGTCGGTTGAAAAACAACAACGTGAACAGAAGAAGGATAAAGTAAAAAAAGACCTCTTCGCGAAGCGAACGTTTAGTGTATTCCTCTCCGTCCAAATGAAGCGCCAAGGAAAAAGGAATGCCGAAATACAAAAGACCGAAAAAGTCGCCACCGGCCCAAATTAGAGCGCTCCCCCAAAACGCATCGATTTCAAGGACGCCAAGCATAAGCAACGTTAAGTTGCTCAAAATGGCGGCGGTAAACGATATGGCGATAAACACGGCAAAAAACAGCGTCGTATCGCGAAAAGTGATGCGCCAGTTCACGTTCATTTTGAGCAAAAACCATGCGCCATACCATACGACAACGCTTGTTATGGCGGCGGAGAAGAGCGATTGCGCAGGAACCATCCATCCGGAGGTAGGCTGGATTAAGCCGTGTGAAAACAAATATCCGACAAGCAAGCCGAGAAAAACGCTATAAGCGATGGATTTTTTGTGAAAAACCATCAGAAACGCAAACACAAAACCTATCGAAGGCCAGACCAGGCTCGCATCAAAGACGCTGATTGTGAACGCGTGACCGATTGGCACAGTCGCGCCGCAAAGAAAAAACGCCAGCATTTTTTTGTGGTGCGTCTTAACGATCGCCATAATGTCCATGATACCACCGACCTTTCAACACTTACATTTTATCATACTTTTCGCTTCATTGTGTATTCACTCACAAAGAGTTCTCGATGTGTTATAATGTGAAGGACTTCAAAGGAGGTTTTTTATGGAATTCATCGAATGGATTGGCTACGTTGCGTCGTTTATCATTTTGGTATCTTTGCTGATGCGTTCGCTCAAGCGCCTGCGCATCATCAATTTGATCGGCGCTTTGATATTTGCGGTGTACGGTTATCTCATATCCGCGCCTCCGGTTATGGTGATGAACCTAGGCATCCTCTTTGTGAACGTCTATTATCTGCGGCAAATTTACACATCGAAAGAATACTTCAAGATTATCTCTTTGTCCTTGGTTGGCGAATACGTACGTTCGCTGATCGATTTCCACCGCAAGGACATCGAAAAATTCATGCCGCTTCCGGAGGACGCGCTTGATGAGAGTACCTTCCGGTTTCTTATTGTTCGAAACATGGTTCCGGCCGGCATTTTTGCCGCCAAGCCCTTTGACGATACCACGCTCGAAGTCACCCTTGATTACGCCATGCGTCCCTATCAGGACTTTAAGACCGGGCAATACATCTACCAAAGTCAACGACACCGTTTTCTAAACGAAGGGTATGAAAGACTCATTGCTTTCGTGCATTCAACGGTGCACGAGAAATATTTGAAACGCATGGGCTTTTCCGAAACGACTCTTGACGATGGACGCCCCGCCTATATAAAAAATGTCTGATAAAAGTACGGAGAAAATCCGTATTTTTTTCTTTTATCCCCCCACAGGAGGTATAATATAATCATGAATGATGGGAAGTGATGCTATGATTCGTTTGGAAAACGTATCAAAATACTATCACCAAAACGGAGGAGTCACCAGAGCGTTGGACCGAATCAACGTGTCGTTCCGTCGAGGGGAGTTTGTGGTCATCACCGGTGAAAGCGGCAGCGGAAAGAGCACGTTCTTAAACGTCGTAAGCGGCCTTGACCGCTACGAATCCGGTGAGATGTACATAGACGGGAAAGAAACGTCTTATTATGGCGTCTCCGATTTTGAAGATTATCGGCGCGACAACGTCGCCTTCATTTTTCAGGATTACAACATCATCGACGCTTACACCGTATACGAAAACATCGATGTGGCGCTGATGATTGGCGGTTTGAGCAAAACCGAGCGCAAACAAAAGATCCGCGCCATCATCGACCGCGTTGGGCTCACGCCTCAAATTCATCAGAAGACCTCGAAATTATCGGGCGGCGAGAAGCAACGCGTCGCCATCGCGAGAGCGCTTGCCAAGGACGCGCCTTTGATTGTGGCCGACGAACCTACGGGAAATCTCGACAAAAAGACAAGCCAGAAAATCTTGGAACTATTGAAAGAACTCAGTGAAGACAAACTCGTCTTGCTTGTCTCGCACAGCTATGAAGTGGCCAAGGGGTACGCCAGCCGCCACATTCGTCTTTTTGACGGGAGAATCATAGAGGATAAAGTTTTTGAACGAAAACCCACCCACGAGTCTTTGGGACGAAAAGTCACCGAAAAGGTCTTTTTGTCCGTCAAATCCTTGCTTGCGATTTCAGCGCAGAACTTAAAGGCGATGCCCAAACGGACGTTGTTCGTGTTCGCTTTGAGCCTGCTTATCGTCCTTTCCTTCGCGTTCACTTACGGGTCTTACGTCGAACAAGTGCATGCACGCTCCCCAAGTTGGCATCCCCATTTCAACAACACCACCGAAAGCCGGATTGTCGTCAGCAAAGCCGGCGGTGAAGCGATTACCGCGTCCGAGTTGGAAGATTTCCGCAATATACGCGGTGTGCAAGCGGTCCTCCCTTACGACACCATTTTGGACCAACGTTTCAGCATGTACACCGAAGACGATCGTTTCGGCGGTCCGACTCCCGGATATTTTCGCCAAACCAGCATCAATCACGCCTCCATGCTTCGAAGCCGGGATTTGCTTGACGGGCGTTTGCCCGAAAACGCAAACGAGGTTGTCGTCAACGAGTATATGCATCGCTTCGCCGACGCCGATTCTTTGGAGACGATTCGGATAAATTTCGAACCGTGGCGCTACCAATACACGGAAAACACCGACCTTGAATCTTTTGATGTCGTAGGAACGGTTTCCGACCCCGCCACCGCACGCCACAGCAGCGTTGTGTATTACCACGCGTCGTTTTTCGAACGCGACCGTGTCAAAACCGCGGCCATGAAGCCTTATCACAACCTACGCATGTCCCATGAAACGCAAGAAAGCTGGTTGTACGAGTTTGAGTTGTTTATGGAAAGCGTGGTAGAACCCGGAAAAATTGAAGTCAGCCACTATTTTTTGCAAGACAAGTTTCCCGCTCTCGATGAAGAGGATTTGATCGGCAAAACCTTTACAATCAAAACCGAGGACGCCTTGACGGGAGAAGCCTACAGCATCGATGTGGAAGTGTCAAACGTTTATGGTATGGACGAACAAGCGGCCCGTTCGCTCGTTACGATTCATCCCGATACGCTTTACGGTTTGTTTGAAGACATCGAAATTCACCAGGTTTCTTTGATTGTCTTCGACCGTTTCACCGCCAACAACGTCATGGAAGAGATTGACGATGAGCGTTATGGCGTAGTGTATCCCGCCGAATACGAAAGCGAGTTCAACCAAATATTCCGCATCATAGGCCAAATCATGCAAGGCATCGCTTCCATCGCGCTATTGGTGGTTCTTTACTTCCTTGCCTTTTTGGCGCTTCGCAACGTCATGCAAGCCCGCACCAAAGACTTTGTCATCTTGCGAAGCCTCGGGGCGAAACAAAAAGACATTCACCGCATCAGCGTCTTAGAGATGAGTATGGTCATGCTTTTCGCGTTGGCGGTGGTGTTTGCGCTGATGCATATAAACAGCGCGTATCCCACGCCGATACCGGATTATATTTCTTACTTCAGCGTTTCCAACTATCTGATGATGATTGGCGCCTTGCTTGCACTTTCGGTGTTCTTGGCGCTCAGGTTCAACCAAAAGATCTACGCGAAAAGCGTAACCAAAGCGTTCAAGGACGTTGGTGATGCCCAATGATTTCTGTTAAAAACCTGCGAAAAACCTACAATAAGCGCAAACGGAACGAACGCCGCGTTTTGGACCATGTCACCTTGGATTTCCCCAGCAAAGGCCTGGTGATGATTCTCGGGGATTCGGGCAGCGGCAAAACGACGCTTCTAAACGTCATGGGCGGCATGGACGCCGCCGACCAAGGCAGCGTCTCCATCGGAGAGAAGGTGTTCTCGCGGTATTCGCCCGCAAGGATCGATTTGATCCGCAACGAATCGATCGGCACCGTTTTTCAGCATTACTATTTGTTGCCGCACGAGACCGTCTATCAAAACATTCGCCTGACTCTTCATATGATCGGTCTCAGCGACGAACAGGAAATCAACGCCCGTATCAATTATCTTTTGGACCTTGTCAACATGCGCCATTACAAAATGCGCCGCGCCAACCAGCTCTCCGGCGGCCAGCAACAACGCATCGCCATCGTGCGCGCTCTAGCCAAAGACCCCGATGTCATCTTGGCCGATGAACCGACCGGAAACTTAGACAGCCGCAACACGCTTGAGATTATGAAAATACTCAAGACCATCTCCAAAGACAAACTGGTCGTGATGGTCACCCACGAGCAAAATCTTGCCAAACACTACGCCGATGCTATCGTCGAAATCGAAGACGGCAAGATATTGACGCACACCGAAAACGGCGCGCCCACGCATCTCGATGAACGCTTCGAACACGACATCTATTTGGGCGACTTGCAAAAAATCGGCGGAAGCGACACCGAAAAGACCGCCATCGAAGCCTACGCCGACGAATCCTTGGACAAAACCCTAAAGGTTCGCTTGATAGTGAAAAACAACACCCTCTACCTAGACTATGACAAAAACACATTCCAAACCGTTCACCATCTTGACGAACAATCCGAAATCAGCGTGCACGAAGGACGCCGGGCAGAAGAAGCCGCACCCGAGAAAAAAGAGAGAACGTTCGACTACGCAAAACGCTTTCCGATCGACACAAAAAAAAGCCGTTCGGTCTTTCGTTTCAAACACCTCTTTGCCCGCGCCTTTGCGAAAATCCGCGAAAGCTCCCGTCTTTCGAAGCTTTTATACGCCGGGTTCGCCTTTGGCGCCGCGCTTTTTGCCTTCGCCCTATATATACTCGCAAACATTGTCGTAATCGACGACTCCGAATTCTTGGAACATCCGAAAACCACGTTCACCATCACCGATGGCGCCCACGAAACCTATGAAGATTTCGCCGCCGCCTATTCGCACTCCGCAATCGACGGCATGAACCTGCTTGCCGAAAAACGCGTAAGACTCGTGCTTCCGAATTTCTACCAGACGCCAAAAACCGTGGATTTTGTCAAACACGTCGCTCCGCTCGAACTGGCGGATGAAGAAGACTTGTTCGCCGGACGTTTTCCCGAGGAATCCGGCGAAATGCTCATGACAAAAACGTTGGCCGAGGAGATTGTCGAAAACGATTATTACCGGGCGATGGGGCTGACATCCTACGCGCGGCTTGTGAACATCGCGTTCGCCACAAACGTAACACGGGCCGGCGATCAACATCCTGAAGAAGAATACGGACAACCCGTGTTACCCGATGAATTGCCGTTCAATTTCCGCATTGTCGGCATCGTTGAGGACAAGGCGTCGATGTTTTACGCGGACGAACGGATGATCGGATTCTTGCTTTCCGACGATTTGGCGCCCGTTTCGTTTTTTGACGACGTCGAAGGCTTTGAAGTCTTGCAAGGCACAACGCCGCTTGCCGAAAACGAAGTCATGATTCCTCACCAAGAAGGTATCGACCCAATCGGCGAAGACCGGCTCATTCACGATAGAGACTTTGAAATCGTGGGCACCTACCGAATCGAAGGCGTCGACATCAACCGCTTGCTTTTAAGCGAAGAGGGATTGCTCGCGCATCATTACATAAGGACCCACGCAATCAACACCGAACGTTATGTCTACACCGATGCGCCAACGATTCTTGCGGAATTTCTAAGTGAAGAAGGGGCGAACTACACGAATCTCTACGATGAAGCCCGCAACACCATAAGGCAAGAACGCGCCGCGGCGATGAGCGGACTTCTGGTCTTCGCATTCATCGTTCTTGCCGCGACGGCGCTCAGTTTCTATTTCATCATCCGTTCATCGATGATGAAGCGCATCTATGAAATTGGGGTGTATCGCTCGCTTGGGGTCAAACGAGCCGACGTTTTGAAACTTTTTGCCGTCGAAACGTTTTTGCTGACGACGATCAGTTCGCTGCTTGGCTTTTTGGCGATGACGTATGCCCTTTTCCGCATTCAAAGAGAGGCCGCGGCCGTTATTGAGCTTTTCAGCGTCAGCGCCCCCCTTGCGCTTTTGGGCATCGGCATCCTTTATTTCATCAATCTCTTTTTCGGACTTTTGCCCCTTTCGATGGTCCTTCGCAAAACACCGGCCCAAATCATGAGCGCCTACGACCTATAAAAAAAATGATGCCGCGTCGCGGCATCATAAATGTTTGGTGTAGGCGATGTATTTGTCCATATCGAACTTTCGCTTCAAGCCGTTTTTGGTCAATGGACGAAGCTTTCCGAAGATTTCCCGTTCCTGAAAGGCTCGGTCGTGGCGGCCGAAGCACCAAGCAACACCCGCGTATGAATTTGGGTCTCGTCCGTCTAAGAAATATTTGTTGTTGAGATACAAAATGGTTTCGTAGGCTTCTTTGTAATCGCGGCTCCACAATATGATTTGTTTTCCCCAATACATGCGCATGTAGTTGTGCATGTGCCCCGTTTCCATCATTTCTCTCATGGCGGCGTTGAAATAGGGGTCGTGCGTTTCGCCTTTTTCGTAATCGCGGAGAGTGTATAGATGTTCGCGCTTGTCGCCAACGTGCACGTTCATCGTTTCGTAAGCCCACGGATGCGTCATCGTCTCAAACCGGTCGTAGCCTTCAAGGTGCCAAACGAAATTGAACGAAAGCGTTCGGCGCACCAAGAGCTGTTCGATGAAGGCCTCCGCCGCATGCAAAGGCACTTCATTGTTTGCGATTTTCTCTTCGACGCGCTTGTAGATGGTCAGCAAAGAGATATGCCCGAAATGCAAATAGGGCGAAAGCTTGCTGTTGGCGTGTTTTCCGGGATCGTTGCTTTCGTGGTAGTTCTCAAGCTTTTCCTCTAAGAACCGTTCAAGTTGCTTTTGGGCTTCTTTTTCGCCGCCGTGGAAGTAATGGGTTTTGCGGACGGTTCGGTCGATATTTAGACGCTCGATGACATCTTCAAGCGGCATTTCCACAACCTTCGGCTTTTGAAAAGAACGGATATTGAGCGGACGGATGATCGCCTCGTCTAAGAAATCGTCGACTTGTTTCATGATTTTCGGGCGGATGGTTCTGGCCGCGTATTCGAGTTTGTCGCTAATTTGTTCGAGCGGGACAATCAGTTCGGAATCGATTTCGACGGTGTAAAGAGAATGTTTTTCGGCCTCTTTGGCCAATAAACGCCTCAACGTGCGCAAATGCCGCAAATAGGCCTTGTCCATGATGAACGCCGCGGCTTTTGGCAAATGGCTTTGAACGACCTCGAAAAACTCGCCGATTTCAATTTGAAAATCCACGCCAATGCGCTTGAAAGAGCCCGATAAGGATTTCAGGCCTTCAAGCATGAAAGCGTAGTGGCGCTCGTTGGCGTCTTTGAAAGCTCTTGCGACGCAAAAGACGACCCTTAAAGGTTTGTTTGTGGCGTTGGCGGCTTCGATGGCGTAGGCCAAGGCGAAATTGTTCTCGACGCGTTGCGTGCTTTGCATCCAATAGAGTATGTATTCGCCGTCTTCTTTGAAGGGTTTTTTCACATGATGCTTCATGCGTGCTTCACTCATGGCATTCTCTCCTTAAAGGGGTGTTTCTATGATAGACAGTGTGACGATTGAAAATTTCAAAGCGTTCAAAAATGAAACGTTGGTGCTTGGAAACCACACGCTTTTCATCGGCACGAACAACAGCGGCAAAACGACGCTTTTAGAAGCGCTCGACGTTTTTTTCAACCATCGTCTCGACATAAAAGACGTCCGAAACAAAACCAAGCCGGTTGTCGTCGAATGTTTGATCGATGAAAAGCGTTATCGTAAAGTCTTCGTTCCGCCTCATTACCATTTTGACGTTCGCGCATCCGAAGGGGATTTCGAAGATTTGATGGACATTCGATACTTGTACATGCCCAAAAAACCCGTTCGCCTCGAACATTTTTTCAATCAATGCTTCGCCCTTCATTATACGGCAGACAACAATCCAAATGCAAATACGGTCTTGAAAAAATACGCGTTCTTTGAAAACGACGCCCGTCTAATTCACAAACACGAAACGTTCGTTTTTCGGGTCAAACTCCGAAACGTCCCTTCCGACAAAGAGAAAAAACGCTTGCGGGCGAAAATGTTAAAAGACGCCAGCGACGGATTGCGCATCTATTTGGGCGTCGACGAAATTGAACGCTCCCTCCCCTTTGAAACGTACCGAAACATTGTGGAAAAAGTCGAACAGGCGTTCATCGTCTCCAAGCAAAAAAGATTCATCAACGATTTTCCTTACACCTTTCATCCGCTTTACAAGACCGACATCCAAAAGGAGTTCCAAAACGTCACCGACCCTCTCCATAAAACCAAGAAAAAACCCTTCTTGCTTGTGGAGGGGAAATACGACGTGCCTTGGTTTGAAAGCGCCCTTGTGCATCTGGGAAAGTTCGAAGACTACCGCGTTCTTCCTTGCGGGGGTTCCGGGAACATCCAATTTGTCGAACGGCAACTCAAAAAAGCCCGGTACAAAACCATCGCCATCACCGATGGCGACACAAACACCACCGATTACCGTTTGAAACGCGAAATCATCGAACTTTACGCCGATTACGAGTTTGTCAACGCCAAATTCCGCGCCGGTTTCAAAAAGCAGCCCAAAACGAAACGAGATCTCTTCAAAGCGATTTCCGCACACGACGACGAAGTCAAACGGGTTTTGGCAAGCTATCCTACCCACCATTTGCACAAAAGCCATCCCTTTGTCGAAGAAGTGGCCTCGATTTTGCAAACGGTTGAAAAAAAACACAAATCTTTATAAAACGCCTGAAATCCTGTATAATGTCCTTAACACCCGTCTAAGGAGGTGAAGGGTGTGAAATTTTACATCAGCCCCACCCATTTCGCATCGCAACGAGAGTTTATCATTCGCGACGAGGACCAAAACAAGCTTTTCCGCATTAAAGGGCGCTTTTTGTTCAGCATGCGCTGGCTGAAGATGCGGGATATGAACGACGCCTTCATCTATGGCGTCCGCAAACACTTCACACTCGGCTTCATCCGCCGCTACCACATCACCGACGACGAACGCAAGATTGTTGCGTCCATCAAAAGGACTTATGGCTTTTTGCGGCCGAAATTCACGGTGAGCGTAGCGGAAGACACATACCAAGTCGACGGTTCGCTCTACCAGCACCGTTTTGAAATCACAAAAGACGGCGAAACCTATGCGCGCATCTCGAAAAGCGTCTTTTCTTTCGGCGACGCCTTCGAAATCGAAGTCCTGCACGAAAGAAGCCCGTTGCTCTTTATGTTCCTGATTGTGACGATCGACCAGTTCCTGCATGAACGCAAAAAGTTCTTCAAATAATTGCATCGTCTGCAACGGGACGACGCATACGCTTCATGATTTTGAGATTCAAGCGACCTACCATGTGTGCGACGAGTGCGGTTTCACCCGCAAACGACCCGCCGATCAACCGGAAAAAGAAGAAGAAAAATCGTTGTACGACACGCATGTGAACACCTTTGAAAACAAAGGCTATGTGAACATGTTCGAACAGTTTTTGCAAGTCGCCGTCTTTCCGTTCAAACAAGGAGGGTCGGCGCTTGATTTTGGCAGCGGACCCGGACCCGTCCTCTATGAGATGCTCCTTCGCTACGGGTATGACGCTGAACATTACGACCCTTTTTATAGACCGGATTCAAACGCCTTGCAAAAACGCTACGACCTCATCACTTCGACCGAAGTGTTCGAGCATCTTTCGGACCCGCTCTTTGAGACAAAAAGGCTATCACGCATGCTCAAAGAGGGCGGCGTCTTGTCCGTCATGACGTCGTTTCGCCCAAAACGGGACGAAGACTTTTTAAAGTGGTGGTACCGCCGCGACAAAACGCACATCGGATTCTTTACGCCTCAAGCCATGAAGGCGCTTGTCAAAAACTTGCCTTTGAACATCGTCTACACCGACCGCGAAAAATACACGGTTTTCCAAAAAGGACGTGAACAAGGATGAAAATACATACACCCTATATAGAACATCAACGCTACCTAAAAGAACACATGCCCAATTCGATGGCCCTCACCGACGACAAATTGGAAGCGGACGTTTACATCAACGGCAAATTCGACCCCGAAGACTACCACCCGGGATTAAAAGCGATCGTCATTCCCTTTACCGCGCATAATGGCATCGATTTGAAGACGGTGCGACGCCACAAAATCAAACTGTTCAACACCGCCGTGCACGCGCCTTATGTGGCCGAACGCGCTATGCAGCTTACGCTTGCGCTTATGGGGAGGGTCGTCGAATTTCATCGCCGCTTGCAAAAGGGCGACTGGATCAACCGCAACACCTTGGACCGTTTGCACTGGGCTTCCCTATATGGAAAACGAATCGGCATCTATGGCTATGGACGCATTGGAAAAGCGTATAGAAAGTTGATCGAGCCTTTCGGATGCGAAATCGTCGTCATCGACCGTGGAAAGGATTACGATGGCGCAAAGACCGTCGACACCCTTGAAGCGCTCATCGAGGCTAGCGACGTCGTCATGATTGCCGCGCCGCTGACGAAAGAAACCGAAGGGGCTTTTGACGCCGAACTGCTCTCCATCATGCGAGAAACATTCTTGATCAACGTCGCAAGGGGAAAGATTGTCGAAGAAAAGGCGTTGTACGAAGCACTAGAGAACCAAACCCTCGCCGGTTATGCAAGCGACGTTTGGTACCGCTATCCGAAAGAAAACGAGCGCATCTCCCCTTCGACGTATCCGATCGAACGTTTTGAAAACGTCGTTCTTTCGCCCCATTGCGGAAGCTTCACCAAAGACGCCCGCCGCAACATGCAAGAACACGTGTTGCGCATTCTCAAAGACATCGAAGCCGGCGATTGGAAAAACGCTTTGGATGTCGAGACTCTTCGCTAAAGGAGTTACGCCCATGAAGACCCGCTACGACCAGCGAAACACCATATTCTCCCGCATGCGCCTCCAACCTTCGACGCCCGCTTACAACGAGTATTACGGACGTCATCCAAACGTCAAAGAAGCCGACGACGCTTTGCGAGGCATGGACATCATGAAAAATCTCCGAGCCGAAAAACACGAAAAGGACAAAATTCATGCGCTGATGGATGCCGGCGACCAAAAAGTGCGCGGCCTGCATGAGAAACTCGCCTCTACAAAGCTTGGCCTGAGTCAAAAACCTCTCGCAAAGCAAGACGCCTTGAACCAGTTGCGTGAAGAAGGCGCCGTTGCTTATGGCGTTGTGCGTTTAAACGAAGCGCACTATTACACCGCCTACGGAGGCGTTGGCGAGAATTTAGGGCGCAAGGATTACGGGAAAAGTCCCGACAAACACTACACCCACGCCGTCGTTTTTGCCGTCCCGATGGATATGGAAGGTATTTTAGCCGCTCCGAAAGCGCCCTCGCTCATTGCGACGAAAAACGCTTATTTAAAGATGGCGGAAGCCGGTTATCGGCTTGCGAGCTCTTTGCAGCAACGCGGGTATCCGACCGTTTTTGCAAGCGAGGATTTCTACCCGGCGCCCTTGGTGCCGCTCGCCTACGATGCGGGCATCGGAGAGATCGGCATGGCCAACCACATCGTCCATCCGGTCTATGGAAACCGCATTCGCCTCGGCGCCGTGTTCACCACACACCCCTTCGAAGAAGACGCGCCCGACGATTACGGCGTTGAAGATTTTTGCCGTCGTTGCGCCTTATGTCTGATGAACTGCCCCTCGCAGGCCATCAAGCACAAAAAGCGCATCGTCAACGGCCGCCCTTTTTTCAAATTTGACGAACACGCCTGCTTCAAGATGTTCAAACAATTCGGCACCGATTGTTCGATTTGCCTGCAAAGCTGTCCTTTTACCCACGGTATAAACGCTTGGGTGCGGCGGCGAATGCGCAAAAACCGCAAAAATATGGATTTGGTCGTCAAAGAGCACTTGCGCCAACGCGGCCGCAAACCCAAAGAACACAAGGAGCTATTTCTCAAAAGGGAGTGGTTTGATGGAAATCACCGTTGACATTCACGGCATGAGCGAATACGACGCCATCAAGTACTTAGAAGACGTCGTTAAAAACGCCGCTAGCGAAACCAGGACCATACGCGTCATCCACGGGTATTCGCGGGGCGACACGCTAAAAGAGATGATGAGCGACCCCAACAAGCTGCGCAGCCGCCGCATCAAAAGAAGAAGGTACACCCAAAATCGCGGCGAAACGCTTTTGGAGCTTTATTGACATGTGGAGAAGCGCTCCGGCACGAACCGTTTTCTTGATTGGGTTTGTCCTCGGCTTCGTTTTGATGGGGAGCGCTTTTTTCAGTGGCGCCTACAACGTTCTATTGTTTACTTTGGGGCTTATGATTTTCGTTGGCGCGTTTTTCTCCGCGCAAGTCCTTCACGCCTTTTTGGCCCTCCGCGAGGAGGAAAGACGCCGCAAACGGCAAATGACGCCTTGCCAAAATTGCCAAGCGCTTCTTTATCCCGAAGAGACGGTTTGCCCGTATTGCCAAACCCGGCGCAAAGAAGACCTCCAACCTTAATTTTTCGTTGACAATCCTTCGGAATCTTGTTACACTTGTCATAAATAAACTTTGAACATCAAAACATATCTGGAGGCAAACGATGAAAAAGATTGGTTTTGTGGTATGCGGCAACTCCGGCATCGATTATTTGGATCACGACTACGACATTCGTGTCATCCGTTCCACGCTGCTTTTCGGCGACAAGGAATACACCGATTTCGTTGACATCAAGGCGGAGGATTTTTACAAGCAATTGAAAGAAAACCCCGATCTTCATCCGACCACCGCTCAAACGGCGACGGGGGTTATTTTGGAGACCTACGAACAACTCAAGAAAGACGGCTACACCGACGCAATCGTCGTTACGATTTCTTCGAAATTGAGCGGCACGTATGAAGGCGCCAAAATGGCCGCAAGCATGGTTGAAGGCATCAACGTGCACGTCTTCGATTCGCTTTCGCTTTCTTACAACGAAGCGTACATGGTCTTGCGCGCCGCAGAACTGGCGCAAGCGGGCAAGGACGTTCCCGAAATCATCGACGAACTCTCTTGGATTCGCGAACACCAAGGGCTTTATGTGTCGGTCGATACACTCAGGTACTTGGTCAAAAACGGCCGTTTAACCGGCGCGAGCGGATTTTTGGGATCGTTTTTGAAAATCAAGCCCATGCTCCATTTGACACGCGAGGGGCGGGTTGAGCCTGTAGAAAAAATCCGGACCCGCAAAAAAGCGATTGAACGCATCATCGAAAAATTCCTTGACGATTTCGAAGACGCAAAAAACATGGAAGTCTTCGTCATCCATTCGAACGCTTTTGACGCCATCGACTACGTCAAGGACAAACTAAAGGCCGCACGGCCCGATTTCGGCGAAATCAAGGATTATCCGTTGACACCTGTGGTGGGCGCGCATGCGGGCCCTGGCGCCATCGCCATCGGGTGGATTTTGAAAAGATAATGCATAACGCGCCGTTTTTCGCTATAATAGGTAATGAGGCAGGTGATGTGTGTTGAAAGAATCAGAAAAAGCGAAGGAAGTCATCAACGAGTTGCTCGTCGAAGTGTTCAACCACATATTGAGCATCGAACAAGAGCATCTGCGCAAACAGGGCGTACAGCTTTCCATGAACGAAATCCACGTTTTGGAAGCGATCAAAAAAAGCAGCGAAGCGACGATGTCGAATGTCGCCAAACGTTTGCGCATAACGGTGGGAACGTTGACGACGTCCATCAACCGTCTTGTTGAAAAGGGGTATTGCGAACGATATTCGAAACCCGGCGACCGCCGCAAAGTCTTCCTCCGGCTGACCAAAAAAGCGGAAAAAGTGCTCAAAATTCACGACGATTTTCATGAAGAGATGATCACCGCCACGCTTGAGGACTTGAAATTAGAAGACAACACCGTGCTTATCGATTCGTTAGAAAAATTAAGCGCGTATTTCAAAGAGAAGTATTAGGGAGGGGAAGTTTCTTGTCGATCAGCTCCGATGTGTTGCGCGGTCATCTTGAGAGCATCATTTTGACGTTGATTCAGGAAAAGGACCGTTACGGCTACGAAATCGCCAGCGAAATAAGGGAGCGCACCCATGAAACCTTTGAAATGAAAGAGGCCACGCTTTATTCGATGGTGCAGCGGCTTGAGCGCAAGGAACTCATCACTTCCTACGTCGGCGAAAAGAGCCATGGCGGAAAACGCCGCTACTACCGCATCACCCCGCTTGGAAAAGCGTACTTGCAAGAAAAACGAAAAGAATGGGATGCGCTTCAGTCTGTGATGAGCGTGTTTTTGGAGGGTCAATCATGAAAAGCATTGAGCAATTCATCAAACGCGTGTTCAAAAACCATCCGCCTAAAGACCGCAGCCTCCAACAATTGATCGAGATGCTTGAGGAAAAGGTCGAGGATTTGAAAGAAGAGGGATACACCGAAGAAGACGCCATCGACAAAACCATCAAGGAATTCGGTGATTTAGAAGACTACGATTTGCCCAACATGGAAAAAGAAAAAAGACGCCATATACGCATCAAGACAATCAAACATCACAAAAACGCGTTGCTTTTTTCCGGGATATCCTCCGCGCTGATCATCGCCATTTCGCTTTTGTTGAATTTCGTGCTGTTTCGCGACCTCGGTGTCTTGTCGAAACCATGGTCCCCCATCGTTGCAATCGGCGTGCTTTTTTGGCCGCTTAGCCTACTATACAAACTATTAAATAAAAAGGGAGATATGTCATGAAAAAAACCGCAGTCATCGCTGTTAGCACAGGATGCTTGGATTATCTTGACATCAAGCACGACAACCTCTTCATCATTCGCTGCAAAATCATCATGGGCGACAAAACCTACAACGATTATGTAGACCTAAACGCCGACAAGTTTTACGAAACCATCAAAAGCGATTCAAACATCATTCCCACTTCTTCAATGCCCTCGTTAGGGGAAATCACCGAAGCGTTTGAAGAGATTGAAAAGGCCGGGTACGAAGAGGTCATCGTCAACACCATCTCCAGCGCATTGAGCGGAACGTATCAGACTTGCCAAATGGCGAAAAATTCTTACGAAGGCAAGCTGGAGATCCATCTTGTCGATACGAAGAACGCCGCCATCAGCGAGGGGTTCATCTCGCTTGAAGCGCTGCGACTCATTGAAGAAGGCAAAGACGCCAAAACGATCGTCCCCTACCTTGAAAAGCTTTCGCTTTGCCGCACGCAGTATTTCATGGTCGACAACCTACGGTTGCTTGTCAAAAACGGCCGTTTGAGCGGCGCGAGCGGACTGCTTGGCCGCATGTTCAAAATCAAGCCGATTTTGGAAGTCAACGACGAAGGCAAAATCGTGCCCTTTGAAAAAGTGCGCACCCAAAGAAAGTCGCTCGAACGCATGGTCGATCATATCCTCGAACAACTCAAGTCGCTCGACAATTTCGTCATCACTTACAACACCAGCGACAACACCGAAGGGTTCGAATATGTCAAAAGCCGCATCGAAGCGCTTTACCCCAAAGTGAAATCCTACGCCGCGCCCATCACCCCCGTCATCGGGGCGCACACCGGGCACGGCACCGTCGGCATCGCGTATTTCGATTTGGACAAAGCCAAAGAGTAACGACTCTCCTTTCATAGAAAGATGCGCTTTTTTGAAGCGCATCTTTTCCTTTGCATTTTCAATAGGAATCGGTTATACTAAAACGCGCAAATTCCGCCACGCAACCGTGGACGATAGGTGGTTTCATGAACACGAAAAGATTGGTGTTTCTCGCGATTATGCTCACCGTGAGCATAGCGCTCAATATTATAGAACGACTCGTGCTGATGGGGTTCACCGGCCTTCCCATGGTCCGCCTTGGCCTTGCGAACGTCGTCGTTTTGATTTTGCTTTACGTGTATTCTTTCCGCGACGCTTTCGCCGTGCTTTTGCTTCGGATTCTTCTCGTCGGCCTCCTTGCTCCGGGCGCTACGATTTTTTCTTTTTTCCTGTCCTTGGCGGGCGGTCTTTTCGCCATCGCGATGATGACGCTTTTCAAACGGCTTCCGTCTTTTAGCATCATAGGCGTCAGCGTAATGGGCGCGGCCGGTCATGCCGTTGGCCAGATTTTGACGGCGGTGTTTTTGTTCTCAACAGAAGAAGTCGTCTTCATCCTTCCTTTGTTCATGACCTTGAGCATTCCGACCGGTGTTTTCACCGGAATCGTGGCCAAGCGGATGATTGTTCTTTTGAAACAGACATCCTCGACCTACGAATATTAAAAAAATCTCGCCGGATAGCGAGATTTTTTTATTTTTTCTGTTTGCGGATGCGCAAAACCAGCAACACGCCTCCTGCGGCGACGATGAATCCGCCGCCAATGACCAAAAGAGGCAAGATGCAAGGCGGACGGTCCTCGGGAGCGCTCCATTCATGACCGTGCAGAAGTTCGCCTTCAAAGCCTTCCGTTTTGAAGATGCGGCCGTCGGCGCCGTAGAAAACGCCTTCGGTATCTTCGAGATTTTCAACGAACGCAAGCGCTTCTTCAAGCGGCATCAAAAACGCGGCGGTTACCAAGATGTCGCCGATTAAGGGGTCGTCGGTCTCTAACCACGCACCCAAAAAATAGTCCTTTTGCGTGTTGCAAAGCAGTTCGTCACGGATGCGTTCGAAACGGCTTTGGTCTTCTTCAAGCGAACCGCTCGGATAAAGGGTGTAGGGGTTGATCAGATGGTGGTAGCGCACGCCGTCGACTTCGAAATAGCGTTCGTAGTTTCCGCTGCCGACGATGTTTCTTCCATCGGCGATGAAAATTTCGGCGAACACTTCCCGCTCACCGCGAATGATCGACCATATGTCGGGTTCAAAGGCAGGGTCGACAAATTCGATTTTCCAAAGACCGCTTTCTCTTGTGGGGTGTTCTCCGTAGACTTCGATGTTCGAAGTGCCGGCGTTTAGGATGAACGCTTCGATTTCGTCATACGTTTTAAGGTATTCTCCGGCGACTTTCGCGCCATAGCCTTTGGCGATGCCGCCCAAGTCGAGCTTCATGCCTTCTTCGATGCGGACGGTCCGGTTTTCCTCATCGAGCGTGACATCTTTGATGTCCGTATGACGGTCGGCCTCGTTCAATTCATCTTCGGTGGGCAAGTCTTCCCTTTCCAATTCGCAGTGCATGCCGGAGCACATATCGAGACGCTCTTGCCATAGCGAGATGATTGGTCCGAGGGCGATGTTGAAATAGCCGTCGGTCTTCTCGTAGTATTCAACGCCCAACGAAATCATCTCGAAAAGGTGAACGTCCACTTCGTGGTCGACGCCCGGATTTTCGTTGATGGTGCGCAGGTTTGTCAGGTCTTCGTAATCGTCGAAGATGGTCGCGAGCCTATGAATTTCTTGCAGCGTGTCTTCAAAACCCGACAAAATGCCGTCAATGTCGGCTTCAGTTGTCGCATACAGCGTCAAATCGATGGTCGTGTCGTAATATTGGGTGTATGTGCGCTCGGTGCGGATTGGTTCTTCCGTTTCGCCCGAAAGCGAAGCCGGGAAGCTTAGGGTTAGAGCACCAAGCAGAAGAAGCAGTATTTTACGCATAGAAATCGTTCCTTTCAACCGCTGACATTATACCACGCCGTACTCCAAAGCGAAAGATTGGCGCAAAAAAAATGCGCTTCCGAAGAAGCGCATTTTCAAGAATCAGTCCCAGCCAAGAGCGTTGCGGATGGCACTGAGGTAGCCACCGATATTGATGGTGACACCGGCAACGGCATCTGCAGGGTCTTCTTCAAGACCGCTTGGAATGGCTTGAGCCTCGACGATTGCCGTGGCAATCATGTCGATTTGTTCGACCCATAGATATTCGTTGTCGTCGGTCATGATGTAGCCGTAACCGTAATCAAGCGTACGTTTGGTGATGGCGATTTCATTGTCGTCATCGTCGGTGGTGGTGTAGACGCTGTCGATCATGATGTGCTCAATGAATCCGTCTTCGTTAACGGCCACATAAGCATGATCGTTGCGATGGCCTTCGGTGTAGCCGTGATGGATGCCCGCTTCAAGGTCCGAAGTGCCTTCGCCTTCAGGGACGTCGAAGTCATGTGGGCTTTCACCGTCTTCTAGACGTGCGCGATCAAGCGCGTTATTCAAAGCTTCCAAATATCCATCCACGGAAATGGTAACACCCGCTAGGGCATCGCTCGGATCGACAAGGTCTCCATCTTCATCCACTTCGTCTTCCAATTCACCTTGGTTTTCGACCAACACATCAATCAACATGTTCAGCTGTTCAATCCAAAGGTGGTCGCCGCTGCCTGACATGGTATAGTCGTAGCCGTCGTTCAAGGTACGCTTGGTGATTGCGATTTCATTGTCTTCATCGTCGGTGGTGGTGTAGACGCTGTCGATGAAGATGTCCTTGATAAACCCGTCGCGGTCGATATAAACGTAAACGACGTCGTTACGGTGTCCTTCCGTGTACCCTAGGTGCAAACCGGGTTGGAATTCGCCGAGATCTTCCGATCCACACGCCGCGATCACCAATACGCTGACCAAAGCGACAAAAACGCTTAGTAGTTTCTTCACGATTAGTCCTCCTTATTATTATTGTTTGACCTTTTACATTATAAGAAGAAAGGAGGTATATGTCAAAAAATCGGATAAAATTCTAAATAACATTCGATATTATAAAGAAGCGTTTTCGGCTTGCAACGACCAAGGGGTTTCAAGTATACTATGAATGAAAGTAAGGCAATTGTTTGAGGCGAAAGCGTATGAAACGAAACGATATAGTGTTGATTGCAGTTTTATTGGCGTTCAGTTTGGCGGCGCTTTTCGGCGTGCGCCACCTTCAAAACCTCACGGCCTCCGAAGACGGAACCGCCAGGGTTTTTTATCAGGGCGCTCTGATTCTTGAAATCGAGTTGGAAGACGGAAGCGCAAGGGCGTTTCACGACGATGTGATCATCGACGAAGAAAACCAAACATTCATCGTCCCCGGCAACCTGGGCGATGTGACCATCCGCTATCAAAACCATCAAGTCGAAGTGATCGACGAAACCAGCCCCCGCAACATCTGCCAGCACCAAGGGAAGACGAATTCTCCCTATAAACCGCTCACCTGCCTGCCCAACGACGTAGTGATCCGCATTGAGCGGGCCACCGACAGCGACGGCATCGTGCAATAACTTCAAGGAGGAATGAACATGGACCAAATGACAATGGATATTTTTGAAGCGTTGCTTTTTTTCATCATTTTGGCGGTCACGTTCAAAGCCATCGTCAAAATCGACATCACCAAGCACTTTGAAAAAGGCGCCATCTGGCAAATGCAAATCACCTACGTTTTCCTTGCCATCGGACTCAGTTATCTAGTGTTGAAAGCGATTATGAATCTTGTGGAAATTTCACGCAGATTGTTCACATAGTCAGACAAACACCGTATAGCTTTTCAAGGGAGTGAGCGCAAACGCTCCCTTTGTTTTTTCCCGTAGTTGTTCCAAAAACCCTTCATAAACGCTTTTCTCGATTCTCAGCGTCAACGACATCTTTTCGTTTCCGTAGTGACGGTCGAGGATGTGTGCGTTTTGCCGCAAGAAAGACTCGATTTTTCCGCCTAGGGCGAAATCGAGTTCGACGCAAAATTCTTGAAAGGTTTTCTTCCGGGTCCTAACCGCCTTTTGCACGGCGTTGCTGGCGCCTTTTTTGTAGGCGCGAATCAACCCGCCGGCGCCTAGCTTGATACCGCCGTAATAACGGACGACCACGCACAAGACATTGGTCAGGTTGTTCTTTTTGAGGACCTGCAATATGGGCATGCCGGCGGTTTGCGAAGGTTCGCCGTCGTCGTCGAAACGTTCGAGTTCTCCGTCCATGCCGATGATGGCCCCAAAACAATGGTGAGAAGCGTCGGAATGCTTTTCCCGCAATCGGCGCAAAACGCCTTGCATCGCTTGTGCGTCCGCGATTGGATGAAGTTCGGTGATGAACGTCGAGCGTTTGGTCTCAAAACGGTCCGTGGTTGTGTTTTTTATGCTTTCCAAGGGTATCGACCTCCCTTTACCATCATAGCATTAATTCGACAAAAACGTTGGATTAATGGAAAAAACACCCCATATATAGTATAATTCAACGTGGTGATTCCTATGAAAAAGTCGCATCGACTGGGTATAGAAATCTTGCAAACACTCAACAACGCCGGCTACGAAGCCTATTTTGTCGGCGGTTTTGTGCGCGATTATCTTTTGCGTAGGGAAACCGGCGACATCGACATCACCACCAACGCTCGCCCCGACGAAGTCGAGGCGCTTTTTGACAAAGTCGTGGCGACCGGAAAAGCTTTCGGCACCATGACCATTGTCCAAGAAGGCCTGCATTTCGAGGTGACGACCTACCGCCGGGAAACCACTTACGACAACCATCGCCATCCCGATTCGATCCGTTTTGCAAAAACGCTTGAAGAGGACTTGTCTCGCCGCGATTTCACCGTCAACCAACTTGTGATGGACAAAGACGGAAACATCCACGACCATCATGGCGGTCGCGACGATTTGGACAACAAACGCCTCCGCACCATCGGCGACCCCGCCGAACGGTTCTATGAGGATGCGTTGCGGATGCTTCGAGCCTTTCGTTTCATGGCGAAACTCGACTTTTCCATGGAAGAAGAAACCCGCAAAGCTTTAACAGAGCAAAAACACTTGATTCGCAAGATATCAATCGAACGGATTCAAGACGAACTTTTCAAGCTCTTTGACGCCCCAAACAAACAAAAGGCCCTTAAAGCCATGGTCGAGACAGACTTTGCTTCCGCTTTATACGGACATGAAGCGGGCTTTCGGAAATTGTCAATAAGCCCTGTAATTTACGGCCCTCTTGAGGCGTTTTCCGTCCTGCACATAGTCGATGGAATAGATTTGACTTTGTGGCGCCTTCCGAAAAAATTTGTAGAGGCCATCAAAGAAATCGAAAGCATCCACATGCAAACCGACCGTGAACCTTTCACCCCGGAAGCTTTGTTTCATTTCGGAGAAAAACGTTGCTTGCAAGCCGATACCGTCAACCGCATCTTCGGGCGCAAAAGCCAAAAAAAACGCATCGAACATCTCGAAAAGACATTGCCGATTCGCAAAGTGCACGACCTTCCCTACCGCGGCGCCGAGATTTCAAAAATCGTCCCTAAAGACAAGCCGCACTATATACGCCTGATATTGGATACCCTGCTCAAAAGGGTGCTCAACCGGGAAGTCGAAAACGAACGCGGCGCTTTGAAAGAAGAAGCGTGGCGGATTTTACAATCTTTAAAGGAAAGTGAAAACAATGGTCAACTTTGAAGCGTTTCATGAAGATTTCCGCACCATCAGCCTTCTCGTTCCAAAATCCCGCGGGGAACCTTCCCGTTTTGAAGTGTCTTGCAGCGAAGAAACCCTGCCTCTAGAAATCAAGCGAAAAGAAACAATCGAAGGCGGGTATAAATACACCCTGACCTACGAAGGTTTCATTTTCTTGAACCGAATCTATACCGTCAAAGACGACTTGGGCCACGAATGCGAACTCAAAAGCGGCGAAATCGTCCGAACCGAAATGTTCGACACGCTTTACGCTTACGACGGCGACGATTTGGGCGTCACCTATTCGAAAGAGGAAACCACGTTCAAAATTTGGACGCCAATCGCCAAAGAAGTAAAGCTCGTCGCAAAACGCAACGGCTCTTTTGAAAAAATTCCACTCGAATATGAAAACCAAGGCGTATGGAGTCTCACCCTAAAAGGGGACTTGGAGAAGACCCCTTATTATTACGAAGCTTATGTCAACGGCGAGACTCATGCGTTTTTGGACCCTTACGCGAGGTCTTCTTCGGCCAATGGAAAGCACAATTACGTCATCGACCCCGACAAAATCCGGCCGATGCGGCGTTCTCGTGTGGGCGTTTGTGGCACGGACGCCATCATCTATGAAGCGAGCATCCGCGATATGACGCGAGATCCAAACCTCAAAGCCACGAACCCTTCGACGTACCCCGCGTTTTCACAAAGCGGACTCAAAACCCCGGGCGGCAACCCGGCAGGCATAGATTATTTGCGATCCCTCGGCGTCACCCACGTCCAAATCCTGCCCTTTTACGACTTCGAAGGCGTGGATGAAAAAGATCCCTTCAAACAATACAACTGGGGATACAACCCTTCGCAATACAACGTCCCCGAAGGATCCTATTCGACCGACCCCGAAGATCCTTACCGTCGCATAAACGAATTGAAAGAAACCATCGACAAGTTGCACGAGGCCGGACTCGGCGTCGTGATGGACGTTGTTTACAACCATGTCTTCAAAGTGGAAACCTTTCCCTTTGCGAACATGGTGCCCGGCTATTTTTTCCGCGTCGATAAGCACGGGTATATGACCGAAGCGAGCGGCTGTGGCAACGATCTCGCCACCGAACGCCGCATGGTGCGAAAATTCATCGTCGATTCGGTGCTGTATTGGGCGAAAGCGTTCGCGCTTGATGGGTTCCGTTTCGACATCATGGGCATCATCGACCTTGAGACCATGCACGAACTTCGCCAAAAGCTTGAACGCCTCGACAAATCGATCATGGTTTACGGCGAAGGCTGGAAAATACCTTCCCCCCTGCCTTCAAAGAAACTCGCCCATATGCACAACGACGACGCGCTTTTCAACATCGGCTTTTTCAACGACCTCGCCCGTGAAAACATCAAAGGTTCGACGTTCAATCTGCAAGACAAAGGCTACGCCCTAGGCCACAAAGGCCGAAGTGAAACCTTAAAAGCCGTCATGAGGGGCAGCACCTTCGTCCACGGTGGCATCAAATACCCCGCGCAATCGATCAACTACGTCGAGTGCCACGACGATCACACCTTTTACGACAAAGCCAAAGCCGCGTTGCCAAAGACCTCGAAAAAAGACCGGCTGAAGATGCAAAAACTCGCCACAAGCATGGTGTTGCTCGCCCAAGGCGTCGCTTTCATTCACGCCGGACAGGAATTTTACCGCAGCAAAAAAGGCGTCCGCAACTCCTACAAAAGTCCCGACAGCGTGAACATGATTCCATGGCGTCAAGCCGACGAACACTTGAAGGACATCGACGATTTCCGCGCTTTGATCAAACTGCGCAAAGACCATGCGCTTTTCCGCCTGAAAAACGCGGGCTACATCCGCGCGCACACGCGTGTGCGCATCAACAAGACTGGCACCATGTTTTATGAACTCTTCGACGAACAAGAAACGCTGCTTTGCGTTTTCAAAAACTGCAAGCAGCCCGAAAAAATGCCCTTAGAGGGAACTTACGAGCTGCTTTACCATTCGCTTGAAGAATCCCCTTTGCAAGATGAAACGCTTCGCCTAAGCGACATCGGCACCACGGTGCTGAAAAAGCAGAAAGGATGAAACCCGTGAAAAAATTCTACGCCAAAATCGACAGCTACAACCAGACCACCTATGAAACCAACACCCTCTCCGTTTTGCTTTCCGACGAGACGCGCCTGACGCTTCGCATCGACGAACGCGAAGACGTCAAAGAGGAGGAAGTCTATTATTTCGAGACCAAACCGGTCGAATTCAAGGGACGCGAACAACACCTCGTCGAACATTACCGCCACATCAGCGACTGCGACATCGACCTTGATGAAAAAATCCGCGTCATGCGGGAATTTTACCGTTTCGCGCCGGTTGATGTCACGCGTTCGAAAAAAACCGTCGAACATTACCTCTCCGCCATCGAAAACCCGATTGTCAAAACCATCACCGACGACCTATACAATACATACAAGGAAGCTTTTTACCTATACCCCGCCGCCACCCGCTTCCACCACGCCTACATCGGCGGCGTGGCCCATCATACGGCGACCATGCTCACCTTAAGCGACGGTCTTGTCAAAACGTACGCGTTTTTGGACCACGACTTGTTGATTGCGGGCATCGTGTTGCACGATTTGTTCAAAACCGTCGAACTGTCCAATTACTACGCCCCCGAATACACCAAGGAAGGCCGCTTGCTCGGCCATATCGTCATGGGCAGCGAAGCGATCGGCGAAACCGCGCGCAAACACGGTTTTTATGAAGAAGAAGAACGGCTCTTGCTTCAGCACATGCTGCTTTCGCACCATTACTACGGAAACTTCGGTTCTCCGAAAAAACCCAACATCCCCGAAGCCTTAGCCCTTCATTTCATCGACAACATCGATTCCAAGTTCGCCGTTCTCGGCGAAGCGCTCGAAGAAATCGAAGAAGGCGAATTCACTTCCCCTCTTGGCGTCTTGGACCGCGAGCGCTATTACAAGGCGAAAAAAACCAAACATGAAAAAAAATAGACAAACAACGTTCTCTGTGTTATACTCGTTAAGTGACAAATTGAAAACATTGCCAGCGAAAGATAGAGGAGTGAAAGCATGAAACTGGAAAAACGTACGGAGAAGCTCAACAAGGTTCGCGAGCAAAGGCTCGTTCCCGGCGTCGTATACGGCAAGGAAATCGAAAGCACCCCGGTGCAGGCCGAATTCAAGGAATTCGCCGATGCCTACTCGGAATACGGAATGAGTATGACCTTCAAGGCAAAACTCGGACGCAAAACCCACCAAGTGTATTTCAAGGAAGTACAAGTGGATCCTTTGCGTCACAACCACGTATTGCATTTCGATCTGCAAAAAGTCAGCGCAACGGACAGCATCACCGCCGAAATCCCCGTCGTGCTTGTCAATAAAGAGCAAGTCGAAGACCGCGGTCTCGTCGTCGAGCTCATCGCGTCGTCGATTGAAACCGAATTCCCCGCCGGAGAAGGGATTAGCAACTTCGAACTCGACGTCAGCGGACTTGAAGGAAACGAAGCCTTGCACGTCAGCGACTTGGACCTTCCCGAAGGCTTCAAGGTGTTAGCGCCTGAAGACAAAATCATCGTCAGCATCTCTTATCCGCAAGAGGAAGAAGAGATTGAAGAAGAAGTCGACGAAGATGAAGAACTCGAAGTCGAAGCCATCAAGCAAAAAGACGAAGACGAAGAAGAAACCGACGAAGATTCCGAAGAAGAGGAAGAATGATTTCCCACCCCGCCCAAGGCGGGGTTTTTCTTTGAAAAAGACCCTTTTACAGGAAGGGTCTTTTTTTTGTGAAAAGAAAAGGGCCTCGGTTGAGGCCCCTGAAAGTCAATCAAGCTCGGGAAACTGCGAACGGTAGAACAAATCTCGGATGGTGTTGAACATCTTGACGTGATGCTCTTCGTTATCGCCGAAGGAGTATTCGCCTTCGAGGATTTCATCGATCAGCAAGATGGAGAAATTGACGTTGGAATAAAAGCGGTCGTGCATGGGTTTGAAATACGCTTCTAATGCTTCTTTTACGCTGTCGGGCATTTCGATGTCGCTGTCGCCGTCCCGGCGGGTTTCAAGGCGCATTTGCGCATACAGCGCGAGTTGGGCGGGGCTTGGCATGGACTCGTCGTTTTCAAGCGCGTCCGGATAGTCTCCGTCGGCGTTATCAAAAACGGCGGACGGCTTTTCAAAGCCCGGACCTTTTTCGGCGCGGACAAAATAGTATTGGTGTTGCGTCTTGGCCAAACGGCGACCGATGAACTCGTCGTCGTCGACGTTCTCATCGCGCTGGTAGGCTTCGTAGATGTCTTGGTAAAGTTCCACAAGGGCTTCGTCTAAGTCTTTTGCTTCGGAGTAGTCCATTTCGCCCTTGTTTTGATGGGCGATGCGAATGCCGGCGTTTTTGAAACGGGCCCAGCGGCTGTAGTCGTCGTCTTCTTCATCCTCACCGCGTAGCGCGCGTTGGTATTCGGTGGCGATTTCGTTTAAGGACTTGTCTTCGGCGGCTTGTTTCAATTCTTCTTCGAGGTTGGTCAATAGTGAGTTGAACGCGTTTCGTTCGCTTTCGTCAAGTTCTTCGAGATACGCTTCGATGTCGTCTTCCATGAAGTCGTCGTTCATGTCTATGTAGATGCGGATTTGCCGGATGTCCAAGGAGAAATAGTTGTTGTAGTAGTCTTCGACATAAGGCATGGTGTCGGTCAAATCGACGCGGTCGAAGAGATAGTCGCCCCGGAGGTGTTCGGCCACACGTTTGGTAAGGTAGCTCTCTTCGGTGGCGATGCCGTATTGGAGTTCGAAGAACACCCGCCAATCGATGCCGAATTGTACGGCTTGCTGTTTTTCCTGGCTGAGTTCGCCGCGCCAGTCGCGGAATTGTTGGCTTCGGTTTTCAAAGACGTTGCGGTTGCTGCCGAAATGTTCGGAGAAATAGTCGCTATGAAGCAGGTATTGTTCCTTGATGAGTTCGGTGGCGTAAAGCGCGCCGATTCTTTCGGAGAGATAGTCGAAGAACTCATCGACGGTCACGTTGAAGTCGTCAAGCTTTGCGATGTGCTGGCCGTCATAATCTTCGGAATACAGTTCGCGTCTGGTTTGGAACTGTTGTTGGTAGGTCATGGCGATGGCCTCGTCGTAGATGGTCAGGCCTTCTTCCTCGTGGAGTCTCTTGAACGCTTCGATGATTTGCTGGTCGCCGACAAGGTTGTCGATGTAACGGTCTCGTAGCTCGAGGATTTCATCGCCGTCGATCTCTTCAAACTCGGGGACCTCTTCACGGTCGAAGACGAAGAATAGGAAACGGTCGCCGCCCAAAGATTTGGATTCGCGGGAATAAGGTTTGTCGTCTTCCTCTTCAACTTCCAAAGAGCGGTAGAGGTAATCCGCCATGTTCGCATAGGCCTTGTCGTCGCGTTCGGCGGAGAGTTCTTGGAGTTCGCGCTGGTTGTAGCGGAAATGTCCGTTTTCAAGCGCGATCAAATCTTCGATGGAGCTGTTTTCGTCGATCGAATCACGATGCTGGTTCATGTAATTGTACATTTTGATGTAATACTGCAAAACCTCGTCGTCGTCTAAGACTTCGGTGTTGTCCTCGTCGAACTCATCGACGTCTTCAATCGGGTCGTCTCCCGTATAAAGACCCCAACCGTCTTCGTAATCTTCAACGAGGTTGAAGTGTCTTAGGACGTTGCGGTATTCGGTCGCGCTGTTGAAGCGAACGGGGATGGCGAACAAATCGCCCATCTCATAGTCGTAGTAATAATCGGAAAGGTCTTGCGTGGAGATGTAGAAAATGGAATCGGGATCGTCTTCGGTTTCGTAGCGTTCGACTGTGTAGGCTTGCTTGGCCAAACGGAGACGAATGAACGTCTCTTCGCTTTCTTCGTCGTCAGGGTCGAAGCCGGCCATGACGACAAGGTCTCTATAATCCTGTTCCATTCTTTCCTTTTCCGCTTCCGTGAGGTGCTCTATCTCGATGGGATCGGTGGTCTCATAAGTCAGTTCGAGAATTTCATCCTGAATGGCATCGTCGGTGACGGCGTCCATGTAATCGGTGAGCAACTTCGTGTCGATCAGATTCATAAGCTGCATCATTCCGTCGGCCGCTTTCATGCGGGTGTAGACGTCGCCGTTGGTGATTTCGATGCCGTTGTAGGTCATGAACACATCGTCGGGGTTTGAAACCGTCGGTCTTTCGTCCTCGCCGATTAGAAAATTGCAGGCAACGGCGGAACCGATAATCACAAGCAACAAGGTCAACACGATGAGTCCGCGTTTGATGATTAAGCTGTCCATGTGTAATCACTCCTAAATATACTACGCAAAAAAATACGCAGTATATATATTACCATTTCTCAACGTATAAGACAACTGAAAAAACGCAAAATTCAACGAACGACGCTTCTATGCAAGGGGTACTATTATTGCATTTACCGTCTCTTCGTGTATAATGTTTTTAGAAACGGAGGGAGTTTCATGGAAGCCATTGTATTAGCCAGCGGTTCCAAAGGCAACGCCACATACCTGAAAAAAGGCGATACCGCGCTGTTGATCGACGCCGGGATTTCCCATAAAGCGTTTAGGGAACGCTTAGCGCTTCGCGAGATTTCTTTCGAGGGACTTGACGGTATGCTTCTGACTCATGCGCATAGCGATCACACACGCGGATTGACAAGCCTTTTGAACAAAATCCCCACCACGCTTTTCACAACGGAAAGCACCTATGCGGCCGTTATGAATAAGCTTCCAAAAAACACACCCCACGAAACCATCGCTCCGGATCAGCCTTTTACCATCGGTGCGTTCACCATCACGCCGCTCTTGCTTTCTCACGACAGCAAGACCACGCTTGGCTTTGTTTTTGAATGCGAAGGGAAACGCTTGGTCTACATCACCGATACGGGCTTCATCCCCGAACTCGACTATCCGCTGATCGGCAACGCGGAGATGTACATCTTTGAAGCCAACTACGATGTGGCGATGCTTTTTCGAAGCGAACGCCCCCATTATCTCAAACAGCGAATCGACTCGGTCAAAGGCCATCTTTCCAACGCCGACAGCGCCTATTATCTCACCCAACTTGTCGGCGATAAGACCAAGACCCTCGTTTTGGCCCATCCCTCCGAAGAATGCAACACCAAAGAACACACGCTTGAAACCTTTTCCTCGGTCTTTGAAAGCTACGAACTTTCCTTGGGCGATTTCGACGTCGCCATCGCCGGGCAGAAGCGGCCGACAAAAGTGTTCAAACTATAATAAAAGGAGTTTTCTATGACCCACGAACAGCAAATTCAAACCACGTGCGCACAAGTTTTCAACACCGATAGGGAAAACGTTCGACTAGTCGAACGTTTGATGGGCGGCATGTCGAATTACACCTACATCGTCGAAGTCGACAACAAGAAATACACCTACCGCATCACCGGCAAAAACGCCGACAATTTTGTCGACCGCGACGTCGAAGCGTATCACTTGAAATTCATCGAACCGCTGGCCCTAAACAACAAGACCGTCTATTTCGACCAAGAAAGCGGCGTCAAAATCGCCGAATACGTCGAAGGTGTCCCTTTGCACGAAAAAGACCCCTACGATTACTTGGATGAGGCCGCGGAAGTCTTAAGAAACATCCACAAAAACAGCGAACGTTCGAAATACGATTACGAGCCCTTCCAACGCCTTGATAAATACGAATCCTATCTGCGCGAACTGGGCCATTCCCACGAGAAGCGCTACACCGAGTACAAGCGCAAACTTCTAAGCCACAAGGATTTCCTCGCCAAAGGCGATCTGACCCTTGTGCACGGCGATGCGCAAATCAGCAATTTCATCGCGACCGAAAAGGGCCTGCGACTAACCGATTGGGAGTTCACCGGCAACGCCGACCCTTTTCACGACATCGCCTGTTTCGGCAACAACAATTTCGACCACGCCATCGCGCTTTTGCCTATCTATTTGAGGAGGACACCGACCGGCGACGATTACAAGCGGCTCTATCTTCGCAGGGTTTTTCAATGCTTGCAGTGGCACAATGTCGCCCTGTTCAAAGACAAAATCGGCTTAAGCGAAGATTTGAACATCGACTTTGGCTACGTCGGCGGCCTCTACCTCGACAAAGCCGAAGCGCTCCTTTCCAAATTGAAATAAACCTTGAATTTTCTAAATAGTCCGAAAACACTTCTCATGTAAGTGTTTTCTTTTATGAAATCGTCTTTTTCCCCGTTGTCTCACAATGGTTCATGTTGTATAATGAATTTGTATGACAAGATAGCAAAAAATTTAAATGGAGGTAGTTGCAATGGCGACTAACAAAAAAGTGTTTCAGTCCATGGACGGGAATCAGGCCGCTGCTCATGCAGCCTATGCGTTCACGGAAGTAGCGGGCATTTATCCCATCACTCCTTCTTCGCCTATGGCTGAACATACGGACCTTTGGGCTTCCCAAGGCAAGAAGAACTTGTTTGGAATGCCCGTGAAAGTTGTCGAGATGCAATCGGAGGCGGGAGCCGCCGGTGCGGTTCACGGCTCGCTGCAGTCGGGCGCTTTGACAACCACGTACACAGCATCGCAGGGCTTGCTTCTAAAATTGCCCAACATGTATAAAATAGCGGGTGAACTGCTCCCCGGAGTCATTCACATCGCTTCACGAAGCATCGCAGTACAGGCGCTCTCAATCTTTGGCGACCACCAAGACGCCATGGCTGCTCGTCCGACCGGGTTTGCGTTGCTCGCATCCGGTTCCGTGCAGCAAACAATGGATTTGGCCGGTGTCGCGCACCTCGCGGCGATCAAATCCAGCATTCCGTTCTTGCATTTCTTCGACGGCTTCCGCACCTCAAACGAAGTCAACAAAATCGAAGTGATGGATTACGATGTTTTCGACCGTCTCTTAGACAGAGACGCCGTGCGCCGTTTCAAAAAACGCGCCTTGAACAGTGAAAACCCCGTTACTCGCGGTTCGGCGCAAAACGACGACGTCTACATGCAAGCGCGTGAAATTCAGGAAAAATACTACAAGGACATCCCCGACATCGTTGCCTATTACTTAAAAGAGATTTCCAAAGAAACCGGTCGCGATTATGCACCGTTTACGTATTATGGCGACGATAACGCCGAAGACGTCATTGTCGCGATGGGTTCCGTCACGGAAACCGTCCGCGAAACCGTCGATTACCTCAACGAAAAAGAGGGACGGAGCGTCGGCCTTTTGACCGTGCATCTCTATCGTCCTTTCAGCGCCAAGTATTTCCTTGAAGCGCTCCCTGAAACCGTCAAGCGCATTGCCGTCTTGGACCGCACCAAAGAAAACGGATCCATCGGCGAACCGCTTTATCTTGACGTGCGCAGCGTATTCTACGGTGAAAAAGACGCCCCAGTTGTGATTGGCGGACGTTACGGTCTTTCCAGCAAAGACACAACCCCCGCGCAAATCAAGGCCGTCTACGACAACCTCGCCGGCAAACAAAAGGACCGTTTCACCATCGGCATCGAAGACGACGTCAACTACACATCGCTCGAAGTGCCCGAAGAAATCGACGCGACCGATGAGACCACGACGGAGCTTCTATTCTACGGCTTCGGCAGCGACGGCACCGTCGGCGCATCGAAAAACACCATCAAGATTATCGGCGAAAACACCGATATGTACGGACAAGCCTATTCCAGCTACGACTCGAAGAAATCGGGCGGCATCACCCGCATGCATCTTCGCTTCAGCGAAAACCCAATCCGTTCGACCTACCTTGTCAGCCATCCCCACTTCGTCAGCTGTTCAAAAGATTCCTATCTGTTCAAATACGATATGCTCGGCGGCATGCGCAAAGGTGGAACTTTCTTGCTAAACACCATCAAGACAAAAGAGGAAATCGAAGCGTTCCTCCCGAACAAAGTCAAGCGCCAGCTTGCCGAAAAAGACGCCAAACTCTACATCATCAACGCCGTCAAACTGGCTGAGGACATCGGCCTCGGCGGCATGATCAACACCATCATGCAATCGGCTTTCTTCGCGCTCAATGAACACATCATGCCTTATGAACGCGCGCAAAAGCTGATGAAAGAATACGCCGAGAAAGAATACGGACGCAAAGGCAAAGAAATCGTCGAGAAGAACTTCAAAGCCATCGACAGCGGCAAAGAAGGCCTCGTCGAAGTCAACGTCAAAGACGAGTGGAAAGACCTCGAAGACGATGCGAAGCCAAAAGAAGCGGCCAAGCCGAAATACGTCGCCGAAATCGCCGAGCCCGTCAACGCAATCGAAGGCTACGACCTGCCGGTCAGCGCCTTTGAAGACTACGCCGACGGCACCATGGAACAAGGTTCGACCGCCTATGAAAAACGCGGCATCGCCAACTACGTGCCCAAATGGATCAAAGAAAATTGCATCCAGTGCAACCAGTGCGCGTTCGCCTGTCCGCACGCGGTCATTCGTCCTTTCCTCTTGACCGAAGAAGAAATGAAAGCCGCTCCCGAGGGTATGGAAACCTTAGACGCCCGAGGCAAAGGCATCGACGACTTGCATTACAAGATTCAAATTTCGACGCTCGATTGCACCGGCTGCGGCGTTTGCGTATCCGTCTGCCCGGCCAAAGAAAAAGCGCTTGAAATGAGCCCAATCGGCGATGAAATCGAAAAGGGCGAAGTCGACAACGCCAAATACCTCTTCAACGACGTAACCCCGAAAGACAACCTCGTCAAGAAGACCAACGCGAAGAACTCCCAATTCGCACAACCGCTCTTCGAATTCAGCGGCGCTTGCGCCGGCTGCGGCGAAACGCCGTATGTCAAGCTGGTCACCCAGCTCTTCGGCGAGCGCATGCAAATCGCCAACGCGACGGGCTGTTCTTCCATCTACGGAGGTTCCTTCCCGGCGACGCCTTATACGAAGAACATGGACGGACGCGGTCCGGCCTGGGCCAACTCCCTCTTTGAGGACAACGCCGAGTTCGGCTACGGCATGTATCTCGCCAACGAGACCATGCGCGACCGCATCCAAAACCTTGTCGTCAACAACAAAGACAAGCTCCCCAAAGAGATGAACGAACTCTTTGAAGAATGGGTGGAAAACCGCAACGACGGCGACAAGACCCTTGAAATCTACAAGAAGCTCCGTCCGATGATCGACAAGCTTGAAGGCGATTTGGGCGATGAGCTCCGCGAACTCTCCCATTACATCGTCAAGCAATCCAACTGGATCATCGGCGGCGACGGATGGGCTTACGACATCGGCTATGGCGGCCTTGACCACGTCATCGCCAGCAACGACGATGTGAACATCCTCGTCCTCGACACGCAAGTGTATTCCAACACCGGCGGCCAATCGTCCAAAGCGGCGCCGACCGGATC